>RGQD01000077.1 GCA_010030205.1 Betaproteobacteria bacterium
CACCAGCACCAGCACCAGCACCAGCACCAGCACCAGCACCAGCACCAGCACCAGCACCGGCACCTGCACCTGCACCTGCACCTGCACCTGCACCGGCACCGGCACCGGCACCGGCACCGGCACCAGTACCAGCACCTGCACCAGCCCCTGCACCAACGCAGGTGTCAGTCGCCGATGCCACGGAAAGTGGAACCAGCACGGGCACGAGTGGGTCCAGCGCGAACGGTGCCAACACGGCCGTGGTCGGCAGCAACGGGGTCAGCGTGGCGTTGATCGGGCTGGCCAATGCGGTCCGCCAGGGCTTCGTGACCGTGATCGTCCCCACCGGCACCGCAACCTCAGGCAATGGCCTGGTGGTGCCGCTGCCAACGGAGATCCTCGCGTCTGCGCCGACTGCTCGAAGTGAAGTTCGGGTGACACAAGCCGATGGGCGCCCATTGCCTGCGTGGCTGCGCTACTCCGCCGAGGATCACTCCTTGGTGCTGGGCGCAGTGCCCGACGGCGCTTACCCCTTGCGCCTGCTGGTCACCGTCGGCAACCAGCAGACGGTGCTGCAGATCTCGGAGGCGGCGACGAAGTGACGGCAAGACCGTGCGCAGCGCGCCACCGGTCGGGCTCCTGACTGCAAGGCAAGCGCTCCGCGGGCCCGAGGACCGGCGGCTCGTGCGGATCACGGCCCGCAGGCCAGCCGGTCAGTAATGGATGCTGCGCGGTGCGCCGCCGCCCACGGCGATCGCATCGCCGTTGATGGCCCGCGATTTGGGCGAGCACAGGAAGGCGACCACATGCGCCACCTCGCTGGCATCGACCAGGTGGTTGATCGAGTTGCCCGCAGCCATCTGCGCCTCGACCTGCGCTGCCGGGATGCCTTGGGCCTGCGCCCTAGCCGCGATCAGCGGTGCGCTGCGCTCGGTTCGCGTCAGCCCGGGGTGGACGACGGTGACGTTGATGCCCGAGGGTCCGAACTCGTCGGCCATGTTCTTGCTCAGCGCGGCGACCGCGACATTGCGGATGCTGCCCACCGTGTTGCCGGTCTGGCGCGCGGCCAGCCCGCTGATGTTGACGATGCGGCCCCAGCCCTGGGCCCGCATGCCGCCGACCACTTCGCGCGCGCAGCGGATGTAGCCCATCACCTTGGTATCGAGTTCGGCGTGGAAGAAATCGCCGCTGATCTCACCAAGCTTGGGCGGTCCGCCAAAGCCCCCGGGCTCGGCCGCTGCGTTGACCAGGATGTCGATCGGCCCGCCGAGTTGGCGCACCGCGTCGGCCACCGCCAGCCTGACCTGGTCGTCGCTGGTGCTGTCGGCGCTGACGCCGACCACCCGGCGCCCCGTCTCCGCTGCGAGCTGCGTTGCGGTGGCCGCCAGTGCCTCGGCGCCGCGAGCGAGCAGCGCCACATCGACGCCCTCTTGCGCCAGCACCAAAGCGATGGCCTTGCCGATGCCGCGGCTGCCGCCGGTCACGATGGCGCGCTTGCCTTTGAGTTGCAGGTCCATGAAGGTCTTTCGAGCTTGAAGTTGAAATCGAGGTCGGCGCCAAGCCAGACCCATCCTGCGCGACTATCCGCGCAAAGTCCTGAAAAAGGCCCGCACGTCGGCGACAAACAGCTCGGGTTGCTCGAAGGCCGCGAAGTGGCCGCCTTTAGGCATCTCGGTCCAATGGCGGATGTCGCTGAAGTCCTTGCTCATCCAGGCCCGCACCGGCGCGACGATCTCCTTAGGGAACACCGCGACGCCGGTCGGGATCGTCACGACCCGGTTGGCGCGACGCGCGCCAAAGCTCTCCCAGTACAGCCTTGCCGACGAGGTGGCGCTGGCGGTCACCCAGTACAGCATCAGGTTGTCAAGCAGCTCGTCTCGACCCAGGATGTTCTCTGGGTGGCCATCGCAATCGGTCCAGGCCCAGAACTTCTCGAGTATCCAGGCCGCCTGGCCCGACGGCGAGTCGGTCAGGCCGTAGCCCAGGGTCTGCGGTCGGGTGGCCTGCTGTTTGGAGTAGCCCGAATCCCAGTCTGCGTAATGCTTGATGCCGGCCAGCGCCCTTGCCTCCTCGCGGCTGGGCTCGCCGGCGACCTGGGGTTTGGTGCCCATCGCCAGCGTGACGTGGATGCCGATGCAGTGTTCTGGGTCATGGGCGCCGAGCGAGCTTGTCACCGCCGAACCCCAGTCGCCGCCCTGGGCGCCGTAGCGCGCGTAGCCCAAGCGGTCCATCAGCGTGGCCCAGGCCTGCGCGATCCGGTCAACGCCCCAGCCGGTGGTCTTGGGCTTGCCCGAGAAGCCGAAACCCGGCAGCGATGGGCAGACCACGTGGAAGGCGTCGGCAGCGTTGCCACCGTGGGCGGTGGGGTCGGTCAGCGGCGCGATGACCTTGTGGAACTCGACCACCGAACCGGGCCAGCCATGGGTGATCAGCAGTGGCATCGCCTGCGGGTGCGGCGATCGCACATGCATGAAGTGGATGTCCAGGCCGTCGATCTCGGTGTTGTACTGGTCAAACTGGTTGAGCCTGTGCTCGCGCGCACGCCAGTCGTAGTCCTCGGCCCAGTAGCGACAGATGTCCTGGATCCAGGCCAACGGCGCGCCCTGGCTCCAATCACTGACCGGTTCAGCCTCGGGCCAACGGGTGTTGCGCAAGCGAGCGCGCAAGTCGGCCAGCACGGCGTCGCTGACCTGGATGCGAAAGGGGTGGATCTCTTGGTTCATCGAGCGGGTTCCTGGTCATTGGCGAGTTGAAGTCGCGTCTCGCATGGGTGGATGCCTGTGCCCAGCAGGGCGTCAGTTCAGCGAGGCTTCGGCCACCGGGTCACCGGCGATGCGGCTGTGCCACATCACCCGCGGCTGGGTCATGTCCCAGGGCGTGGCACGGTGCAGCAAGCAGCGGTTGTCCCAGATCACCACGTCGCCTGCACTCCATGAATGGTGGTAGACACGCGGCGCCTGGCAGGCGAAGTCCACCAGTTCGTCGAGCAGACGCTCCGACTCATCCGGGTCCAATCCTGGAATATTGTGCGCGTGGCGGCCGATCAGCAGCGACTTGCGGCCGGTCTCGGGGTGTGTCTTGACCAGTGGACGCAGCGGCACCGGGCCGGCGTGAAAACCGTAGCCGCTGTAAGCGCTGCCAGCCTCAGGCTGGTGGCCGAGCTTGGCCTGGCTGTAGTGCAGCGAGTGGTGCGCGGCCAAGGTCTCGACCTTGGTGCGCAGCCCGTCGTCGAGCGCGTCATAGGCCGCGCGCATGTCGGCGAAGCCGGTCTGGCCGCCGGCAGCCGGCACCACCTCGGCGCTGAACACCGCGCCCTTGGCCTGCACCGACATGTAGGTGCTGTCGGCATGCCAGCCCATGTTGCCTTTGAGGATCTTGACGACATCGTCGTTGTCGGCCTCGATGCGCAGCGTGCCGTCGGACTTGACGTTGCTGATCGCTGCCATGTCGAACTCGAGCGGCCCGAAGCGTCGTGCGAAGCTGATCTGCTCGTCGCGCGACAGGTGCTGACCGGGAAAGATCAGCAGCGCATGCTCGAGCCAAGCCTGGTGCAGTTCGCGCCAGCGTTCGTCATCGACCGTGGCCAGGCGGATGCCGGTGACCACGGCGCCGAACGAGGCGTCTATCGGTGCGATATTGAAGCTGGGCATGAAGTTTCTCCTAACTGATGAAAGTTGCGTCCATGACCACAAGTCAACTCAAGCGATCAAGCCTTGGGTGCGCGCGGCCTGTCGGCGCAGGTACTCGGGTGAGCCCAGCATCTGGCGGTTGAAACCGATGCGCTTGAACCAGTAGTGCAGGCCGAGCAGGTCGGTGAAGCCCATGCCGCCGTGCACCTCGGTGGCGGTCTTGGCGACCGATCGGCCGACCTCGTCCAGATGGGGCTTGAGCTGGCAGACGGTCAAGCCCGCCTCGACCGGCGACTCGCCGAGCTGGTGGCCGGCATACCAAACAAAAGCCCGCGACGGCTCCAACTGCGCCACCATCTCGGCGCACAAGTGCTTGACGGCCTGGAACGACGCGATCACCCGGCCGAACTGCTCGCGCTGTTTGGCGTAGGCCACCGCCTGGTCGATCATGTGCTGCGCCGCACCCAGCGTGTCGGCAGCCAGCACGCAGCGCCCAGCCGCGAGCACCCGGTCGCAAACCGCAACGCTGCTGCCCGGCAGCCGGTCGGCCGACACCGCGTCGAAAACCAGTTCGCCGACCGGGCGACTGCGGTCGACGGTCTCGAGCCGGATCCGGGTCAGGCCGCGGGCATCGGCGCTGACCAGGTGCAGCCCGCCCTCTGTGTCGGCGACGACATAGGCATCGGCTTCGAAGTCCAGCACATGCAGCGACTTGCCGCTGAGTTTGCCGTCGCGTGCGGTGACGCCGGCGCCCGCGCGCGCGCCTGATCGCTCAGCCAACGCTGCGCCGACCAGCACCTGGCCGGTGGCAATGCGTGGCAGCCACTCGAGCTGCTGGGCGTCGCTGCCGGCCAGCAGCAGCGCGGTCGGCACCATCACCGAGTTGGCGGTGAACGGCACTGGTGCGACGTGATAACCCAATACCTCGGCGGCCAAGCAGGCGTCTAGCATCGCCAGACCGACACCGCCGTGGCGCTCGGGGATCAACAACCCAGCCAGCCCGAGCTCGGCCAGCCCGGCGATCAAGTCGGCGGCGCGCCCTTCGTTGTTGTCGGCGAATCGGCGCACCCGGTCCAGCGGTGCGCGCTCGCGCAGGTAATGGTCCAGCGCATCCTTGAGCTGGGTCTGCTCGGTCGAGAGTCCGAATTCCATCAGGCGGCTCCGGCTTGGGGTTCGCGCGGCATGCCCAGCCCGCGCTCGCTGATGATATTTTTCTGGATCTGGCTGGTGCCCCCGCCAATGATCAGGCCGAGGAAATACATGTAGGCGTACTGCCAACTGCCGCCGTCGCGCAGCCTGGGGTTGGCACCGTAGGCCAGACCGCCCTCGCCCATCGCGTCGATCGCCAGCGCCTCGAGATCGTGGCGCAGCTCGGTGCCCTGGAGCTTGACGATCAGCCGCGCCAGGCCCACGTCCTGGTTCGGGTTGAGCTTGCTCGAGAGCACGCGCAGCTCGTTGAACTGCAGCGCCAGCACCCTAGACTGGATCCGCATCAGCCGGTCTAGGAACTGCGGGTTGTCGATCAGCCGCTCGCCGTCGACGGTCTCGGATTTCATGATCTCGATCAGGCCGTTGAGCCGCGCCAGCGATTGGTTAGGGTCGGCGAGCGTGTCGCGCTCGTTGCCCAGGATCACGTTGGCGACCTTCCAGCCGTCGCCGCGCCGGCCGACGATCTGGTCCCGGGGCACCCGCACGTCGGTGAAGAAGACCTCGTTGAAGTTCGGGTTCATCGTCATGTCGACGAGCGGCCTGATCTCGATGCCGGGCGTGTCGACGCGCAGCAGCAAGAAGCTGATGCCTTGGTGCTTGGGCGCATCGGGCTCGGTGCGCACCAGGCAGAACATCCACTGCGCCAGGTGCGCGGTGCTGGTCCAGATCTTCTGGCCGTTGATGACCCATTCGTCGCCGTCGAGCACTGCCGAGGTCCGCAAGCTGGCCAGGTCGCTGCCAGCGCCGGGCTCTGAATAGCCCTGGCACCAGAGCATCTCGCCGCTGAGCGTGGGCGCGATGAACTGGCGCTTCTGCGCCTCGGTGCCCATCTCGAGCAGCGTGGGCACCAGCATCGAGATGCCCTGCCCGCCCAGCCCGGCACTGACCCGCGCGCGGGCTACGGCGGCGCGGGCGAACTCCTCGCCGAGGATGCGGCTCTTCAGGATGTCAGGCGCCTGGCCCGCGCCGCCGTACTCGCGCGGGATCGTGCGGGCGGTGTAGCCGTGCTCGATCAGCCGGCGCTGCCAGGCACGCGCCTTGTCGTCGCGCGGGCTGCCCGCCAACGGCGCTTCGTGGGCGTGGTCCGCCAGAAAGCTGCGCAGCTCAGCGCGGAAGGCCTCGTAGGCCGGGCCGTAGCTCAGATCCATGGTGGGTTTGCTCCGATGCGGTGGTGGGTGCGGGCAGCCTGGCCGCGGGTGGAAAACCTCATCGCGTTGCCGGCTGGTCGTCGAGCACCGCGAGCAAAGCGCCGTTGGCAACCTGCTCGCCCTCGGCGACGCGGATCGCCTGCACGATGCCGTCGGCTGGCGCGGTGATGCGGTGCTCCATCTTCATCGCTTCGAGCACCATCAGCAGCTGGCCGCGAACGACCGACTCGCCAGGCGCCACTGAGATCGCCAGCACCCGCCCGGGCATCGGCGCTTTCAGCGCACCACCGGCCTGAGCCGGTCCGGCCACCGCAAAGCGCGGCAACTCGATCAGCTCGACATCGCCGAACTCGCCGTGCACCAGCCGGCGCGCACCCACCGAGGTGATCGCCAGCGCGCTGCGCCGGCCGTCGACCTCGAGATCGATGTCGGCGCCGCTGCTGCGCAACACCCTGGCGCGGCGCGCGCAGCCGTCGACGCTGACGACCAGGCTGCCGTCGCGCTGGGCACGGTACTCGAGCTTGAGCTTGCGATCACCCACCAGGTAGTCGACGCGCTCGGGCGGCATCACCGAGTTGCGGAATCCCGCTGTCACGCTGGCCAGCACTTTGGCGCTAGTGCGTCGCAGTGCCCGCGCTTGCAGCGCAGCCGCCGTGGCCGCGAGCGCGAGGTCTTCGTCGCTGAAGCTGCGCTCGCGCGCCGGTGCGACCCGCTCGATGAAATCGGTGTGGGTGTCACCGCGCAGGAACTCGGGGCTGCGCAATACCGAGACCAGGAAATCGCGGTTGTGGGTGATACCTTGCAGCCGGGTCGTCTCGAGCACCCGGGCCAGCCGGGAAGCGGCTTCGCGACGGGTCGGCGCTTTGACGATGACCTTGGCGATCATCGTGTCGAAGTCGATCGAGACCTCGCTGCCCGACTCGACCCCGGAGTCGAAGCGAACGCCCTCGCCGGTGGCCGGCGCCCAGACGTCGATGGTGCCGGGCGTGGGCAGGAAACCCTGGGCCGGGTTCTCGGCACAGAGCCTGGCCTCGATCGCATGGCCGTCGATGCGCAGGTCGGACTGCGTGTAGCCCAGCGGCTCGCCCTCGGCGATGCGCAGTTGCTCGCGCACCAGGTCCAGCCCGGTGATCGCCTCGGTCACCGGGTGCTCGACCTGCAAGCGGGTGTTGACCTCGAGGAACCAGAACTCGCGACCGCTGAGCAAGAACTCGACCGTGCCGGCCGACTGGTAGCCGATCGCGCGCGCCGCGGTCAGCGCGGCCTGGCCCATCTGCTCGCGTAGCGCTGCGTCGAGCGCGGGCGAAGGCGCTTCCTCGATGATCTTCTGGTGGCGCCGCTGGATCGAGCATTCGCGCTCGAACAAATGCACCAACTGGCCGTGCGAATCGCCCAGGATCTGGATCTCGACATGGCGCGACCGGGCGACCCAGCGCTCGAGAAACAACGTGCCGTCTCCGAAAGCCGCACTGGCTTCGCGCCTGGCGCTGGCGATCGCGGGCTCGAGGTCGGCGGGCGAGTCGACCACCCGCATGCCGCGCCCGCCACCACCTGCGGCGGCCTTGACCAGCACCGGGTAGCCTATGCGCAGCGCAGCGGGTGCTGCGTCTTCGCCTGGGGCCAGCGCATGGGCTTGCAGCGTGGGCACGTTCAGCGTCTGCATCAGCCGCTTGGCGGCGAGCTTGTCGCCGATGCCGCGAATCGTCGCTGGCGTTGGCCCGACCCAGGCGATGCCCTGGTCGATCACCGCCTGGGCAAAACCGGCGTTCTCCGACAGGAAGCCATAACCGGGGTGGACCGCGTCGGCGCCAGTGCGCCGGCAGGCCTCGAGCAGCTTGCCGACATCGAGGTAGGTCTCGGCCGGGCTGCGACCGTTCAGCGCGATCGCGGTGTCGGCCTCGCGCACATGCGGCGAGCCGGCGTCGCCATCGGCATACACCGCCACCGTGGCGATGCCCATGCGCTGCGCGGTGCGGAAAATGCGGCGCGCAATCTCGCCGCGGTTGGCCACCAGCAGTCGCCGGATCGGTTTGATGATCACATCCGCCATGTGCCGTACTCCTGTGTGCCTGCAACGGCCTTGCTGTGACAGGTGCTGTGACAGGCCGACAGCGCGATGGCCAACACGTCGCGCGTGTCGCGCGGGTCGATCATGCCGTCGTCCGAGACCCGCGAGGTCGCGTACAAGCCCTTGGACCGTTCTTCAGCCCAGTGCTCGACCGACTCGACGCGCTTGACGTTGGCAGCCTCGTCGAAGACCTCGCCGCGCCGCTCGGTGGCACTGCGCTGGACGATGGTCATCACGCCGGCCATCTGCTTCGGGCCCATCACTGCGACCTTGGCGGTCGGCCAGGTGAAGGTGAAGCGGGTGCCAAAAGCGCGGCCGCTCATGCCGTAGTTGCCCGCGCCATAGGACGCGCCGACGATGACGGTCAGGTGCGGCACGGTGGAGTTGGACACCGCGTTGATCATCTTGGAGCCGTTCTTGGTGATGCCGCCCTGCTCGAAATCGGTGCCGACGATGAAGCCGGTGATGTTGTGCAAGAACAGCAGCGGCACGTCGATCTGGTTGCACAGCTGGATGAACTGAGCGGCTTTCTCGGCCGCTTCGGAGAACAGCGTGCCGTTGTTGCCCAGAATGCCGATCGGAAAACCGTGGATCGCCGCCCAGCCGGTGACCAGCGTCGGCCCGTACAGCGGCTTGAACTCCTCGAAGCGCGAGCCGTCGACGATGCGCGCGACCACCTCGCGGATGTCGAAAGGCTGGCGCAGGTCGCGCGAGACGATGCCCAGCAGTTGGTCTGGGTCGTGGGCAGGCGGGTCGGCCGGCAACGAGGGGCCCGGGCCCTGCTTGCGCCAGTTCAGGTGCGAGACGACCTCGCGGCACAGCCGGATGCCGTCCATCTCGTCTTCGGCCAGGTAGTCGCCCAGGCCCGAGATCGCGCAGTGCATCTGCGCACCACCCAGGTCCTCCTCGTTGGCGTCCTCGCCGGTGGCCATCTTGACCAGCGGCGGGCCGGCCAGAAAGACCTTGGACTGGCCGCGGATGAAGATGTTGTAGTCGCTCATGCCGGGCTGGTAGGCGCCGCCGGCGGTCGATGCGCCGAAGACCACCGAGATCGTCGGGATGCGCAGTTTGGACAGCTCGGTGATCTCGTAGAACAGCCGGCCGGACTCGGCGAAATGGCCGACTTCGCGCCGTATCGCGGCCTCCGGGCTGCCGTCGCCGGAATCGCCGCGCAGGTCAGCGCCTGCCGACTCGACGAACTGCACATAAGGCATGCGGTTGGTCCGCGCGATTTCGAGGCCGCGCATCAGCTTCTTAGCGTTGAAGGCATTGAAAGCCCCGGCGCGCACCGACGGGTCGTGGCCGAGGATCACGCATTCGACGCCTTCGATCACACCGATGCCAACGACAAAGCCCGAGCCGACCTGGAAGTTCGAGCGCCAGGCCGCGAGCGGGCTGATCTCGAGAAACGGCGAATCGGGGTCGAGCGCCATCGCGATGCGCTCGCGCAGCGGCATCTTGCCGCGGGCGCGCAGCCGCGCCATCGTCTCCTCGCCGCCGCCTTGCGCGGCCTCCTGGCATAGCTCTCGCTGCGGACATCGAGCTTGGACTCGATCACGGGCATGGAAACTCCTGGTTGTGCGCCGAACCAGCGGCGCGCCATCGGGTGGTCGATTGGGTGGTCGATCGGGTGGTCGGGTTGACCGTCATGGCAGGACGCAGGCGAGCTTCAGCGCCGCACCAGCGCGTCGCCGTCGCGCCAGGGCGAGAGCTGGCCCTGGTAGACCTCGGGTCCGTTGCGAAAGTGTGAGGCCTCTTCAAGCGTCTCGACGAAAGGCATGTCGGCCGGGTACAGCGCCGCGCCACGTGGCCTGGCGCCGGATTTCGAGACATGGCCCCACAGCGGGTGGCCGACGACCTCTTCGGCGATCGCGACCGCCTCGATCAGCTTGTCCAGCTTGTAGCCGGTCTCGATGCCCATCTCGTGGCACAGGTCGACCAGATCTTCGGTCGGCACATGGCCGGCCGACCGGCCGTTGCCGCAGTAAGGGCAGCCGCCCATGCCGCCCAGGCAGGTGTCGAACTCGCGCGCCCCGAGTTGCAAGGCCTCGTAGTAGCTGGTCAGCGTCGCGCCGCGCTGGTTGTGCAGGTGCAGGTGAAAGTCGGTGACCGCCGGCCAGCGTTCACGGATCTCGAGCAGGGTCTCGCGAACCAGATGCGGCATGTTCCAGCCCATCGCTTCGAGCAGCGAGACCCTGGTGACCGTGATGCCAGCGGCCTGCCACTTGCCGATCATCAGCTCGAGCATCGCGATGCGCTGGGCCCGGCTGAAAGCGCCTTCGAAGTTGGAGCCGAAAGGGTTGCCCAGCCCCACCGAGGCTTGCTGCACGCCGGCGGCCTGTGCTGCGGCGATGGTCGCGTCCATCGCGGCGATCTGCTGGGCCTGGCTGCGGTTGTAATTGCGCCGCGCGAAGGTGTCGCAGAGCTCGACATGGGTGGCCGGCAAGCGGCCTTCACGGCGCACGTTGAGTTTCGGGAAGAAGCGGTCGGCGCGGTCGTAGCCTGTCTTGTTGAACACCGCAGCGGTGTAGCGGATGCCGGGCTTGGGCACGAAGCGCTCGGCGATCTCGTCGATGCAAGCCATCTGCGGCGTCCACTTCGGGTGGGCGAACGAGCCGATCGAGATCACTTTCGCGCCGGTCTCACCGAGCGCATCGAGCAGCCTGAGCTTGGCCTCGACCGGGATAGTCGCGCTCTCGATCTGCAAGCCCTCGCGCATTGTGTCGTCGGTGATGACGACCGAGGTCGGCAACAGGCGGGTGGTGGATTCAGCGGTCATGGGTTACAGGGTGGTCGCCTGGAAGGTTACAAACATCGGGTGGTCTCGATCATTGCCGGCCAGCCAACATCATGCCAAGCAACGCGCCGCGCGCTGGCGTGAAAACCCGGATGCATCGATGCTCAAAGACACGCAGCGCAATTCTTGCTCGCGCCGCCACCTGGGCGCAGACAAGGGTCAGCCAGCCCGCAGCGCAGCGCTGCGGCGCAACCGAGCCCAGGCGCTGTTGACCAGACCCGCGATGCCGTTCGGGCACAGGCACAGGAACAGGATCAGCACCACGCCATAGATCAGCGGTGTGTTCGATGTGTGCATCGTTCGCGCCGCCGCGCCGACCACCAGAAAGATGAACTGCAGAACGACCGCGCCATAGATCGCTCCGCTCAGCGAGCCCAGGCCGCCGACCGCGATGCCGATCAGGAAACCGAAGGACAGGAACATCCCGAACATGCCCGGCGCAACATAGCGCATCGACAGCGCCGCCAGCCCGCCGGCGATGCCGGTCAGCATCGCGCTGATGCCAAAGACCGCCGACTTGTAGAAAACCGTGTCTATGCCCATGGTCCGCGCCGCAATCGGATGGTCCCGGATCGCGATGACCGCGCGACCGACGCGACCGCGCAGCAAGTTCGTCGTCAGCAGGAACGACAGCACCAACAACATCAGCGCCAGCAGGTAAAGCCATTGGTCGAAACTCAGCCGCAGACCGAAAGGCACCGCAGGCACGTCGATGCCCAGACCTTGGCCACCGCCGGTCCAGCGCTCCAGCACCCTCCACTTCGCGATGCTCGGCAGCACCGCACCAATGGCAAACGTCGCCATCGCCAGATGCATGGGCTGCAGCCGAAGCAAGGGCAGACCGAACAAGGCCCCGACGACCAGACAGACGACGCCCGCGACCGGCACCGCGACCCAGTGCGTCATGCCGGTGTGCACGATGAGCAAGGTCGTCGTGTACGCGCCGACCGCGTAAAACGCACCGTGTCCCAGCGATATCTGGCCGTTGTAGCCCACCAGGACATTCATCCCGAGCAGCGCGAGCACATAGATCAGGATGTTGGTGAACCGGAAGAGCTGGAAGTCCGATGCAAACATCGGCACCGAGGCGACCGCTCCGAGGACCAGCAACAAGCCGAACAGGCGCCAATGTGGCGCAGAAGTCTGTTGCATCAGCGACCCGTGAACCCAGGCTTTCTCTTTTCGAAGAAGGCCTTGATGCCTTCCTGGCCGTCTGCGCTGACCACCAACTCGGCGATCTTGCGCGCCTCGAGCTCCATCTGCGACTCCAGGCCATGCTCGAATGATTCGTTGAGCAAGGTCTTGACGGCACCGTAGGCCCGGGTGGGACCAGCTGCGAGGCGCTTGGCCAGAGTCATCGCCGCTGCTAGCGCCTCGCCGTCGGCCACGACCTGGTTGACGACGCCCCAATCCAGCGCCTCGGCAGCGCTGAGCACCCGGTTGGTCAGCATCAGCTCGCGCGCTCGGCGGTCGCCGATCTTGCGCGGCATGTAAAAAGTCGAACTCCCGTCGGGCGACAGGCCGGCGTTCGTGTACGCCATCGTGAACTTGGCACTTTGCGCAGCGATCGCCAGGTCCGCAGCCATCACGATGCTGAAACCCGCACCGCCGGCAGCGCCGTTGACCGCGGCGATCACCGGCGGGTCCATCCGCGCCAGACGCGACAGGGCCATGTGCAGGTCGCCTGCCATGGCCTTGATCAGTGAATTCGCCCCTGCACCAGCAGCGACAAACGCGCTGAGGTCACCTCCAGCGCAAAACAGCTTGCCTTCGCCGGTCAGCACGACCGCACGTATCGACGGGTCGTCGTCGCAGCGGATCGCCGCGTCGGAGAACTCCTTGGCCATCAAGGGCGACAGCGCGTTGCCCTGCTTGGGCCGGTTGAAGACGATGCAAGCGACGCCGTCCTGCACCTCAAAATTCAGTGTTTCGTAGCTCATGCGGTACTTTTACCTATTTATGCTTGCTCAAGCGAATGACGCGAATCGATCCCAAACTCTAGCATCCTGCCGGGCATCGCGAGAGGCTGAGGGGGTCTCGGACTTCAAGCAGCCGCAGTGCGCCGGCAACTGCGGTCCGCAAGCGGCGGCGTGCAGCTCAACCGGCCTGCCGATCGAGCGCGGCGATCACCGCATCACCCATCGCCACCGTGCCCAGCGCGGCCTCGCCGGGCGCAGCGATGTCGGCGCAACGCGCGCCCGCCGCCAGCGCGGCTTCGACCGCACGCTCGAGCCGGTCGGCCTCGGCCGCTGCGCCGGCGCTGTGCTTGAGCAGCATGGCGACGCTCAGGATCGCGCCGATCGGGTTGGCAATGCCCAGGCCTTCGATGTCTGGCGCGCTGCCATGGACCGGCTCGTAGAGCGCGTTGCGCCGACCGTTAGCGCCGATGGCGCCCAGCGAGGCCGACGGCAACATGCCGAGCGAACCCGCGACCGCACCTGCACCGTCGGACAGGATGTCGCCGAACATGTTGTCGGTGACGATCACGTCGAACTGCGTCGGCGCACGCACGAGTTGCATCGCGCAGTTGTCGACCAGCATGTGCGACAGCGTCAAGTCAGCGTATTCACGCCTGTGCAGCGCCGTGACGGTCTCGCGCCACAGCACGCCGGTCTCGAGCACATTGGACTTGTCGACCGAGCAGACCCGGTGTTGCCGGCCACGCGCGAGGTCGAACGCGAAGCGCGCGACGCGCTCGATCTCGTCGCTGGCGTAGCGCTGGGTGTTGACGGCCTGGCGCCGGCCGTCGGCCAGCGTCTCGATGCCGCGCGGCGTGCCGAAGTACAGCCCGCCGGTGTTCTCGCGAACCAGCGCGATGTCGGTGCCGGCAGCGACCTCGGCGCGCAGCGGGCAGGACCGCGCCAATGCCGGCCAGTGGCGCACCGGCCGCAGGTTGGCGTACAGACCGAGTTCGCGGCGCAAGCGCAGGATGCTGCCCTCGCGCCGCACATCGACCGGCACCCCGGCGTAGTCGCCACCGATCGCACCGAACAGCACCGCGTCGGCAGCGTGCACCGCGGCCAAGGTTCGCGCCGGCAGGATCGCGCCCTCGGCACGCCAGGCCGACAGGCCGTAGGGCATCTCCAAGGCTTGAAGCGGCAGCCGGCCGCCAAACCAATGCAACACGCGCAAGGCTTGCGCTATCACCTCGGGGCCGACGCCGTCGCCACCGAGCACAAGGATCTTCAGGCCACCGCCAGCATTGAAATCAGTCATTGTTTACAGCCAATCCATGGTTTGACGCAGATTCGCCTCGAAGCGGGCGATGTCGGGCTCGTGGCTCAAGGTCAGGCTGATCTCATCGAGACCCTGGAGCAGACAGTCCTTGCGAAAAGCGTCGATCTCGAAAGCGTCGACCTGGCCGTCCGGGCCCACCACCTGCTGGTTTGCCAAATCGACGGTGATGCGGCTGCCCGGCGCTGCACGCAGCGCCGCACGCAGCGAATCGACCCGCTCCACGGGCAAGCGGATCGGCAGCACGCCGTTCTGGAAGCAGTTGGTGAAAAAGATGTCGCCAAAGCTCGGCGCGATGAAAGCCCGAAAACCGTTGTCGACCATCACGGTGACGGCGTTCTCGCGCGACGAACCGCAGGCGAAATTGCGGTCCGCGACGATGATCTTCGCGTCGGCATAGGCCGGCTGGTTGAGCACGAAATCGGCGCGGCGCTGCTGGTTCGCGTCGTAGCGCATGTCGTGGAACATCGCGTCGACCTGCTGCTCGCGGGGGTGGCCCAGAAAGCGCGCCGGGATGATCTGGTCGGTGTCGACATTGGCCTGGTCGATCGGCACCGCGGTCGCGGTCAAGGTGTTGAAAGCTTGCATCACAGCGTCTCCCCGGCCATCAGTCGCCGCACGTCGGTGAAGCGGCCTGTCACCGCTGCGGCAGCGGCCATCGCGGGGCTCAGCAGATGGCTGCGGACCCCTCGCCCCAAAATTGCGGTTCGAGGTCGACGCGATGCGCTGACCGGGCAGCCCGGTGTCGCCGTTCATCCCAACGCACATCGAGCAACCCGGCTCGCGCCATTCGAAGCCCGCATCGCGGAAGACCTTGTCCAGGCCCTCGGACTCGGCTTGGCGCTTGACCAGCCCCAAACAGTGATTTTTCATGTCTGCATTTTGTACAGAGTAGCAATAGGAATCTTGGTTCTTGACCAGCGCCAAGCAGCGGTTCTTGGCATCGCCTTCTTGCACAGAGTAACAGTAGCTGTCTTGTTTTTTGACAAACGCCAAACACTGGTTTTTGGCATCTGAATTTTGGATGGAGTAACAATGTGAATCACTTGCTTGCACAGGTGCATGGATAAACAACAGTGCAATGCCCATGGCCAGCAAGGCATAGAAGAATGAAAAAATCTTGATGCTTTGCTTAATGACTGAGACATCCACCTTTTTCACCTTCCACAGGTAATAGTTGTGAACGATTGGCGCAAGCAAGATCACCCCAAACTCGAAAATGAGTTCTATGGTTTCACCAGTCATGAAAAACCTTCATTGCATTGACCTTGTTGAACATCTTTTTTGGTTGCCGGAGACCTAGCGATATCTTGCTACTTGGTCATTCCAGCAACGTTTCCGATATTGTTAAGACTCAATATCTGCCAATAGCCTAAGTTTTTGGTCAGAACGTAATAGCCAACAGAGCGATAAAACTCTTTGTCATCTTTGTCGAAGCGGGAAAAATCAAGCTCGACCATCGCAGAGTTAGCGCCCTCTGCCAAAACCTTGACCGAATTCAGCTTTGAATGTGTCCAACCCGTTTTCTTGAGGCTAGCAAAATCGACGACTGGGACAGTTTTGTCATCGAAACTGATCAACTTACCACTGACCAATCTCACATGAGGAAAGTGATAAATTTCTTGCAATGCAGGTAGATTTTCCTCATTGAACATCTTTACATAGTGCTGCATCAGCTGCTCGGGTGTCATCCCATCCTGAGGATGTGCCATCGCAATAGAAGTCATCAAAAAGAAACACAAGGTAGAAATTAATTTTTTCATGAAGTTCTCTCTTCCTTTTAGGATTGATATTTCTGAAAATGCTAAATCAAATCAGTGAAATTTCATATGTGGGTAATCTCTGATCTTTGCAATTACAGAAGTTGTTTTCTGTAAGTCTGGATGATTTTTAGAATTTGTTTGAGATCTACTTGAATTATCAAGGCACTATGGGCTAAGGCTATTGAAGCTGTCAGTGGGTCGGCCCGGGTATTTGGACAATGTGCTCGGCTCGTATAGCCTGCGGTCTAGGCCAGCAACATTTTTCACACTATATGCCCCCCTTTCTGGCTGATTTGATGTGATAGGCGCACGTTGACCAGGTACAGGTGCCGTGGGAGCTTGGCCTGGAATCTGAGGAGGGGTGGCTAAGGCCTTTGGCGCGCTCTTCTTCAAGACTTTTTTACGTGCTTTTTTCTTCGCTGGAATTAACCCTTTTGCTCGAACAATGCCAGGTGGCTTGGGCTTGGCACTAGGTGATGAATCATGCCTCGCCATACGGGCAATGTCAGCCGAGTTCAATCCGAGCACTTCTCTTGTTTTTCCTATCAACTGTTGGAACAGTTCGATCTTGTCTTCGCGGCTGCATAGTTCAAATAGTCGCATATCAATCCTCTTTCAACTATTTAGCAGAGGGGTTGCAATAACTAATGAAACACCTGTTTTTCAATGGTTAAATTAGATTCAACATAAATAATTGCATGAAACATGCAACCGATCACAAAACCAATCAATGGCTCAAAACCTCAGGTATCAATCCCAACTATCTGATTACTAGCAGCTTGCTAGTCCTAAAGGCTGAAAAAACCGCGAACTGGCTAGTGCAACAGGGATTGATCAATCGATCTGAGGAGGAATTAATGGTCATGGCTTTCGTGAATGCAGCAAAACATCCCAAATCTAGGAAATTTATTACAGACGCTCAGGCATATAAGGTATTGAACTTAGGCACCAAGGCACGAAGAAAATTCTACAAACTAAAACGTACAGGCAAGTAAGAGGCAACTTACAGGCACATTGCAGATACGCCACTGCACTTCAAAGGGCAAAAACGCGGGGTGGAATATGACGGCTAATGCCCCCGCACCACACACGTTGGCGTAATAGCGTGTGATAAAGGGTGATGCCGCGGAGTACGCACAAAAGTCTCAAGCTTGAAGTGTGGTGTGAGTTTCAATCCATCAGTCTCACAAATTCATAACTCTATTACGTACGTGTAGGACAACTCAACT
>RGQD01000761.1 GCA_010030205.1 Betaproteobacteria bacterium
AAGGGTTCTGCCAGCTCGTGGTTGCGCCCGGTGGCCAGCACGTGGGCCAGCGTCCAGCCACCCACCGGGATGGCCTTGAAGCCGCCAGTACCCCAACCACAGTTGATATACAGGCCCGGTACCGGCGTGGCGCCGATGATCGGGCTGCTGTCCTGCACCACGTCGACGATGCCAGCCCATTGGCGCAGCAGGCGCAGCCGACTGAAGCTCGGGAACATCTCGACCGTGGCTGCCAGCACATGCTGCATCACGTCAAAGCTGCCGCGTTGGGCGTAGGAAGGGAAGTGGTCGAGCCCGCCGCCGATCACCACCTCGCCCTTGTCGCTCTGGCTCCAGTAGGCGCCCAGCGACGGCGACAGGGTCACGGTGTTGAGCACCGGTTTGACGGGTTCACTGACCATGGCCTGCAACGCATAGCTGGTGACAGGCAATTGAAAGCCCGCCATGCCGGCCAACACCGACGAATGCCCGGCCACGGCCATGGCCACCTTGTCGGCGCGGATCTCGCCGCGGCTGGTTGTCACGCCGACCACGGTGTTGCCTTGCTTCACGAAGCCCGTGACAGCACAGCTCTGAACAATATCCACACCCAAGGCCGACGCGCCACGGGCATAGGCCCAGGCCACCGCGTCGTGTCGCACAGGCCCACCACGGCGCTGGATGAAGCCCCCCAGGATCGGGAAGCGTGCATCGGCGCTGAAGTTAAGACGGGGCTCCAGTTCTTGCACCTGCCGGGCGTCGAGCAGTTCGGCATCGATGCCGTTGCACAGCATGGCGTTGGCCCAGCGCGACTGGGCGTCCAAGTCGTGCCGCGAATGGGCCAACGTGACGATGCCGCGCTGGCTGAACATGATGTTGAAGTTGAGCGCCTGCGCCAGGTGCTCGTACTGGCGAAGCGAGAAGTCGTACAAGCGCGCACTTTCTGGATAGAGGTAGTTCGAGCGCACGATGGTGGTGTTGCGTCCGGTGTTGCCGCCACCGATCCATCCGGCCTCGAGCACAGCGACGTTTGTGATGCCGTGGTTCTTGGCAAGGTAGTAGGCCGTGGCCAGGCCATGGCCACCGCCGCCGATGATGACGACGTCGTAGCACGGCTTGGGCGCCGCATCTCGCCAGGCGGGCGCCCAGTCGGCGTGGCCTCCGCGGGCAGCGGCCAGCAGGTTCCAGCCGGAGTAGCGGGTGCGCAGCTTCATCGATGGCGTGGCAGCAGACGCCCCGTTTGCGCCTCGC
>RGQD01000762.1 GCA_010030205.1 Betaproteobacteria bacterium
GAGGTAAACTGTACTACCTCATGATATCAGTCCAAAAATTATACAAGGTATATATAATGTATATCTTATCATATATTCATACACTTATGCTGTGCGTGCTGACAAAGCATTCTTGAGCTTTTCTAATTCATTTCTTAATGCACGCTGGTCGTCTGTTTGACAAGCCATAAGTGCATGAAATGCTTCAACATCGCGCTCGCGTGCTGCATTCAATTCAGACTCAGCAGCTTGAGATTGTTTGAGGTGCATGAACTTTTTATGCATTTCATCCCACAAAGCAAGTGCTTCCTGAGGGCCAGGAAGTGGCGACTCAGTGATTGACTGTCGCCATGCTTGGTTTGCTAAAATGATCTCAGAATTACTAGATCTTGGCACATTAGCTGATGAGCTAGCCTGCGATCTATTTGGCTGTGATCTACTTTGCGGTGGCGTCGGAGAACTTGCATTTTGTAACATGAACATGTTCAACATTGCTATGAATCCTGCAAAGCATTCTGGCGTAGCAGCAGTATGACTGATCTGAGTCAATGTATTCTGATCAATTAAGTTATTCTGCTGTGCACCTTGAGGCTGGTAAGCAGCTTGAGGTTGGTAAGCACCTTGAGGCTGGTAAGCAGCTTGAGGCTGGTAAGCAGCCTGATGCTGGTAAGCAGCTTGAGGTTGATAAGCACATTGAGGCTGCAAGAAAGCACCTGGAGGCTGCATGAAAGTACCTGGAGGCTGCAAGAAAGCACCTGGAGGCTGCAAGAAGGTACCTTGAGACTGCATGAAAGCACCTTGAGGCTGCAAAAAAGCAGCTTGCTGCTGTCGTGAAAAACCACCTTGAGACTGCTGTGAGAAACCACCTTGATGCTGCTGTGAGAAACTATCTTGAGGCTGCATTGATGCATGATGATCAGACCATGTCGGAACTCTGGTCGATACATACGATGAAGAATATGCAGCTGAATTTCGCATTGGGCTGCTCCCAATAGGATTCTGCAGTGTATTGGTGGCGTTTTGTTTTTTCTGTGCTGATCTTGCACGAAAATTAGTACGCTCTCGTGACTTTGCACGAATATGTGCACTTGTAGCTCGTGCATTTACACTAGGGGCATGCACACTTGCACCTGAGGCACTTGCACCCGAGGCACTTGCACCTGAGGCATTTGCACCTAAGGCATTTGCACCTGATGCACTCGATGCACTGGCACTTGATGTACTGGCACTTGATGCACTGGCACTCGATGC
>RGQD01000763.1 GCA_010030205.1 Betaproteobacteria bacterium
GACCGACATGATGCCGGCGAAGGCCTGGATCAGCGGGTCGTAGCCGGGCAGGGCGGCGAGCGGGCCGGTGTTGCCGAAGGCGCTGATCGCGCAGTAGATCAGGCCCGGTGCGTGGGGCTGCAGGTCGTCGTAGCCGAGGCCGCGCTGTTCCGCGCTGCCGGGCTTGAGCGAGTGAACCACGATGTCGTTGGCACGCAGCATTTGGCGCAGGACCTGCTGGTCTTTCGGGTCGTCGAGGTCCAGGGCCACGCTCTGCTTGCCGCGGTTCAGCGTGGCGTAGGTGGCGGACATGCCGTTGGCCAACTGGGGCGCCCAGTGCCGGGTGTCGTCGCCTGAATCGGGCCGTTCGATCTTGATGACTTCGGCGCCAAGGTCCGCGAGGACCTGGGTGCAATAGGGGCCCGCGACGTTCTGAGTGAGGTCGATGACCCGTTGTCCCGCGAGAGGGCGCATGCTGGTTGTCCTGCTGGTGTGGCGTTAGCCGCGTTCAGTGGTGTCCTGTCCGCTTGTACGGACAAGTATACCGCCATGACTGTTGATGTCCACTCCACCCGATAGCACTGAATGCACGAGACTCGGACACCGGGCCTGGCGAGCGCAACGGCGCCGAAATCCTCCTTGACACGTTGATCGAGTGTGGGGTCGATATCATTTCGGTTATCCGGGCGGCGGCGCGCTTGCGCTCTACGACGCGCTGTACAGCCGGCCTGCGTTGCGCCACGTGCTCGTGCGGCGCGAGCAGGCGGCGGTGCATGCTGCCGAAGGTTACGCCCGCAGCGCCGGGCGGGTCGGGGTCGTCCTGGTGACTTCCGGGCCCGGGGTCGGCAACACGATCACGGGGCTGCTCGATGCGCTTCTCGATCTTGCCGCTCGTTGCACAGACTCAACCCACGAGACGACATATGCGCGCTCGTCGGGCTTTATGCCCGTGCGTTCGATGGCCCGCTCGGCGGTCTCGCCAGCATTCCGCCACACCCAGCGACACGCCTGCGGCTGGATGGCTTCCAGCGCCTCTAAGCGCCGCTCTATGTGCTGGTTCATGGTATTTGCTTGGAAAGGAGGCCAGGGGAGAGTGGCGACCTGGTCCGGGAGGTTGATACATGCTGTGACCAGCCGTCCTGGAGTTAAGAAGTTGCGGGCAACATCGAAGCTGATATTCACGTTGTTCGGTGCGGTGCTAATCGGCTTGGGCGCCATTGCGATCGTCACCGAGACGCACACGGCGCATAC
>RGQD01000764.1 GCA_010030205.1 Betaproteobacteria bacterium
GCATCGAGGTCGCTGGCCAACGACAACAGCAACTCGCCGATGTTGGGCGTGGCCTCGCCATAGTGGTGCAATGTCGCCGACACGCCGTGTTGTTGGAGGTAAGCCAACACCGGCGCAGTGCCGGACGCTGGCCTACCCCAGCAGGCCACGTGCACCTGCTCAGCCGACTGCAACAGCGGCAGCGCTGAGCCCAGCGCACGTGCCGATTCCCGTGACTCTTTCCACGCCACCAACACGTTACGGAACGGCACCGACGGGGTGCCGATGAACGGCAGCACCAATGCCGGCTTGCCGCTATCGATCAAGGTCGATTCGACAAAGTCGGCCGGCACATCCTGGTCCCGCGCCTGATGGGGTTCGTGCTGGCCGAGCACCATCAGATCAGCATAAAGCGCGCGCTGGGCGAAAACGTACAGCGGCTGCTCACGCGTCAATTCAAGCCATTGCAGACGAAACAAGCCGGACGCTACCGATTCTTTGAACAGCGTCCTGGCACGGTCACGCCGGGTGGCTTCCAGGTCACGCAGCACCGATGCCGCCTCCATGCCAGGACCGAAGCCAAACGGGAACTGCAGATCGGCTGGCGTGGCCGCGTACAAAGCAGTCACCGCAGCATCATGCAATTCAGCGATTTGGTGCGCTAACCGCAGTCGCGCGGTGCAGCGAGGCGAAGAGTCCAGATGAACCAAGATGGATTTGATAGCAGTCACGACAGACCTCCAGAAGCGATGCCTGACAGTAAAAGCAGGCCTCCACAGCGGGTTGATCGATATCAATGTCGGCAGGGCCCTGGACCCCAGACGAGCGCTGCAACCCACATTGCTTGCGCCGCCTCAGCGCCTGGGCGCGCACTGCAGTGAATGGAGTGTGGCCACTTGGCCGGACTTGATGGCGGCGGGCCGGCCTCGGCGCGCTCAGACGAAGCCGCGCAGCAACGCTAGATCGGTTTCGCGCAGCGTCTGCTCGGCCATCGCCACCAGCCGCTTAGAAGCCTCTGGCGTGGCCACGTCGATGCCCAGCCCGGCCTGCGCTGGCCAGCGGGCATCGAGTCGCAGGTAGCGATCGCCCAAGCGGTCTTCCATCATCGCTTGCACATGCTGCTGCTGCACCGACACCATCGTCATGATCAATCGCCCGTCGGACAGCCAACCCACTGCGCCAGCGCCCTCGACCGGGGCCTGGCTGGGTTGGTATCCCGCCGTGGCGGTGCCTATCGACAGCATGCGCAC
>RGQD01000765.1 GCA_010030205.1 Betaproteobacteria bacterium
GGTCATGCAGAACAGGCAGCCGACCGCGCAGCCGACCTGGCTCGACACGCACAGCCCGTCGCGCGGCAACAGCACGGCCTCTATCGTCTGGCCGTCTGCCAGCGCCAACAGCAGCCGGGCCGAGCCGTCTTCGCCCGGGTGCTCGGACTGCAGCCGCACCAAGCCGGCCAGCTCGTCGTTAAGCGCGGGCAAGGCGTCGCGCAGCGACTGCGGCAGCCAATGCTCAAGCCTGCGCTTGCCGGATTGCTGCGGCAGCGCGTTGGCCCATTGGCGCAGCAAGCGCTGCTCGTGCGCGGGTTTGGCACCCAGCGCGCGCAAACGCTGGCGGAGGTCTTGCAGTTGCATCTGGCGGGCGGCAGGCGAGGGCTGCGGGGTACGGGCTTGGACGAGGCCGCGATTTTGCGCTGGGGCGCTCGCGCCTGCTGGTATCTGGGACACTCGGGCGGCCCGCGGCGCTGATGGCGTCGTGGGCAGAAGCTCGCCGATGGTGGCGTACTCGCAACAAACCGGATTTTGAAATGATCGATTCACGCTGCGGCCTGGTGGCCGCGCTGGGCCTGGCCTTGCTGAGCAGCGGGGCGGCGCTCGCCCAGCCTGCCGAGCCGGGCCTGCCGCTGTGGGAGGCCGGGCTGGCGCTGGGCGGCGGCTGGGTCAGCGACTATCCTGGCGCCGACCAGAACCACGGCCGCGGCCTGGTTCTGCCTTACTTGAGCTACCGCGGTCCGGTGCTGCGGGTCGACCGCGAGGGCATCAGCGGGCGCATGGTCAAGCACAGCGACTTCGAACTCGACTTCACGGCCAGCGCCGCTTTCAACGCCCGCAACAGCGATGCGCGCCAGGGCATGCCTGCGTTGGACTATATGTTCGGGCTCGGGCCGCAGCTGATCTACAAAGGGCTGCGCAACGAATGGGGCAGCCCGACGCTGCGCCTGAAGGCGCGCGCGCTGACATCGACCGATCTGCACAGCCTGCAAGGCCGCGGCGTGATGGTCGACCCGGAGCTGCGCTGGCGCTTCAGCCCGCTCGCGCTCAGCCCGTTCGGCGGCGGGCCTGCGGCGCTGAACCTGGGTCTGCAGCCGATCTGGGCCAGCCGGGCCGCCAGCCAGTATTTCTACCAGGTCGAGCCTGCGCAGGCCAAGGCCGGCCGGCCGGCTTATGCGGCCCGGGCCGGCTACCTGGGCACCGAGTTCAGCCTGGGTCTGAGCGGGCGTCAGAGCGACAGCCTGTCG
>RGQD01000766.1 GCA_010030205.1 Betaproteobacteria bacterium
GTGGTCGAAGACGCTGTAGTCGTAGCCGACCGTGAAGGGCACGGCCGAGACCGAGAACTTGCCCCCGACGAAGCTGCGGGTGTCGAGGTAGGCCATCTCCCCGGGACCGTAGATGTTGGACCACTTGCCGTAGTAGTCGCCGAGCGTGTAGGCCCCGCTCGGTTTGCTGAAGCTGTCGTACAGCACTTCCGTGCGGGAACCATCAGCATGTGCTGTACCAATGGCGAGCACGGCGGCCAGGATCATGGCCGGCCGGATTCGGAACTGAAGGGACATCTCTCACTCCTGTGGCGGTTCGTGGTGTCGACCTGAGGCGCCGCTCGCTCTACAGGTCGGCGTGCCAGCTGATGGCTGGCGGGACAATCTCATCCTTAGGTCGAGGCTGTCAACGCCGGACGGCCCTGCATTCAGGGGGGCGCGGCGCAGGTGGCAGGGGATAGGAAATTCAAACGCCCCTTTTCCAGCATGGCAGCGATGACCTTGAGTTCACTGCCGCAGTTCGGGCCCTGCGCCAGAGCGAGATCGAACACCGGCTTGAGCCGTCCAGTTCAAGCGCGCCGCGCCCGCGCCCGCGCCCACACCGGATGGTCATGCGAGCAGACCGCCGCGGGCTCCGCGGACCACGCCGACCGCTGACCTGGGCCAGTTCTGGCTGGTACGCCGGACCTCAGCCAGTTCTGGCTGGTACGCCGGAACTCAGCTACTTGGCGCGCACTTGTCCTCACACCCCCGGTCAACAGGAACCCTTGGCCTGGTTCTGCCTGGCGGCCAGCGCAGCGCCTGGTGCTCAGGTGGCGACCGGTCAGGTCGGCATCGTGAAGCCAATCTGGCCCAGCGTGTCGGCCACCAGTTCGAGCCGCATCAAGGGGCTGTCGAGCGCCATAAAACGGCATTTCAGCTCCGGCTGCAGCGGCAATATCTCGCACCAGCGATTGGCGAGCCAGCCGCAGTCGTCCCAACGGTAGGGTTTCAAGAGCGGCATCTCGAAGCCAGCTTGTCCGCTTTGTTGGAGCTTCAATTCGATCTCGCGCACGAGGCCCTGAAAGGCCTCACGCGCGAAGGTCAAGTCTTCGGGCACCGGCAGTTCGGTATCGTCGGCAAGCAACTCCACATCGGCGACCCAAAGGCCGTGCTTGAGCTGCTCGCTGCGCTGAACCCGAAAACGCTGAGCACCGACGCAGCCGATCATCATCAGCCCCGGTTGGGGGCGCTCGAACTTGGTGATGCGC
>RGQD01000767.1 GCA_010030205.1 Betaproteobacteria bacterium
AATCGCCCAGCGCTTTGCAGGGCCAGGTTTACGCCCTGGTGGACCAACCGATTGAGCAGGTGCGGCTGGCCCTGTCGCAGCCCGGGCCTTGGTGCGACGTCCTGATCCTGCACCTCAACGTCAAGTACTGCCGGGCATCGCCGGGCGGCCCTGCCGAAGTACTGGACGCCGGGCTTGGCCGGAAGTTCGACCAAGCCTTGTCCGATGTGTACTGGGTCAGGTTTTCCTACCGCGCGACGAGCAACGACGGCTTTCTTGCCGTCGTGTTGCAAGCGCCCGACGGGCCGCTGGGTACCAGCGACTACCGCATCGAGGTGCAAGCCACGCCATCATCGGCAAGCCAGACGATTCTTCACATGCGTTATGGCTATGCCTACGGCTTGTCCGCCAGGCTGGCGATGCAGGCCTATCTGGCCACGCTGGGCAGCGACAAGGTCGGTTTCAGCGTCATCGGCCAGCGCTCGGATGGCCAGCCGCTGCAGGTGCGCGGCGTACGCGGCGTGGTCGAGCGCAACACGCTGCGCTACTACCTCGCGATCGATGCCTTTCTCGAGGCCCAAGCCCTGCCCGCGACCCAGCAGCTTCAGGCCAGCCTGCAGCGCTGGTTCACGGCCACCGAGCGATATGCCCAGCAGTTGCACGAGGTCGACCGCGACACCTATGTCGGGATGGAGCTGCGCGAAGTGCAGCGCCAGAGAACTCAGACCGCGCCAGCGGCCAAACCCTGATCAGGCGGATCGGCATCGCGGACGGTCGGTTCAAGAAACCCATGCAGGCCATCGGTGGTCAACGGAAGCGATTCGATCGATCCGATCTTCCGGGGGTCGGCCCGCTCGATGTCCGTCTGCCCGGAATCCCGGGCATGTGTGGAAACGTTAGGGTCGTGCGCTGCGATCTGCGGGTCATGCCTGCTGCCAAGAGGGCCCACCGCATCTTCACTTTCGAGCGGGCTCAACGCGGCCGGACTCTCAGCGCCTGCAGCGCGCCGCTTCGCCGAAATCTTGACCTTGCGTCGCATCGAGACCTCTTCTTTCACATCTCAGGCTAAGCCGCAGGCTTCAAACATCGTCGCGCGGCGCAAGATCGATCATCGCGCAGCATGCCCTCATCAAGCTTGGGGCAGCGAGTTGACTTGACGGGCGAGCTCGTCATCGCGCAATGCGGTGTAGTCCTTGGCAATGACCCGAAGCAAGATCTTGCTCGCCTGCCCACTGAGCTCGGCCTTGATC
>RGQD01000768.1 GCA_010030205.1 Betaproteobacteria bacterium
CATGATCAGCGCGCCCAGCGGGTTGCCGCCGACGGTTGCCAGTGATTGCGCCGCCATGACGCGTGACTGGTGCGTGGCGGGCGCGCCCTCTTGCAGGATGCTTCGCGACATCGACATGGACACCCCAGCGCACATGCCCCAGAAGAAGATGCACAGGTAGAACAGCCACTGCGGCGGCGCCAGCGCCATGGGTGTGAGCGAGCAGCAACCCAGCAGCAACGCGATGACCATCGCCCGCCCGGGCAAGGCGACGCCGCCGATGCGCGTGAGCGCTGCGATGCTGAGGACCGTGCCGATCCCGAACACGATGAACGCGGTCGCGATGTCTTGGGCACCGCCGGCAAACAGGTCGCGGATCGCCAGCGGGATCAGCACCACATAGACACCGCCGAAGAACAGCCCCATGCCGATGGTCAACAGGTACGTTGCCCGCAGCGACCCGTCGGCAAAGATCAGTGACAAGCCGCCGCCAAATTCACGCAGCAGCGACCCGCGGATCTGCACGCCGCGGGTCGGCTGGCCCGGTGGCAGTCGACTGGCGACATAGATGCCGGCGGCGAGCACGAAGCATTGCACCAGGAGCATGCTGATCGAGCCCCAGGGACCGGCTCTGCCGCCCAGCGCCTGGCCCACCATCTGGGTGCCGAACTGCACGCCGATGGCCAGCGTCACCATGCGCTGCACATTGCCGCTGGCCACCCGTTTGAGCATGCCGTCGCGGGCTGGCATCACAAAGGCCGTCACCAAGCCCCAGGCCAGCGCGTAGAGCATCAACAGCGCTTCGCTGAGCTGGCCGCGCCACAACGCGAAGGCGAGTGTCAGCGGCATCAGGATGGCCACGCCGTGCAAGCCCATCAACAAGCGGCGCGGATCGACGCGGTCGGCCAGCCAACCGCCGAACAATAGAAACAGCAGGATGGGCAACTGACCGAACATTTGCGTCAGACCAAATCGGGCCGCCGACTGGTTCAGCTCGATCGTCAGCAGGTAGGGCAAAAGCACCATCTGGATGCCCGCTGGAATCATGAACGTGGCAACGCTGGCCAGATACCAAGTGGCGGGGTGAGAGGCTTCAGCTTTGTTCAAGAGGGTTCCGAACGGCAGTTCGGTGTTGGCATTCAAGGCAACTCGCCGGCGCCGCATCATGGACCGATGGCTCGGGCCTTGTGCGCCAAGGGAGAAGGCTCGCCGGCACCACCACCCGTCAGCCCGGGCTGGCCGTGCTG
>RGQD01000769.1 GCA_010030205.1 Betaproteobacteria bacterium
TCGTTCGGAAAGGTCGCCGCCAGCAGAACTTCAACGTTCGGGGGCAGGCTGGCCGGAGCACCGGGCGGCAGACTCAAAAACTCGACCTCAGGCAGGGCCTGGACGAGCAGCGAATCCAAAACCTCGCCGAACTGGCTAGCGATCACGCGTTGGCTCATGGCTTGAGCTCCCCGGCCGATTGCAGTGCCCGCCAGACCATGGCCGGTGTGAATGGCATGTCCATCGGCGGCACACCGACACCGCGCAAGGCGTCGCTCATCGCATTGACCAAGCCCGGCAACGAGCCCGAGCAGCCCGACTCGCCAACGCCCTTGGCGCCGAGTGCATTGAGCTTGGTCGGCACCAGGTGGTAATCAGTGCGAATGTTGGGCACCCAGCCCACGCGCGGCATCACGTAGTCCATGAAACTACCTGACAGCAACTGCGCCGACTCCTCGTCGTAGATCGCATGTTCGCCGAACACCTGGCCTGCGCCCTGCAGCACGCCGCCATGAACCTGGCCCTGCACGAGCTGCGGGGAGACCACATAACCCAGGTCATCAACGGCGGTGTAGGCGCTCACCTCGGTGACGCCGGTGCTCGGATCGATTTCAACTTCGGCGACGTGGCAGCCGTTGGGGAAGGTGGTGCCTGAGGTCGACTCGCCACCGCAGTCCAGTGGATGAGGCGAAGGCCCACGCAATGCCTTCGCCAGATCGAGCAGGTCGATGTGATGAGCGCCCGCATGGAAAGCACCGTCACGGAATTCAATCGCCGACTCGGGGGCAGCCAGCATCCGTCCGGCGTGCGGCCGGGCCTGCGCGATCAGGTTGCCCACCAGCACCTTGAAGGCACTGCCAGCGCCATACAGTGAACGCGAGCCGCCGGTGCCATTGCCCATCAGTTCATGGTCAGGGTCGCTCGCGTGGTAGCGAATCAACTCTCGGGGCACACCCAAGCCATCGGCAACGATCTGGGCAAACGAGGTCTCGTGGCCCTGGCCCGAAGGCCCAGTGACGCCGTAAAGGTGAATCAAACCGTCGTCTCGGAAGAGGGCCGACACCGCATCCTTGGGCGCGCCGCCCGCGCCCGAGGCTTCGAGGTAGCAGCCAAAGCCGATGCCGCGCAGCCGCCCTTTCGCTTCGCTCGCCTGTCGCCGCGCCGCGAAGCCGGCGTAGTCGGCCAGCATGAGCGCCTTGTCCATCACCTGGGCAAACTCGCCGCAGTCGTAAACCGTGCCATTGGC
>RGQD01000770.1 GCA_010030205.1 Betaproteobacteria bacterium
GGCGGCGCAGGCACCACAGACCGATGATCGGGCCGGGCAGCAAGAGCCAGGCGACCCGGCTGCCGATGGCCGGGTAGACCGAAGTCGACAGTAGGATTGAAAACGTCGTCAGCAGGAAACCTGCGCTGTTCTGGATCGTCAGCGCACTGCCGACCAGTTCGGGCGGGCAGGCCTTGACCGACAGCGCCGAGAACTGTGGCGAGTCAGCGACCACCGCGAAGCCCCAGACCAGCAGCACCGCGAGGACGACGCCGGTCGGCAACGAGCCCAGCAGCGGGTAGACCAGGCAGACCGCGCCCGAGGTCCACAGCGCGATCCAGGCCACTCTTGCGCTGCCGATTTTTTGGCTGATCACGCCGCCTGCGATGCAACCCAGCGTGCCCATCGCGATGGTCGCGAAAGCCCAGCCCGACAAGGTCGCCGGGTCGGGTGCGCCGTCCCGACCTAGCACCGGCAACAGCAGCAGCGGCACCAGCGTCCAGAAAGCGTAGAGCTCCCACATGTGCCCGAAGTAGGCGAAGGCCGACGCGCGGAAATCGGGCAGTCTGAACGCGCTCAGCACAGGGGTCCTGTTGACGTTCGATGCCCGAGCCTTGAGCTTGAGGTGAGGCCCATCGCCGAGCAGACCGATCACGACCGCAGCGACCAAGGCCAGCCCCGACGACGCCAGGATCACGGCCTGCCACGAGACGCCGCCGCCGAGCATGCGGATGCCGTGCGGCAACGCGGTGCCCAGCGTCAGCATCCCGACCAGCAGCCCCAGGCTCTGGCCAGCGCGGGCCGGGTCCCAGCTCACGATGAGTTTCATGCCCAGCGGGTAGATGCCGGCCAGCGCGATACCGACCGCAAATCGCAAGCCCATCGCGCTGGCCAGGCCTTCGCTGAACATTGCGAAGCCGGCATTGAACAGCGCGCCCAGCAGGCTGCAGAGCGTGAAGATGCGGCTCGCCGGGAAGCGGTCTGCCAGCCCCGTCAGCGCAAAGCCCAGCGTGCCGACGATGAACCCGGCCTGGACCGCATTGGTCAGCCAGCCGATGTCGCCGGTCGACAGCCCCCACAGCCGGCTGAGGTCGTCGGCCGCGCTGTTCGCGCTGAACCACAGTGAGGTGCCGCACAGCTGTGCCAGCACGACCCAGAGCACCGGGTGGCGGCGCACTGCCTTAGGCCTGGGCCTTGGCGAAGCGCGCGTCGCGCCAGGCGATGGCTTCGCGCATGCCGCGCTCTC
>RGQD01000078.1 GCA_010030205.1 Betaproteobacteria bacterium
TGCCGACGACCTCGCCCCGCAACTCGGGCGCGCCCAGCGTGCCACCGAAGCTGGCGCTGGTTCTGAGCTTGCCGGCCAGGCGCCAGCCTGGCGGGATCCAGGCGCCCCACACGCCCAGGTTGGCCACCCTTGATTCCAGCACGCCTTGCAGGGCCGAGTCGGCGGTTGGCCAGCGCTGGTCTGCACTGGTTCGCAGCAACTGTGCGCCGGCCATCTCGCCCAAACTTGCACCTGCCAAGCCTTGGGCAAACTGCCACAGCCCGTCATGGGCGGACAATGCCAGCCGCAGGTCGGTGACGCCCAAGGCCTGGGTCGTGCCCAGATCGTCGGTCAGGCTGAGGTCGCCCGACACCCGCTCGAGCACGACATCGGCGTCAAAGCGACCGGCGCTGCGGATCTCGATGTGTCCGCCTAGCGTGAGCTGGCCGCCCCAGCCCATCGCGGGTTGGGCTTTGGCCAGCAGGGCGGCGACGTCGAAGCGCTCCAATTCGGCTCGCAAGCTCAGCCGTCCGCCTTCGTCGCGGGCTGATCCCGATGCGGCCTGCCAGCTTGCCTCACGCCAGCTCAGCGCGGTGCTCAGCAGTTGGAGTCGGCCTGGCGCCACGGTCAACGCCAGCGCCTGCAGGTCCGGGCCCAGCGCGAGTTCGGCTGACAGCGACTGCGCCGACAACCAGGGCCGGCTGCCACCCTGGCTGTCACGGGCACCAGCTTGCAGCGTCAGATTCTGCAGCCGCCACAGGCCTGCCGGCGTGCCGGTGCCGGCCTCGCCTTGGATCCAGCCGCCGTGTGGCTGCGCAGGCTGCCGCTGAGCTGGGCCGCCAAGCCGTCGACCCGCTGTGCTGCGCTGACCAGACCCTGGGCCTGTAGCTGCAGCGACAACGGCGCGTCGATGTCGGTGCCGTTGCGCCAGCCCAGCTTGGCCGATTGCATCGCGCCGATACCCGCCACCAGGCTCTCGCCTCGCAGCTCGCCCTGGCTGCTGATCTCAGGCCAGCGGCCACTGACTTGCAGCTCACCCTGGAGCTTGCCGCTGGCGGGCCAATAACTTGCCAGTTCGTTGGACAGCGTGGGGGCCCAATCGCTGGCCAACTGCGCCAGCGGTGCCAGCTTGGCCAGCGCTGGTGCCTGGAGCTCGAGCTGCCAGCGATCGGCCGCAGGCTGGGCCGCGCGCTGGCCTTGCAGGGTGATGCGGTTGCCCGCCAGATCGACATCGGCTTCGAGCTTCGCACTGCCGTCGATCCCAGTGCGCTGCAGCTTCAGCACACCCGCCAGCGGTGCGCCGGCCAGCAGGCTTTGGCTCAGGCGCAGGCTCGCGCCGCCGTCTATCCGGCTCAGCCAACGTTCCAGCGCAGGGGTCTGCGTGCTGGCCTGTTGCGGGGCTTGGCGCCAGAGCAAGTCAATCTCAAGCTCGCTGTCCAAGCGATGCGGGCCGCGGCGCCAGGCCGTGTCCTCGGCGCCGCGCCACCAGGGCCTGGGGTCAAAGTGGTCCAGCCTGGCTTGGCCGCGCAAGCGCCATCCTTTGGGCTCGGCGCTGGCCTGGAGTCTGCCCTGCGCGCTGGCTGGGCCGGCTTCGGCGCGGATCTCGCTGAGATCGAACGCACTTGAGTTGCCCTTGCCGACCAGGCGCAGCTGCACAGCTTGTCCGCTGCCATCGAGGCTTCGACCGCTGAGCCTTGCGTCGACCGCCAGCGTCATCGCTTGGCTGGTCTGGCCTCCAGGCAGGCCAGTGACCCGCAGTTGCAAGGGTCCGCCCATGGTCAGCGCGGCGGCCTGCCGGTGCAGCCGCGCGGGTTGCACATCGGTCAGCGTCAGGTCTAGCGCCAGCGCGTCGCCGGTCCAGCCACCCTGGCCGCTGATCCGGCCTGCGCTGGCGGTCGCGTCAGCCAATGCCAGCGTGAAACGGTCGAGCTTGAGCTGCTCGGGGTGGCGCGGCACGGCGCTGGCTTGAAGTGCCAGTGCTTGCACAGGCAGCCGACCGGTGCTCCAGTTGCCGGGCAACTGATTGGTCAGCGAGATGCTCGCGCTGGCCGCTTGGTCCAGGCCACCGGACTGCACTGTGGCGTGCCCGCTCAACGCGGTTTGCGGCAGCCCGGGCCATAGCGAGGACAGGTCGAAGGCTTGGGTCGCGAGGCTGAGTTCGCCCAATGGCCAGACATCGAAAGGCAGCAAGCTGGCCTGGGCGCTGAGCGATGGTCTGGCCGCCGCTGCAGGGCGGACCACAGTAGGCCGTCCTTGCAGCCTGGCATCGGCGGCCAGTCGTGCCAGCGGGCCACTGAGCGTCAGGCTGGCGTCCCAGGCTGGTGCGGCGTCGCGCCCGGCCTGCAAGCGGGCTTGAACCTGCATCGGTGCGGCGCTGGCAATCTTCAGCTCGCCTTGCAGCTCGGTGCGTTGCCAGTTCAATTGCAGGTTCTCGACCCGGTGCTGCGCTCCGCGATCGGCGCCCAGCCACAGGCTGGCAGTCAAGGCCTCGGCAGGAGCGATGTCGTCGATCTGCAGCCTGCCAATTCGCAACGAATCGACTTGCAGTCCGAGCGGCAGCAGCAGGTCCGGCGGTGCGCTGACGCGCTGGGCCGGGCCGCTCAGGTACTGCACCCTGTCGGCCGACAGCAGCGTCAGCCGCAGGCTGAACCAGGCGCCAGGGTAGGGTGCCCAGCGCATACCGCTGCCTTCGGCGAGCAGGCCGTCTACCGTCAGCACACCGCCATCAGCAGGCAACTGCCAGCGCAGGCTGCGGGCCTGGATTCGGCGCTGGGCCAGCGTGCCTTGCAAGCCTTGAACGCTCAGACCTGGCACCTGCATCAGCAACCAGGGCAGCGCCGCACGGTGGTTCAGCAAGGCCCACAGGCTGGCCAGCGGCAAGAGGGTGACCAGCAGCGCAGCAACCGCCCAAAGCCGCCAACGCCATCGCGGCGCGGCGGCTTGCGGCGTTGCTTGGCTTGAGTCTGGGGACGGCTTCAAAACGCGATCCCCACCGTGAAGTGCAGCCGCAGCTTGTGCAACTCGTCGCCCCAAGCGAGGTCGACCTTGAGCGGGCCGATCGGGCTGCGCCAGCGCAGACCTAAGCCATAGCCCAGCGCGGGCTTGTAATCGTGCCAATGTTCGACGGCGCGGCCTGCGTCGATGAACACCGCACCCCACAGCGCCGGCAAGCTGGCCATGATGGGTCGCGCCAGCTCGGCACTGACCGTCAGCAGCGAGGCGCCGCTGACCGTGCCACCGTCTCTGCCCACAGGCGCGAGCGAGCGGAAGGCGTAGCCGCGCACCGAATCGTCGCCACCGGCGCGAAAACCCAGCGCGTCGGGCACTGTGACCTTGTCGGACTTGAAGATCTGGCCCGCTTCCAGTCGGGCCTGGCCATACCAGGCTTGGCCCAAGGGCAGGTAGCCGGTCAAGCGGCCGTACACGCGAGCGAAAGGCCCGCTGTTGCCGCCCTCGCTGCTGGCTTGGCCGCTGCCGCCTTGCAGCGCGAGCGTCAGCCCACGGGTGGGCAACAGCACGCTGTCGAGATCTCTCCACACCAAGTGGTAGTTGGCGCTGACGGCGGTGGCGGTGTGCGGGCTCGCGTTGGCCAGCGGACTGACCGCCACGATGTCGCTCTGCCTGGAGCGCAGCAACTCGCCGAAGTACAGACGTTCTATGCGCGGCGTGTCCTGGGTTCGGCCCAGCCGCAGGCGCTGCGACGACACCACGTCGGTACCGCTCTTGACGCGGTCGACCTGTACCCCCAGCAGGTTGCGATAGAAATTTTCACCGGGGTGGGTCTGGAAGTCGCCAGACCAGGTCTGGCTTTCGCGGGCCCATTCAAGCTTGTTGTGCGCCGTGACGGCCTGGCCCAGCAGCCGGCGTTGCCTGTGTTCCAGCGTCGCCCGTTGGCCGGTGTTGGCGCTGATGCCCAGGCCGACAGTGGCTTGTTGCAGCGGCAACTCGGTCAGCCGCACCCGCAGTGGCGTGCTGGCGGCCCGTTCGGCGACTGGGTCAAAACTGATGTTGGCCGACTCGAAGAGCCCGGCTTTCTGCAATCGCTCCTGGTAGTCGAGCAGCAGCGCTTCGGTCAGCGGCGCACCGGTGCCGAAGCCGGCCAGGTGGCGAACGGTGGCCTCATCATGATGACGCAGGCCTTCGATCTGCAGCGGACCGGCCAGGTATAGCGGCCCGCTGGCGATCATCACGCTGAGCTGGGCTCTTTGGCTGGGAACATCGACCAAGGCCTGGCTGTCGGCCATGGTGGCGCTGGCGTAGCCCGCAGCCCGCAAGCGCGCCAGCAAGCGTTGCTTGACATCGACCCAATCCGGGTTGCGGAAGGCTTGGCCGACTTGTTGAGCGGCGTCGCTGGCGAGCGCGTCTTTCAAGGCCAAGGCCTTGGCGTCGCCGCTGTCGATGCGTTGCCTGAGATCGCCCTGCGTATCGATCTGCAGACCTGCGACCTGGGTCCGCGGGCCTGGATCGACTGTCAGCGTGACCTGTCGTTGTGCACCGACTGTGGTGCGAGCTGCGCTGACTTGGGCGTCGAAATAGCCTTCGGTCTGCAGCAGTTCACGCGCTTGCGCCGGTGCCACACCGATCAGCCTGGCCCATTCGAGGTCGTCGATGGTTTTGTCGCCGCGCAGGTCCTGCAGTCGGCCCAGGTCTAGGTATTTCTCAAGCAGCTGAAGCAGTTCCTTCGGGGCCACTACCACAAGCTTCGGACCGGTGCCGGGTTCGCGTGCCGGCGGCTCGGCGCTTGGCAGCAGCGCGCAAGCGCCTGAGAGCATTGCCGCCCCCAGCCATACCCACAGCAGCGCAACCCGGACGACCACCTGCGCCAGCGTCCGCCGGCTGCAGGCTGCCATGGTCCTCAGTGCCCGCAAGTCATTTGGTCAGCAGCCGCATCGCCCCTTCGAGGCCAGCCAGCGTGAGCGGGAACATGCGTTGGTTGACCAGTTGCTGGACCACCGAGATGCTCTGCCGGTATTGCCAGACACCTTGTGGCTCAGGGTTGATCCAGGCGAATTTCGGGAAGGCGTTGGTCAGGCGTTGGATCCACTCGGCGCCCGGCTCTTCGTTGTTGTATTCGACACTGCCGCCGGGCTGCAGGATCTCGTAAGGGCTCATCGTCGCGTCGCCGACGAAGATCAGCTTGTAGTCCTTGTTGTATTTGCGGATCAAGTCCCAGGTGGCAGTCTTCTCGCTGAAACGGCGCCGGTTGTTCTTCCACATGAAGTCGTAGGGACAGTTGTGGAAGTAATAGAACTCGAGGTGCTTGAACTCGGTCTTGGCGGCCGAGAACAACTCTTCGACGCGGCTGATGTGTTCGTCCATCGTGCCGCCCACGTCCATCAGCAGCAGCACCTTGACCTTGTTGTGGCGCTCGGGCACGAGTTTGATGTCAAGGTAGCCGGCGTTGGCCGCGGTGCAGTGGATGGTGTCGTCCAGGTCGAGCTCGGTCTCGGCGCCTTCACGGGCGAATCGGCGCAGCCGGCGCAGCGCGATCTTGATGTTGCGCGTGCCCAACTCCAGCGTGTCGTCGTAGTCTTTGTAGGCACGCTGGTCCCACACCTTGACCGCGCTCTTGTTGCGGCTCTTGTCCTGGCCTATGCGTATGCCTTGTGGGTTGACGCCGTAGGCGCCGAACGGACTGGTGCCGCCAGTGCCCACCCACTTGCTGCCGCCTTCGTGGCGCTCTTTCTGTTCCTCGAAGCGTTTCTTGAGCGTCTCCATCAGCTCGTCCCAGCCCATCTTCTCGATCTTGGCCTTGTCCTCGGCGCTGAGCTCGAGCTCGAGGTTCTTGCGCAGCCAGTCCAGCGGCACTTCTTTGGTGAAGTCGACCAGCATCTCGACGCCCTTGAAGTAGGCGCCGAAAGCACGGTCGAACTTGTCATACAAGGCCTCGTCCTTGACCAGCGAAGTGCGCGCGAGGTAGTAGAACTCGTCGACCGAACAATCGATCACCCCGGCTTTCACCGCTTCGAGCAGGGTCAGGAATTCCTTGACCGAAACCGGCAGTTTGGCCGCGCGCAAGGTGTAGAAAAAATCGATCAACATGACTGGACTTTCCGGGCTGTCAACAACCCATCATCTAAGCATAACGATTTCAAACCTGATTGGCCGCCGATTTGGTGACCACAGCCCCTGCGGTCCAGGGGATGACTCAGGGTGATTCAGCTCGGCTGGCGGCCGCGGCGCCCTCGCTTGGTGGGCGGCCATCGGACATGCGCACCGTCGGGCGAATGGCCAGTACTGCCCAGTCGCTCGAGTTGCCACAGCGCATCGATCGTGAGGGGTTTCTTGCGAGCCATGCGTTCTTCTCAGGCTAGGGGTGCGGCGCCACAGCCCCGGGTCAGGCCGGTCGTTCGAGACGGAAGTCCAAATGCCCGCGCACGGTAGGCCACTCGGCGGCGGTGATGCTGTAGACCGCGGTGTCGCGCAGCGTGCCATTGGACGCGCGCTGGTGGTTGCGCAATATGCCGTCGAGTTGCGCCCCCAGGCGCTCGATCGCGCGCCGGCTCTGGGTGTTGAAGCGGTGGGTTCTGAACTCGACCGCGATGCAGTCCAGTGACTCGAAGGCATGCGCGAGCAGCAGCCGCTTGGCTTCGGTGTTGAGTGGCGTTCGCTGCGCACTGCGGGCGTACCAGGTCGAGCCGATTTCGACCCGCTGGTTGCTCGCATCGACATTCATGTAGGTGGTCATGCCGACCGCAGTACCTGATTCGTCCAGCACCGCCCACGGCAGCATCGACCCCGCTGCCAACAGGCCGAGTCGACGCTCGATCTCGGCGACCATGCGGTCGGGCGCCGGAATCGCGGTGTACCAGAGGCGCCAGAGTTCGCCGTCCTGCACTGCCCGCGCCAGCGCGGGCGCGTGGGCCAGCGTCAAGGGCTCAAGCTTGACATGACGCCCTTGCAGCGTGACGGGCGTGCAGATCGGCTTCATCACCGCCCTCTCAGCGGTTGTGGCGCTGCATGAACACCAGCTTTTCGAACAAGGTCACGTCTTGCTCGTTCTTGAGCAGCGCGCCCACCAGTGGCGGCACCGAGACCTTCTCGTCCTTGTTCTGCAGCACTTCGAGCGGGATGTCCTCGGCCAGCAGCAGCTTGAGCCAGTCCAGCAGTTCGGAGGTCGAGGGTTTTTTCTTCAGCCCGGGCAGGTTGCGAACATCGTAGAAAGTCTTCATCGCCGCGCCGAGCAACTCTTGCTTGAGCCCGGGAAAGTGCACGTCGACGATTTGCTTCATCGTGTCGGCGTCTGGGAACTTGATGTAGTGGAAGAAGCAGCGCCGCAAGAAGGCGTCTGGCAGCTCTTTCTCGTTGTTCGATGTGATGAACACCAGCGGGCGGTGCTTGGCGCGGACCAACTCCCGGGTCTCGTAGACATAGAACTCCATTCGATCGATCTCGCGCAGCAAGTCGTTCGGGAATTCGATGTCGGCCTTGTCGATCTCATCGATCAGCAGTGCCACCGGCTGGTCGGCGGTGAAGGCTTGCCACAGCACGCCCTGGACGATGTAGTTGCGGATGTCGCGTACCTTCGTCGAGCTCTCTTCGTCGGCCAATTGGCTGTCGCGCAGCCGGCTCACCGCGTCGTACTCGTAAAGACCTTGTTGGGCTTTGGTGGTGCTCTTGACATGCCACTGCAGCAAGGGCATGCCCAGTGCGGTCGACACCTCTTCGGCCAGCATGGTCTTGCCGGTGCCCGGCTCACCCTTGACGAGCAGCGGGCGTTGGAGCGTGATGGCGGCGTTGACTGCCAGCATCAGATCCTGGGTGGCGACGTAGTTGTCTGATCCTTGAAACTTCATGGCTGTAGGGCCGTGGTGGACGGCTGTTGTGGGCTGCGGGGGGACTGAACCTAAAATCAGATTCCAGTATAAGGGTCACCTTTATAATCCTTGGTCTCCGGGTTGACAGCCCTCAAGCTGTGCCTGGCTCACCTGGTGTAACCGCGGCGCATGAGGCCTGGCGGTACACCGCTTCCCTGCGACAACACCTCCGCCAGACGATGAAAAAAGCGTACTTTTTGTTCCCTCTGCTGCTCGCGCTGACCAGCTTGAGCACCTTGTCCCGGGCCGAGGATGCGAAGGCTGGGGACGCCGCCAAGGGTGAGACCAAGGCTGCGATGTGCATAGGCTGTCACGGCATCGTCGGCTACCAGGCCAGCTTTCCCGAGGTCTACAAGGTGCCGATGATCTCCGGCCAGGGTGCCAAGTACATCGCCTCGGCGCTGAGCGCCTACCAGAAGGGTGACCGCAAGCACCCGACGATGCGCGGCATCGCCAACTCGCTGACCGACCAAGACATGGCCGATTTGGGCGCTTTCTACGAGTCCCAGGGCAAGTCCGCCGCCGGTGCCTCCCCTGCTGCTTTGGCGCACGCGGTGCCCGAGCCGCTGAAAGACCGCATGGCGGTGTGCGTCGCCTGCCACGGCGCCAACTTCAGCAGCCCGATCGACCCCGCCTACCCGCGTCTGGCCGGCCAGCACTCGGACTATCTGTATGCTGCGCTGAAGGCTTACCACACCGACGGCAACAAGCTGGTGGGCCGCAGCAATGCCACGATGCGCAGCCAAGTCGTACAAGAGGCCGACGGCAAGAAGAAGCTCACTTTCAACGCCAGCGAGCTCAAACAGGTCGCGACCTATCTGTCATCGCTGCCTGGCGACCTCAAAGTGGTGCCGCAAAGCCGCTTTCGCTAACGATCGCGCTGGGGCTTGAACCGCCCCAGCAGCAATGCGTTGCTGATCACGCTCACAGATGACAAGGCCATCGCTGCGCCCGCGATTACTGGGCTGAGCAGGCCCAGCGCGGCCAACGGGATGCCGACGACGTTGTAGGCGAAGGCCCAGAACAGGTTTTGGTGAATCCGGCGGGTGATCGCGCGCGACAACTGCAGCGCTTCGAGCACCAGCATCGGGTCGCCACGCAGCAGTGTCAGCCCCGCAGTCTGCATCGCCACATCGGTGCCGCCCCCATCGGCGTGCGCCATTGCCAGCCCGACATCGGCCGCAGCCAGCGCCGGCGCGTCGTTGACGCCGTCGCCCACCATCGCCACCCGTTGGCCCGGGGCAAGCCCGGCGCGCAAGCCCAGGATCGCTTGCGCCTTGTTCGCCGGCAGGACTTCAGCCATCACCTCGCTGATGCCGACCTGCTGGGCCAGCGCCTGGGCCGCACCTCGGTTGTCGCCGCTGACCAGCACGACCCGCAGTCCTTCGCGCTGCAATGCGGCGATCGCCGCCGCTGCGCCCGGCCTGGCTTGGTCGCCGAAGGCCAACAGCCCGAGCGCGCGGGGCGCGCTGTGCGGCCCCGCTTCGGCCAGCCAGGCCACGCTGCGGCCCTGCCCAGCCCAAGCCTCGGCCTGTGCAGCTAGATCGGGGTCGGTGACGCCGATCTCCGCCATCCACAGGCTGCTGCCCAACTTCAAGTCTCGGCCGGCGACGCGGGCTTCGATCCCTCGACCGGGCACCGCCTGCGCGTTCTTAGCTTGAGGCCAGGCCAGCGATTCGCGCTCGGCCGCTTGCAGCACCGCGCGGGCCAGCGGATGCTCGCTGGCGGCCTGCAGCGAGGCGGCTAGCGTCAACAACTCGGCGCGCCCGCCGGGCAGCGATGCGCTGGCGGCCGCCTCGACCAGCCTCGGCCTGCCCTCGGTCAGCGTGCCGGTCTTGTCGAAAGCCACCACCGCGACCGATCGCATCAACTCAAGTGCTTGGGCATCGCGCACCAGGATGCCGCGACGCGCGGCCAGCCCGGTGCCGACCATCAGTGTGGCCGGGGTGGCCAGTCCCAGCGCGCAGGGGCAGGCAATCACCAGCACCGACACCGCGTGGATCAGTGCCTTTGGCCAGTCGCTGTTGGCCCAACCCCAGCCCAGCAGCGTGAGCATCGCGGCGACGAACACCGCTGGCACGAACACCTCGGCGACCCGGTCCACCGTCTGTTGGATCGGCGCTTTGCGGGCCTGTGCCGATTCGACCATCTGCACGATCTGCGACAGCATGCTGGCCGCGCCGACCGCTGTGGTGCGCACCAGCAGCAAGCCCTCGCCGTTGATCGCGCCACCGGTGACGAAGTCGCCGATCTGGCGCGCCACCGGCAGACTCTCGCCGGTCAGCATCGATTCATCCAGGTGGCTGCGGCCTTCGACCACCACACCGTCGGTGGGCAGGCGCTCGCCCGGGCGCACCAGCACCATGTCGCCGGGCTGGACCTGGTCGAGCGCGACGCGAACCTCCTGCCCCGCGCGCCGCAGGTTGGCGCTGTCGGGCCGCAGCGCGCGCAAACCGTCGAGTGCGACCAGCGTCCGGCGCTTGGCGCTAGCTTCCAGCCATTTGCCCAGCAGCACCAAGGTGATGACTATCGACGCGCTCTCGAAATAGAGCGCTGGCATCGCTTCTTGTTCACCCGCTTGGGCTCGGAACATCAGCGCCAGGCTCAGCCCGTAGGCTGCGCCGGTGCCTGTGGCCACCAGCAAGTCCATGTTGCCGGCGCCCGCTCGCAGCGCCTTCCAGCCGGCGACGAAAAAGCGCGCGCCGAAAAAGAACAGCACCGGCGTCGCCAATACCCATTGCCACAGCCCGGGCAGCATCCAGTGACGGCCCAGCAGGTCACCTGCCATTGGCAACACCAGCGGTGCCGACAGCGCGGCGGCGGCCACCACCCGCCAGCCCGGGTCGCGCGAAGCTGGCGCGTGCGCTGCATTGCCAGACTCGACATGAGACGCGTAGCCTGCTCGCTGCAGCGCCTGCGCCAGGCTTGTATCGTCGGCGCTGCCAGCCAGTCGGCGGACCTGGGCGCTGGCCGTGGCCAGGTTGACCGTGGCCTCCAACACCCCGGGCACGCGGGCCAGTGCCTTCTCGACCCGAGCAACGCAGCTCGCGCAAGTCATGCCGTCGACTTGCAGTTTGAGGCGCTCCTCGACCAATCCATAGCCCGCCTTGGACACCGCAGCCTGCGCGGCCCGGGCCGTGGCCGCCGCTTGCGCTGTGTCTAGCGTCAATCGGACTTGCTCGGTGGCGAGGTTGACGCTGGCTTGCTGCACACCAGGCACTTTGGCCAGCGCTTTTTCTACCCTTGCGACACAACTCGCGCAGGTCATGCCGGTGATCGTCAAAATCAGGCTAGAGGCGTTGTTCATGATCCAATCCTAGGCCCAGGCACGCGCCAAGGTCGATACTTCGACGCTTACCCACCAAAGAGCTTGACGATGATCGAATTGACCTTGCCTGACATGACCTGTGGCCACTGCGTTCGCAGCGTGACCGAAACCGTTCAGCGTATCGATGCTGGCGCCCAGTTGCAGATCGACCTGCCCCAGCACCGGGTCAGCATAGCGTCGCAGCAACCGGCCGAGCGCTTTGTCGCCGCACTGACCGAAGAGGGCTATCCGCCGGCTTGATCAGCGCGTGGCGCGCCGCCGAACCGCTTCGAGGTAGGCCAGACCATCCGGCGGCAGGCCGCTGCGCTGGCTGGCCCAGATCATCTCGCCCAGGCATTCCATCACCTCGTGGTGCGCCTCGTGCAAGGCGCTGCGCCGCGTGGCCAGCAGCGCGACGGCCTGGCGGATGCCGGTGGGTTGGTCGATGCTGCACTGCTCGGCGATCGACAAGTGCATCGACAGGTGCAGGAACGGGTTGCTGCGGCCTTCTTCGACCGTGTAGCTCGCCGCCAGCGCGGCGTCCAGATCGGCCAGGTCGGCATGGTACTCGGGATGCTCGACGGTCCAGTCAGCCGCCACGGCCTCCATCGCTGTCAGCGGCAGACCGGATTGCTGCTTGCGCCAGGTTTCGCAGAAGAATCTGCGAACGTCGTGTTGTGAGGGTTGGAACATCCGACAATTGTGGCCCGACATCGATGCCCAATTCCTGGACCCCCATGACACTGACCACCGCCCAACTCTTCACCAACGCCCGCAGCCAGAACGGCTATCTGCCCCAGCCGGTCTCCGATGCCGAGTTGCACGCGCTCTACGACCTGCTCAAATTCGGGCCGACCGCAGCCAACGCCTGCCCGGCGCGCTTCACGTTCGTCCGCACGGCCGATGCCAAAGCCCGGTTGGTGGCCTGCGTGTCAGCGGCCAATGTGCCCAAGATCGAGCAGGCACCGGTCACCGTGATCGTTGGCATGGACTTGATGTTCCACGATCAATTGCCCAAATTGTTTCCCCATGCCGATGCGCGTGCCTGGTTCGCCGGCAAGGATGCTGCGATACAGGAGACGGCGATGCGCAATTCCAGCCTGCAAGGCGGCTACTTGATCATCGCTGCCAGGGCGCTGGGTCTGGACTGTGGTCCGATGAGCGGCTTCGATGCCGCCAAGCTTGACGCTGCGTTCTGGGCCGGCACCACCGTGAAGACCAATTTCATCTGCACCCTCGGCCATGGCGACCCGGCCAAGGTCTTTGCACGCAGCCCGCGGCTCGACTTTGACCAGGCCTGCAGTCTGGCCTGATCGCGGCGACGGCCGGCGACGCCTCTGGGCACGCCGGCTTGCGGATGGGCAAGAATCAACGCGAAGCGCTGCCCGAAGTCGATTTGCAGCGCCATGCGGTATGGCGCTGGGCCCCGTACTATCATCAAGCGACTTCCTGGAGGTGGATTTGATGCCTGTGATCGTGGTGGCCAACCCCAAGGGTGGCGTAGGCAAGAGCACGCTGGCCACCAACATCGCGGGCTGGCTGGCGAGCCAGGGCCATGCGGTGATGCTCGGCGACATCGATCGCCAGCAAAGCGCGCGGCAGTGGCTGGCTTTGCGCCCGCCTCAGGCGCCCGCTATCCAGGGCTGGGACTTGGTGGACGATGAGTTGGTGCGTCCGCCCAAGGGAACGACCCACTTGGTGCTTGACACGCCCGCTGGCCTGCGCGGCAAGCGGCTGGATTCAGTGATGAAGATCGCCGACCGATTGCTGGTTCCGCTGCAGCCCAGCCCATTCGACATCGCCGCCACCCATGCCTTTCTGGCCGAGTTGCGGCGCCATCGACGTGCTGACCGGGTGGTGCTGGGTCTGGTGGCGGTTCGGGTCAAGGAACACACCCACGCCACCGATCACCTCACCGAATTTCTGACCGCGCTGGGCCAACCGGCCATCACTTCGCTGCGCGACACCCAGAACTACGTTCACTTGGCCGCGCGCGGGCTGACGCTGTGGGATGTCGCTGCCGGCAGGGTTGAGCGCGATCTGTTGCAATGGCAGCCCCTGATCAACTGGCTGCAGACATGAGCGATACAAGCGACACGACTGACAAACCCGTCCACTTCGCCACCCTGGCTTCGCTGCAAGACCGGGTCGGCGAGCACCTGGCGACCAGTTCCTGGATGCTGATAGACCAGGCCCGCATCGACCTGTTCGCCCAGGCCACCGGCGACCACCAGTGGATCCATGTCGATCCGGTGCGCGCTGCGAGCGGGCCTTTCGGCACGACCATCGCCCACGGCTTTCTCACGCTGTCGCTGTTGCCCCAGCTGGCCGAAAAGGCGATCCACGTCGACGATGTGAAGATGGGCATCAATTACGGCCTGAACCGGGTCCGCTTCATGGCGCCGGTGCCCTCTGGCAGTCGCTTGCGCGGTCAAATCCGGCTCAAGGCCTTTGAGCCCATCGAGGGCGGTGCCCAGGTGACGATGGAAGTCAGCATCGAGCGCGAGGGCACGGCCAAGCCGGTGTGTGTGGCCGAGACGGTGTCGCGACGATTCATCTGAGCCGCTGGCCACCGGGAGGAGGCGAACATGATGAAGGTGCTGCTGGTCGATGACCATCCGCTGATCCTGTCGGCGCTGCAGACCATGATCCATCGCCTCGACCCGGCGGTCACCGTGCTCAGTGCCGAGAATGCCGCCGATGGATTCGAGTTGCTGGTGCAGCAACCCGATGTCGGACTGGTGCTGCTCGACCTCGATTTGGGCGACGAGGTGGACGGATTCACGGTGCTGGCCGAGATGCGCCATCGCCATCCCTCGCTGCCCGTCGTGGTGTTGTCGGCTGCCGAGCGCTTGGCCGACATGGTGCGTGCGGTCGACATGGGCGCGATGGGTTTTTTGCCCAAGCGCAGCCCGATCAAGGACTTGTCCGACGCGCTGGCGCTGGTGGTGTCGGGTGGTGTCTACATTCCGCAGGCCATGTCGGGCCAGGTCAAGCCGCCTGGCGCCAAGCCAGCTGGCGCTGCGGCGGTGGCCGATGCCCTGGCAAAGCCTGGCGCCGGCTGGGCCAACGGCGGCGTATTGGACAGCAAGTTGGCGCTGTTGCGGCCGATGGCCGATCCCGGACCCGCTGCGCTGCACAGCCTGTCCGAACTCGGCCTGACGCGGCGCCAAGCCGAGGTGCTGGACTGGCTGCTGAAGGGTTTGTCCAACAAGCTCATCGCGCGCGAGCTGAACCTGTCGGTCGACACGGTCAAGGACCATGTGGCTGCGGTGCTGCGCGCGCTGGGTGTGACATCGCGCACCCAGGCGGTGCTGCGGGTCAGTCGGATGAACCAGCAGGTGGCCGGGTCGGATCCAAGCAGCCGGTAGACCTGACTGATGACCGCAGGCGATCAGCCGGCCGGCACTTGGGTCGCACCCCGAGCGTCGTCGCCCAGGCCTGGCGCGCGCACCACGGTGACGGTGCAGCCCGATTGCGCCACCACCTGCGACGACACGCTGCCGAGCAAGCGCCTGAAGGTCGAGGCGCCGCGCGCCCCCATCACCAGGTGGTCGACCTGGTTGCGCTGCGCGAACTCGACCAAGGCCGATGCGGCGTCGCTGGCTTCGAGCACATGGAAGGTCAGCCGTCCCTCGTCGAGATTGAGCGACTTGCTGATCGGTCGGGCCCAGTGTTTGAGCGCGACCAGCTGTTTGACATGCAGGCTGCGACCCTGGTTGTCGACCAACTCATCCATGCCGATGCGGTTGATCTTCATCACACTGACACAGGCCAGTCTCGCGCCGGGCTCGGTCAGCGCGATGCGCCTGACGGTCTCTCGCTGCTGCTGCAGCAACTCGGTACTGGCGTTGTCGATGTCGACCGCCACCATGATGATCGGGCTGCGGTCCAGCCGCTCGGCCACCTTGCCGCGCTCTGCGCCAGGCTCGGCGCCCAAGGCGAAGAACCAGCGCTTGAAGGTCTTGACCACACCGCTTCGCTGCAGCTTTTCGGCACGCCGGGTCAATGCGATCTGGCTGGGGTCCTGCAAGTCGAGCGCGAGCTGGCCTGCCGTCTGGTAGCGGCGATCCGGGTTGACCTCCAGGCATTTCAGGATCACCTCTTGCAACCAGGGCGGACAGTCACGGCGCAGCGTGCGCGGCGGCACCGGGTCGACATAGAGGCGCCGACGCAGGCCGCGAACGCTGTCGGGCTGGCCAAAAGGTCGCTCGCCGGTCGAGAAGTGGTAGAGCATCACGCCGAGCGCGAACAGGTCGCTGCGCGGGTCGTTGCGGATGAACTGCACCTGCTCGGGCGACATGTAGGGCCCGGTGCCCATCGGCAGCGTGAACTCCTCGTCTAGCAGGTCGGGCAAGTGGTCGTGGCGCGACAGGCCGAAATCGACCATCACGGCGCTGCCGTCGGGCCGGAACATGATGTTGCTGGGCTTGACGTCTAGGTGCACCAAGTGCTGGCGGTGCAGGTCGTGCAGCGCGGTGGCCACTCGTGAGCCGACCTCGATCACCTCGTCGATGGCCAGCGGTGCGTCGTCTAGCCTGGCGCGCAGCGACACACCCTCGATACGTTCCATCACGATGTAGGGTTGGCGCGTGAAGTCGCCCTTGGCGATGAACTTCGGGCAGTGCGGACCGGTAAGCTTCGGCAGGATCATCTGCTCGACCTCGAAGCCGACGATGGTCGCCGGGTCTTCGCCGCCTTTGATGCGCGGCACTTTCATGATCATTGGCAGCCGCGAGTCACCGGCATGGTTGACTTCGCTGACGCGCCACAGGTGTGCCATGCCGCCGACATGGAGTTTTTCCTCGAGTTGGAAACGGTCTATCACCATGCCAGGCGCAAGCAGGCTGGGCGCGTTCTGGCCGCCACTGCCGGTATAGCCCAGGGTGTTGCTGTAGAGCTTGGAATCCATCGCTCACTGCCCTTGTTCGAGCCGGCTGGCCAGTCGCTGCGGCAGCTTGGCAGCCAGGATCTTGGCACCCGCGCTTTCGTGGTCGTAGGGCACGCGGTGGAAGGTCAACAGGGCTTGGTCCTCGTCGAGCATCGCGTAGCAGGCTGCAGGGTTGCCGTCGCGAGGTTGGCCTGCCGAGCCCGGGATCACCAGCCATTGGCGGTGCGGTGGCACTGGAATCGCCACGCCTGGCGTTGGGATGAAGTCGCCCGCCTTGCCGGTGCTCGAGACGTGGAACAGCCTGGGCTCGTGTGAATGGCCGCAGAAGCTGTAGCGGCAATCGGTGGCGCGCAGGCTGCGCACGGCGTCGGACCGGCCGCCGATGTACTCCCAAGCCCCTGGCGCCCAGGCATTGGCGTGGGCGTAGAACTGGTCGCCTTGGCGCTGTGTCAGCGGCAGGCTGGCGAGAAAGCCGAGTTGGCTGGCGTCGAGTTGTGATCTCGTCCAATCGACCACGTAGCGTGCGTCGGGCCGCATCTGCGGCCCCGCACCGCGCACCACGGCCTGGTCATGGTTGCCGAGCACGGCGATCGCGCCCTCGCGGACCATCTCGCGCACCTGGTCCACCACCCAGGTCGGATCCGCGCCATAGCCGACGAAGTCGCCCAGCAGCACCCAGCGCTCCACGCCTTGGTCGCGGGCATGGTCGAACACGGCTTCGACCGCTTCGCGGTTGGCATGCAGGTCGGTGACGAAGGCGCATTTCATGGGCGTCAGGGGCAGTTGTCAGCTGCGGCTTGGCGAGGGCTCGGCGGGTCGAGGTTGACAGGTCTGAATTGTGCGTCAGCGCTGACATCAGCGGCGCGCACCGAGGCCACCGAACTCTCAAGCAAATGTGGCTTGGCCACTTTGCTTGATCCCCACGGGGGGCGGCCGGCGTCGGC
>RGQD01000771.1 GCA_010030205.1 Betaproteobacteria bacterium
CACCAGCGCCAGCATCGCGCACACGTCTGGCTGCGATGAAGATCACCATCACTGGCTAGCATCAGGTGATCTCGGCTGCGATGAAGACCATCACCACCAGTGACAGCATCGCGCACATGTCTACCGCAGTGATCACCGACGCCAGCATGTCGGCCTAGCAGGCGACCACCATCACCAGCGCCAGCACTGACAAGCATCAGGTGATCTGCGTTGAGCTGAGCCAGGGTAAACACTCAAAAAAGTGCAGTTCTAACACTTTACATGCTTCACGAATTAGGCTAGGGTTCTGCTGTTTTTTCAGCACCATATGTCAATTTTCTTAGTAAATTACTTGAACATCAGCAGCGCTACTGGTGACAGGCATCAGCTGATGTCGGCTGCGATGAAGACCACCTAGGAGACTTTACAAAAATATTAATTTACGTCCACGAAATCCCAACCATCAATCAATGAAAGCGTTTGAAATGTCCAAGATTGAAGAGCTAATAGCTGCACGAGTTTCACTAGAGAAGCGCATCGCCGAAATGCAGCGTGATGCACACGCCATGAACATAGCGAAAGTACGTGCTTTGATGGCTGAATACGGCGTGACTGCTGCTGATATCAAAGGCAAGTCAACAGCAGGTCGTGCTTCAACAGCGGTCAAGCTAAGGGGCAAGGCAGCAATCAAGTACCGCAACGCAGCCACTGGGGACACTTGGGCTGGGCGCGGAAAGCGGCCACGATGGTTGACGGCGGCGCTGGCATCTGGCGCAAAGCTCGCAGACTTCGCTGTCTAAGCTTCACCTTGAAAAGCAGCGCATGACAAGCAGGACCTTCTAGGATCGCGCTGAAGATGGCTTTTGTATCGTGGACATGCGTGTGTAGCTGTTTGGATAGATGGGCGCTCTACGCCTGAATCATGATGTTGGCGCTGGTGGCTGTCATCGCAGCAGATCGCCTGACCATCACCATCTTCAGCAGTCGCAATCATCAAGTGATCTCGGCTGCGATGACGATCACCAGCAGCAGATCCAGGACAGCCAAAGACCGTCATCACCAGCGCCAGCAGCATCGCGCACATGTCTACCGCAGTTATGGCCATCACGAAGCATGACAAGCATCAGGTGATCTCGGCTGGCGCTGGCGACCATCACCAGCGCCAGCATCGCGCACATGTCGGCTTCAGCGATCACCAGCGCCAGCACTAACAAGCATCATGTGATCTCGGCTGGCGCTGGCGA
>RGQD01000772.1 GCA_010030205.1 Betaproteobacteria bacterium
GCGCTTGGCGGTGGTCGAGCCACCACGCTCACGGCGCGCTTCCGCAGTCACCATCGAGCCGTTGGCGGTGCTCTCTACGGTGGCCGAGCGCGTAGGGTTCACGGCCTGTTCGGCGTTACGGCTCTCGCCGGTGGTGCCGGTGGAATTGCGGGTTATCTCGACCCGGCTCTCGTCAAAGCGCTTTATGCTGGAAGCCTCACGGGCCAGCGCCAGGAACAGCACGCGCTGGCCCGCGGCTGCCGTCATGCGAGGCTGGGTCACGCCGCCCGGTGCGCCGCCGCCCCCCGCGGTGCGGATGATCGAGTCGACCTGACCCCACTGGATGGTGGCACGGATACGCACCGTGTACTTGCGGTCGGCCTCTTGGTGACGCTCGTCGGTCACCGTCACGTCGGTGACTATCGTGTCGGCGCGCTCTTCGAAGGCCTTGCGCATGCCGTTGATGACATCGGCCTTGGGACCAGTGACCCGCGACAGCGCGGTGTTCAGCGCCGCTGCCTTGGCCGCGGCCAGCGCGCGGTCACGCACCGCCTGGTTCACGCCGCCGGAGGACCAGCCACTGGGTACATCGACCGAAGCCGTGGCCTGAACGAACTTGTTCTGTTCGTAGGAGTCGGACTGGGCCAGCGCCACGCTGTGGTTGGCCAGCGCCGTCAAGACCAGGGTGGCCAGGGTGCACCAGCGGCTATGGGTCAAAAGGGTTGCATTCATCGTAGGTTCTCCACTGTCTTGAGAATGGCATCGATCTGGGGCTTGGCCTCGTCGATGTTGACGCCGACCGCGGCCAGCATGGCCTTGTCGCGGCGGCGGATGCCGTGAAAGAGATTCGAGATGGCCTTTTCCAGGGCTGACTCGAAAAACTGGAAGTCGCGCGAAGGCGTCGAATCGTCGATCGAGAAGAGTCGATCAGTGTCGACCGAGGTCGTACGCAGGGCGCCGATGGTCTTGTTGTCCAAATCGAGGAACTCGACGAGCAGCCGGATGCCCCGGCGCACATAGACAAAGCCCTGGCGCTGCACCGGCTGCACTTCGCGGCGCACCAGGTCCACGGTGATGAGGACGCGCAGACTGATCATGTCAGCCGGCGGCTGCTGCTGCGGCAGTTTGCCCCAATCCGCCACTTGGAACTGAAAGCGCTCCAGGGCATCGGTCTGCGCATAGGGCAGCACCCCGATGTCCAGCCCGCCGCACAACTCGGAGCTGGCGATCATGCCTACC
>RGQD01000773.1 GCA_010030205.1 Betaproteobacteria bacterium
CGGCCTCGGTCGCCATCTGGCCGCAGGCCAGTACGGCCTTGCCATCGCGCAGCACCCAGCCTTGATAAGGCACCGGCGACAGTTCAAGTCGCTGCGCGTGCGCGGCCCGCTGGTCCAGCGGGGATCCGCGCAGCAGGCCCACAGCCTCGGCGAAGTCGACCGGGGACAGACGCTGCAGTCGGAGCCCTGGCGGCAGCCATTCGGCCTGCGCGGGCAGTTGGGGCGCAACCATCACCCGAGTTTCATCGAAGCGCCGATAGCCGCGCTGTGCCAGCGAGTCGTCCAATACTCCGGGCAGCGAGAACGGCGTGATGCGCACGACCATCGGCAACCCTGCATCTCGCAGCACCGCGGCGCAAAGGTCGAGGCGCTCATCCAGCGGCAGCCGGCCCTCAGCCACCGCTTGAACACAGCGCGCTCGTTTGGCTTTGCCAGGTGAGTAGCGCACCAACCAACCGTCAATCCAGCGCTGCTGCGGTGGCGCGCTGGCGTTGATGCCGGCGTCCTCGATACGCGACAGCAGCGTGATCGGCAGTGAGTTCATCGGCCCGTCGGCATCAGCGCGCCGACCCGGCGCACCAACTCAGACGCAAATTCGACATAGGCGGTCGCCCCCTTGGAAGCCGGGTCGAACACCACCCCTGGTTGTCCGTAGCTGGGCGCCTCGGCCAGGCGGACGTTGCGTGGGATCACGGTGCCAAACAGCTTGTCGCCAAAGTGGCTCTTGAGTTGCTCACTGACCTGCTGCTGTAGCGTGATGCGCGGATCGAACATCACCCGCAACAGCCCGATGATCTGCAGGTCGCGGTTCAGGTTGGCGTGCACTTGTTTGATCGTGTTGACCAAATCGGACAGGCCTTCGAGCGCGAAGTACTCGCATTGCATTGGGACGATCACGCCGTTGGCGCTACACAGTCCGTTGAGCGTGAGCAAGCTCAGAGACGGCGGGCAGTCGATCAACACGAAGTCATAGTCACCAGATGTTTGCTGGGCCGCAACAGCCAAGGCGCGGCGCAATCTCTCGTGACGATGCTCTAGCGCCACCAGTTCGACCTCGGCCCCGGCAAGCTCCCGGTTGGCACCCAGCACGTCGTAGCCACCACGCTCAGAGCGCTGATGCGCTTCGGCCACCGTCGCAGACTCTAGCAGCACGTCATAGACCGACAACGTCATCGCGCGCTTGTCGATGCCCGAGCCCATCGTCGCGTTGCCCTG
>RGQD01000774.1 GCA_010030205.1 Betaproteobacteria bacterium
CTCCGATCTTGGGGGCAGACCCGTTAGTGATGGTCAGCACCTTCTTCTCGGTTGTGTACGGCAGCACTGCGAGTGCCAGGCCGCTCACGATCTCGGGGAACAGGATGTCGACCTTGCGCTCTTCAACCAGTTCGCGCGCAGCGAGCAGCGCGCGCTGCGGGTTGGTGCCACTGTCGCGGAACACTAGCTCCAGCCGCCGGCCGCCAATGCCGCCCGTATCGTTGATCTGCTTTTGCGCCGCGTTCATGCCGGCTTCGATCGGACCTGCAAACTGCGACGCCGGCCCGGACTGCGGCAGGATCACGCCCAATGCCAAGGTCGACGCCTGGGCCCTCACGCCAAGGCTGGAGAGCGCAAAAGCGCCCACGCCCAGTTGAACAATGCTTCTGCGATTGATATTTCTCATGGTGATCTCCTTCAGGTATGAATGCGTCCGCCCGATGCGAACGCCTTGTTGCTTGCTTCGATGCTGGCCATCATGCTTTCGACCGGGCCGTGGTCGACCACCCTTCCGACTTCGAGGACGTAGCCGTCGTCGGCAATCCCCATCAGCCAGGCCGGAGCCTGTTCGACCACCAACACCGCCATTCCGGCATCGGCCAGTTGCCGGATGGTCTTGAAGAGTTCCGCCGCCACAGGCGGCGCGAGCCCGGCCGACGGCTCGTCGAGCAGCAGGATGGAAGGGCTCGACATGAATGCGACGGCCAGCACGAGGGCCTGACGCTGGCCGCCGCTGAGCAGTCCGGCTGCCCGTGCTGCCAGCGGCTCGAGGATCGGGAACCACTTCCAGATTTCGGCCAGTTCCGGAGGCTTGCGGCCGCGCAGCACAGCAAGGCGCCGGCCGAGCATGAGATTGTCGTTGACCGACAACGAGCCCGGGGAGCGCCCGCCCTCGCGCGACAGCGCTACGCCACGCAGAGCGATCTGGTCGCAGCGCAGCGAGGTGATGTCCAGGCCTTGAGCGAAGACGGTTCCGGTCTTGTCACGGTGCAGCCCTGCAACGGTCCGCAGCAGCGTCGTCTTGCCCGCGCCATTTCGCCCCAGCACGCCCACCACGCTGCCGGCAGCAACGTCCATGGACACTTCGGCCAGCGCCCGGGCCTGACCATAAGAGGCGGAGAGTTCCCGTATGGAAAGGCTCATGCTGCTTCCTGCTCGACCGCGGCGGCGGGCTTGTAATTGAGATAGTCCACCAGCCGCTGCGGCATGGGCT
>RGQD01000775.1 GCA_010030205.1 Betaproteobacteria bacterium
GCTGACCAAGGGCGGCCAGCTGGTGCAGGAGACCGATGTGTTCGCCGCGGTGCGGGGCGCGCGCATCGTGCTGGTCGACGGCGGGCCCGAGACTGACGGCGTTCGCGCAGCGATCACCGCGCACTGGCTGGCCCAGTTGGGCTGGCAGGTCGGCTGGTTGACCGATCCGGCGCCCTTCAGCCAGACAGGGACCTGGCAGCCGGCGCACGAGGCCTTCCCCGAGGTCGCGCTCGTCACGCCGGCGCAGCTGGCGCAGCAGCGCAGCACGCTGGTGCTGGACTTCAGCCCCAGCGCCCAGCATGTCAAGGCCCATGTCCCTGGCGCGCGGTGGGCGCTGCGCGCGCAACTGACGCAGTTGCTGCCCAGCCTGCTGGCAGCAAGCGATGTCGAGCGCATCGTCGCGACCTGCGGCAGCGGCGCGCTGGCGCGTTTTGCCGCGGCCGATCTGGCGACGCTGACTCGCCTGCCAGTGGCCGTGCTGGCCGGCGGCAACACCGCCTGGGTCGCCGAAGGCCTGCCGGTCGAGGCCGGCGACGCTGACCTGGCCAGCCCGCGGATCGACCGTTACCGCCGGCCTTACGAGGGCACCGATGCGCCGCGCGCAGCGATGCAGGCCTACCTCGACTGGGAATACGGCCTGGTCGAACAGCTAGCGCGCGACGGCACCCATGGCTTCCAAGTACTGGCAGCAGCATGAGCCAGAACGACACCGCCGGCGGCTGACCGACCCGGCACCATTCACCCCGATAACCATCCCCAGGAGATCCGATGTCCCTCTCGCTTGACCATGTGGTGATCCATGTCACCGATCTTGAAGTGGCCATCGCCGACTTCAGCGCCATCGGCTTCAACGTGCAACGCGGTGGTCAACACGCCGAGGGCGCGACACACAACGCGCTGGTCGGTTTTGCCGACGGCAGCTATCTGGAGCTGATCGCGTTCCTGAAGCCCAACAGCGGGCACCGCTGGGCTTATGCGGCCGAACGCGGCCTGCAGGGTTTCGTCGACTTCGCGCTGCTGCCCGGCCAGATGGGCGCGGTGATCGACGCGGCGCGCGGCCGTGGCCTCAACTACCGTGGGCCCGCGCCTGGCGGCAGGCTTAGGCCCGATGGCGAACGCCTGCAGTGGCAGATCGGCACCGCGCCGGCGCCGGATCTGCCTTTTCTGTGTGGCGACATCACAGCGCGCGCCTTGCGGGTGCCTGAGGGC
>RGQD01000776.1 GCA_010030205.1 Betaproteobacteria bacterium
ATCGGCTGCACCGCCTGCATCGACGTCTGCTCGGCCCGCGCGATCCGCAGCGACGCCTCGCTCAAGGGCAAGCCCACCGGCAAGAGTCGCGGCGCGATGCCTGGCGCAGCGGGCTCAGCCGGCCCGCTGGCACAAGGCGGCGGCGTGGTCGTCGAGCCGCACCTGTGCGTGGGCTGCGGCGCTTGCAGCACCGTCTGCCCCAGCGGGGCGATGAGCTTTGCCTACCCCGGCACGGTCGACCAAGGCAAGCGGCTGCGCACGATGCTCACCGCCTACGCCAAGGCGGGCGGCCGCAGCGCCGCGCTGCTGCTGCACAGCCAGGAGGCGGGCAGCCGGCTGATCGACGATCTGGGCCGCGCGGCGCGCAGCGACAGACGCAGCCAGGCGCTTGGCTTGAACGGCGTGCCGGCGCGGGTGCTGCCGGTGGCTGTCTGGCACACCGCGAGCATCGGCCTGGACCTGTGGCTGGCCGCCATCGCCCAGGGTGCGAACCAGGTCTGGCTGCTGCTGACCGATGAGGAGGCGCCCGAGTACCGCCAAGCCTTGACCGAGCAGATGGCGGTGGCCGAGGCCTTGCTGCAAGGCCTGGGCTATGGCGGCGAGCATTTCAAGCTGATCGAGGCGCGTGACGCGCGCGACCTGCAAGCACTGGACCACGCGCTGCGCGCGCCCGCAGCCCAGGGTGTGGCCAGGGCCGCGAGCTTCGCGGCGCAGGCCGACAAGCGCGGCACGCTAGAGCTCGCGATCGACCACCTGTTCACCCAGGCGCCGAGCCAGGCCGAGGCGGCGGCCGAGGCGATCGCTTTGCCGGCTGTCGGCTCACCCTTTGGCAGCCTGCGGGTCGACACCGCCAAATGCACGATGTGCCTGAGTTGCGTCGGCGCTTGTCCCCAGAGCGCATTGCTCGACAACCCGGAGCGGCCGCAGCTGCGCTTCATCGAGAAGAACTGTGTTCAGTGCGGTCTGTGCGCCACCACCTGCCCCGAGTCGGCGATCAGCCTGCAGCCCAGGCTGTGGCTGGCCGACGAAGGCAAGGCGCGCAAAGCGGCGCGGGTCTTGCACGAGGTCGCGCCTTACGCCTGCATACGCTGCGCCAAGCCCTTCGGCACCTTGATGGCGATCGAGGCGATGATAGGCAAGCTCGCTGGCCATTCGGCATTCCAGGGCGCTGCCGCCGAGCGGCTGAAGATGTGCGGCGACTG
>RGQD01000777.1 GCA_010030205.1 Betaproteobacteria bacterium
TTGCAACAGCCACGGCATGTCGGGGAACAGCATGCCGTCGATATCGCGATTGACCTGCGGATTGGGCTCGTAACCATCCGAGGTCATATAAGTGGGCACATCTCCGGCGTAGAAGAAACGTAGCTGTGGGCGGATTTGTCGCAGCGCTAAAGATTGTCCGGCTGCAAAGATGAAATCGACATCGGCGCGACGGCGCGATTCGAAGTTGAGTTTGCCGCCGACTAGGTCTTGCACGCGTTTGTGGCGCGCCCGGCTTTCATCGATGCGCAGCGCGGCGGTGATCTGCGCGGTGAACTCTGCGCCCTGCGGATCGTAGGTGGCCTGTGCCAGCAGCTTGCCGCCGCCGGCTAGCAGCTCACTGTTGAAGGCAGCAGCCACGCGCGTACCCCAGTCGCCGGTGGGCGTGATGAGAATGGCGCGCTTGTGGCCCTGAGCCAGTGCATGGCGCGCAATCTGTCGCGCTTCGTCTTCGGGCGATAGGCTGTATTGCCAGACGTTGGCCGGTGCCACTTGGCCGGTTGGTAGCGAGTTGAGCAACAGCATGGGCGTGCCACGCGTGTTGGCGGCAACGGCTGCCACGGCTTCATCGCGGGTCAGCGGTCCGATGATCAAACCTGCGCCCTCGGCTTGCGACTTGGCCACTGCTTCGGCGACCGACATGGCGCTGGTGTCGTGAATGCGCAGCTGCGGCCGTTGGCCCTCGGGCAATTGCGACAGCGCGCCTTGTAAGCCATCGCGCACCAAGGCTGCGGCTGCGCCGTTGCGCCCGCCCAAGGGCAGCAGCACGGCGACGGGGACATTGGCCAGTGCAGCCAGAGCGGGGGCCGGACCGCCGCCAGTAGTGAGTTCTGCCATATAAATGCTGCTGCCGGGATGCGAGGGATAGCGTTTGCGCCAGGCGGCCAGCTCGCGCGCGGCCGATAGTGGACTGCGCGCGGCCGTGGCGGCCAGCGTGCCCAGATCGAGCCAGCCACGGATGACGGGCTCGTTGGCAGGTGGGGCGGTAAATTTGGTGCCGCGCTCGGCTGATTGGCGCAGCGCGCCCAGTAGTGCGCTGCGCTGTGCCGCGCGCTCGGCATCGCTGGCCAACAGCGGTTCTGCGGTCAGCGCAGCACGTACGGCATCGACCGGGCGGCCTGCGGCAAAGGCGGTGCGCTGGCGCAGTTGCCAGTAGGGCAGCGCGTCGGTGGCCGGTGCCGCC
>RGQD01000778.1 GCA_010030205.1 Betaproteobacteria bacterium
TGATTGCCAACCGCGGTGAGATCGCCATCCGCATCATCCGTGCCGCCCAGGACTTGGGAATCGCCACGGTCGCGGTCTATGCGCGCGACGATGCCGGCGCGCAGCACCGCAGTCTGGCCGATGAAGCAGTGGCACTGGAAGCCACCGGCCCGGCCGCTTACCTCGACATCGCCACGCTGGTCGCTGTGGCACGCCAGCACGGCGCCGAAGCGGTGCACCCGGGCTACGGATTCCTCAGCGAGCGGGCAGACTTCGCCCAGGCCTGCGCGGACGCCGGGCTGGTGTTCATCGGCCCGACACCCGCACAACTGGCGATGTTCGGCGACAAGGCCAGCGCGCGCAGACTCGCCGCCGAGCACGGCGTGCCGCTGCTGCCGGGCACGGCCTCGGCCAGCCTGGCTGAGATCGAAGCCTTTTTCGCAGAACAGCGTCGCATCGACCCGCAGTGCGGGGTGATGCTCAAGGCGGTGGCCGGTGGTGGCGGACGTGGCATGCGTGCGGTCCAAGCCCCCGAAGCATTGGCCGAGGCCTACCAACGCTGCGCCGCCGAGGCGCTGGCAGCCTTCGGTGTCGGCGAGGTCTATGCCGAGAAGCTGATCCAGCGCGCACGCCACCTCGAAGTCCAGGTGATAGGGGACGGCCGCCAGGTGATGACGCTGGGCGAGCGCGAGTGCACGCTGCAGCGCCGATTCCAAAAGCTGGTCGAGATCGCGCCCAGCCCCAACTTGGACCCCGCGCTGCGCGAGCAACTGCTGCAGGCTGCGCTAACACTGGCTCGCAGCACCGGCTACCAGAGCCTGGGCACTTTCGAATTTCTGGTCGACGATCAATCGGCTGACTTGCCCTTCGTCTTCATTGAGGCCAACCCACGCCTGCAGGTCGAACACACCGTGACCGAGGAAGTGACCGGCGTCGACTTGGTGCAGGCGCAAATTTCGATCGCCGCCGGCAGCACACTGGCCAGTATTGGGCTGGAACCGGCGCACCCGCCGCAGGCACGCGGCTTCGCAGTGCAGTGGCGAATCAACGCCGAAAGTCTGGACGCGCAAGGCCAGGCCAGGCCGTCCAGCGGACAGATCACGCGCTGTGAGTTGCCCAGCGGCCCTGGGATCCGGGTCGACAGTCACGCTCGTCACGGTGCAGCACCGTCGCCGCACTACGACAGCCTGTTGGCCAAGCTGATCGTCAGCCACCGCAGCGG
>RGQD01000779.1 GCA_010030205.1 Betaproteobacteria bacterium
GTGAGAACCTGGATTTGGGCATGGTGATGCACGGCTGGCGTGGACGCTCAGACGAGCTGGATCAGGTCTATTCGCTGTTTCCGATCCTAAAGACCCGCACTGCCACCATGGCTGGCATGCTATCGGGCGGCGAGCAGCAAATGCTGTCGATCGCCCGCAGCCTGTTGTGTCGTCCGAAACTGCTGATGGTCGACGAACTCTCGCTCGGCCTGGCACCCAAGATCACGCTGGAACTGATGTCGCTGCTGGCGCAGATTCGGCGCAGCGGTCCGACCGTGCTGATCGTCGAGCAGAACGCGCAACAGGCGCTGAAGTTTGCCGACCGCATCTATGTGCTGGCCCAGGGCTGCGTGGTACTCACCGGCACATCAGACGAGCTTCGGCAGGACCCCGGCCTGCTGGCTGCCTACTTGGGTTAGGACTGACCTGCGCACCAGCAACGGGCCACGCTGTTCATCCACCGGCCTTTGATTCGCCCCACCATGACGACCTCATCCCCTTCCTCCCAAGCAACCCCTTCCTCTGCACCATCGTTGGCACCGCCGATCATGGTCAAGGGCCGCGCCGTTCCCTGGCACGACCCGGCATCGCTGATGCGGGCCAAGGCGCGCCAGCATGGCGACAAGGTCTTTACCGAGATCGATGGTCGCCGGCTGACCTACCGCGAGATTGACACGCTGAGCGACCGTGTCGCGGCCAACCTGGCGGCGCTGGGTATCACGGCGGGCCAGCGCGTGGGCAGTCTGATGTTCAATTGCGCCGAGCAGTTGCTCGGCTGGATGGGCAGTAACCGCATCGGTGCGGTGTGGGCTCCCTTCAACGCCAGCCTCACCGGCGACGATCTGATCTACACGCTGCGCGACAGTGGCGCCAGTGTGGTGATCGTCGATACCGAGAATGCGCCGAAGATCGGCGCACTGGCGGCCGAGTTGAAGGCGTCTCTTCAGGTGTTCGTTGCACTCCCCTTTGGTGCCAGCGATGCTGGCGGGCAGGTGGCTGCGCTGTGCGCTCAGCATGGCTTCCAGAGTTTCGAGCGGCTGCTGCAAGCCGACGCTCCGTTGCCGCAGGTGCTGGTCGAACCCGGCATGCCGGGCATGATCCTGTACAGCGGCGGCACCACCGGTTTGCCCAAAGGCATCGTGCTGCCGCAGTTTGCCAACGTGGTCGTTGGCCTGCGCTATGGCGAGGCGGTTGCCGCGC
>RGQD01000780.1 GCA_010030205.1 Betaproteobacteria bacterium
CAGGCCAGCCGGTCAGAGTTCTGGTCAGGCGGCAGGAGCCAGCAGTTGCTCGGCTGCTGTGGTCAGGTGCCAGCCCAGGTGTTGCCTGTTCACCAGGCCCTGGCGGCGCAGCAGGGTCAGGCGATTGCTGACGCTGCTGTAGGCCCACTCACGGTCAGGCATATCAGCCAGATCCCTGGTCCTGGCTGGCAGGCCAGTGCTGCGGCGGCTGCGGATCGCTTCAAGGATCCAACCGGATAGTGGCGTCAGATCTTCTGCCCGGGTTGGCGCAGGGCTGGTGTTGGATCGGGTCAACCGCTTCACCACCATTGAGCTGATCTGCTTGGCGGCTTCAGCGCTGATCTGGGGGATCGGTGGGTTGTCGACGAACCACTGCCCAACGCTGACGTTGTCGTGCTGAAAAAACCCGGCAATCAACCGCTCTTCATGCCAAAGGCACCGCTGCGCCTGACGCAAGCGCCGAGGCTGCGCCATGAACTCGTCCCATGTCATCTCCCGGAAGTCCTTGGCACCGATCGCCGCCGCAGGCTCCTGTGCCCGTGTTGCGACTACTGGACGCCGGCCTGCTACGACACCCGGCCCGCGCCGTCGTCGTGGCGGCACCTGGACATGGGCAAGTGGAAACTCGTCATCCGCGCCAGCCTGAGAAGACTCAACTGCCCGGCGCATGGCGTCCTCGTCGAGCAGGTGCCGTTCGCCCGGCACCGGTCCGGACTCACCCGCGACTTCGAGGACCTCGTGGCCTACTTCGCGACGAAGACCGACAAGACCGCCATCACCCGGATCCTGCGCATCGACTGGGACACCGTCGGGCGGGCCTGCGAACGAGTGGTCGCCGACGGACTGGACCCCTGCCGGCTGGAAGGCCTCGTGAACATCGGCGTCGACGAGGTGAGCTGGCGCAAGCACCACCGCTACCTCACCTTGGTCACCGACCATGCGGCAGGCAAGATCGTCTGGGGAGCCGAGGGCAAGGACACTGCCACCCTGGACGCATTCTTCGACGACCTCGGAAGCGAAAAAGCCGCTGCGCTGCAGGCGGTCAGCATGGACATGGGGCCCGCGTTCGCCAAGTCCGTCACCGCACCGGGCCACGCCCCGCAGGCCGTCATCTGCATCGACCCGTTCCACGCCGTCAAGCTCGCCGGCGACGCACTGGACGTCCTGCGACGCCAGACCTGGAATGAGCTGCGCCAGCTC
>RGQD01000079.1 GCA_010030205.1 Betaproteobacteria bacterium
GAGCAACGCGCGGTGATCGAAGCGCCGGTTCAGCAGTGCTACCGGGTCTCGCCAGGGCCAGACTTCGTGCTGGTGCTATGGGTCGCCGAGATGAGCGACTACCACGCGCTGGTGCAGCGCCTGTTCACCCAGGACGCCAACGTTCGCAACGTCAAGACCTTTTTCGCAACCCACCGCGCCAAGTTCGAGCCGGCGGTGACGCTCAAGCCTTCAACAGCGCCAGCCCCTTGAGGTACTCGCCCTCGGGGAACTCGATCGTCGTCGGGTGGTCGCAGCTGGCCTCGAGACGCTGCAAGATCGCCGCGTTGACGCCGGCGTCGAGACCGGCGCCCGCGACGATCTTGTGGAACAAGTCGGCGCTGATGCCGCCCGAGCAGCTAAAGGTCAGCAGCAGCCCGCCCGGCGCCAACAGCTTGAGCGCCAAACGGTTGATGTCCTTGTAGGCTCTCGCGGCGCGCTCGGCATGCGCCGCCGTGGGCGCGAACTTGGGCGGGTCGAGCACGATCGCGTCGAAGCTTCGCCCAGCGGCCAAGGCCTCGCGCAGCCATTGGTTGACATCGGCATCGGCGAACTCGCAGGCCGCCTCGTCAAAGCCGTTGCGTCGGATGTTTTCACGCGCCATTGCCAACGCCGGCGCAGAAGAGTCGACGCTGACGACTTGTTGCGCGCCGCCGGCAAGCGCCGCGACGCTGAAGCCGCCGGTGTAGCAAAAGCAGTTCAGCACGCTGCGGCAGCCGAGCTGGCGCACCAGCTCGGCGAAACGCCTGCGGTTCTCGCGCTGGTCGAGGTAGTAGCCGGTCTTGTGGCCTTGCGCCAGGTCCACGCCAAGGGTCCAGCCATGCTCGGTGATCGCAAGCTCGGTCGCCGTCTGCCCCGCCACCCCGCCGCGCAACCAGCCGGTGCGCGGCGTCAGCCCTTCGAGGGCCCGGACGCTGGCATCGGACCGCTCGTAGACACAGCACAAGCCGGTGATCGTGCACAGCGCGTCGGCGATCAGCTCGCGCCAGCGCTCAGCGCCAGCCGACAGGAATTGGGCGCACAACACATCGCCATAGCGGTCGACGATCAGCCCGGGCAGGCCATCGGCTTCGCCATGGACCAAGCGCATCGCGTCGCTGGCGATGCCCAGGCGACCGCGCAGCGCGATCGCACGGCGCAAGCGTGACTCGAAAAACGCCGCGTCGATTCGCTCGGTCTCGACAAAGCTCCAGGCCCGGACCCGAAACATAGACTGCGGGCTGAAAGCGCCCCAGGCCAAAAACTGACCCGTGTGGGATTCGACCCGCACGGTCTCGCCGGCGTCGGCGCCGCCACGGGCCACGCTGCCCTCGAACACCCAAGGGTGGCGGCGCTGCAACGAGCGCTCCTTGCCGTCGCGCAGTCGGATCGTCTTCATCGACCCGATTGTCACCGCGCGCGATCAGGCCTCGGGCTTGCGCTTGGCGCGGGGATGGGCCGCGTCGTAGACCTTGGCCAAGTGTTGACAACGGCCGCCAAGCGGCCGTTGCGTCGAAGGCCCGCATCGCGCAGCGATGCCAAGGCGCGAAGCGACTTGAAGACGCGAAGCGGCGGGCCAGAGACAAAGTCCAGCAATCACTTGCGCTTGGCGCGGGGATGGGCGGCGTCGTACACCTTGGCCAAGTGCTGGAAGTCGAGCTTCGTATAGACCTGCGTCGTGGTGATGCTCGCGTGGCCCAGCAACTCCTGCACCGCGCGCAGGTCGCCGCTGGACTGCAGCAGGTGAGAGGCATAGCTGTGGCGCAGCATGTGCGGATGCACGCCGGTGGCGAGTCCGGCGTCACGCGCGAGCAGTTGCAGTCGCGAGCGGACCTGGCTGGCCGACAGCCGCGTGCCACGCTGGCTGACGAGCAGCGCGCCCTCGCCAGTCTTGGCCAGCGTACCGCGCTCGAGCACCCAGGCCGCCAATGCCAGCAGCGCCGGGCCACCCACCGGCACGCTGCGGCGCTTCGCACCCTTGCCCAGCACATGGGCCGTGGCGTCGGCGCTGTCGATCCAGCCAGCGGCCAAGGGCCCAGCGCTCAGGTCCAGACCGACCAACTCGCCCACCCGCAGCCCACAGCCATAGAGCAATTCGACGATGCAGTGATCCCGCGCGCGCAGCGCCGGGTTGTCGCTGGTCGGCACTTGCTGCGCCAACGCGACCGCCTGATCGACCGCCAGCGCTTTGGGCAAGGGTTTGGGCGCTTTGGGCGGACGGATGCCGTCCACCGGGTTGTGCGTCACGAGCCGCTCGCGGCCCCAGTGCCGGTACAGGCCGCGCCAGGCCGCCAACGCAATCGCGATGCTGCGCGGCCCCAATCCCCGCTCGCGCAGCCTGGCGGTCCAGCCGCGCACATGGTGGGTTTGGGCTGTTGCCAGCGCAATATCCTCGTCAGCGGCGAACTGCTGCAACCAACCCAGCGCATCCGCATACATCGCCAGCGTTCGGTCGGCGAGACGGCGCTCGACCCGCAAATGCTGCAGGAAGCCGGCAAGCGCTTCGCCCAGCGGTGGCGCTGACATCAGCGCGGCGGCAACAGCCTGGTCATCGCGGCACCCGACAGCTCACCGATGCGGGCCAGAAACTCGACCCCCATCTCGGCGCTGTATCGGGTCGGGTCGGGCGAGCCCAGCACCAACAAGCCGACAGCCGCATCGCCGACGCGCAAAGGGATCAACGCGATCGACTGCACCGTGCTGGCAGCGTCCAACCAGGCCACCGGCTCGAAACCCGAATTCAGCCCGCAGTAGGGCTGACCCAGGCTGGCGACAAAACTGCGGGTGTCTTCACTCACAACCTGGGTGAAGGGCTGATCGGCATGGACCGGGTCAGCCCCCCAAAGCCGGAGCGCCGCCTGCGGGATCATGAACTCGTGGCGCAGCGTGGCCAGCAGCAGATCGGGCAGCGCGGCGGGGCTGTCCGCCAACAACATGGCCTCGGTGAAGCGATGAACACGGTCGGCGATCGCGACGTTTTCCTGACCGTGGCGGATCATCTCCATGATCTTGAGCTCCAGCCCTCTGATCCGCTCCCGCAGCATTTCCATCTGGCGCTGCTGAAGCGACACCGCGCGCTGTCCGTGCGGGCTGGTGAGCTGGATGCTGGCCAGCAAATCCGCATGGCGTTCGAAGAAACCCGGCGTGTTGGCCAAGTAGTTGGCGATGTCGGTCTCGGTGATGCCGCCTTGAATGGTCACAGCTCGATCTCCCCATGGAACACGGTTTGCGCCGGGCCGGTCATCAGCACATTGGCCTGATCATCCGCCCACTCGATGGTCAACAACCCGCCCCTGGCCTGCACATCGACCCGACGGTCGAGCCAGCCCAGTCGGATGCCGGCCACCACTGCGGCGCAGGCGCCGGTGCCGCAGGCCAGGGTTTCGCCGGCATCGCGCTCGTAGACGCGCAGCGCAATCTGGCCGCGCGAGACCACCTGCATGAAGCCGACGTTGACCTTGCGGGCAAATCGTGGATGCTGTTCGATGCGCGGCCCAAGTTCGGCCACTGGGGCGTCACGTATATCGAGCACACGCTGCACCGCGTGGGGGTTGCCCATCGACAGCACGGCCAGTTCGACCGGCAGGCCCTCGCCCACATCGAGCGGCCAGCACTCGAAGCCGTTCTCGATCCGCGGCACCAGACCACTGGCATCGAAAGGCACGCGCACCAGTTCGAAGACCGGCCGGTTCATGTCAACCCTGAACCGGCCGTCATCCTGCAACTGCAACTCGAGCAGGTTGTTGACCGTCTCGACCCGGATCCTGCGCTTGGGTGTCAAGCCTTGCTCGTGCACAAAGCGGGCAAAGCAGCGCGCGCCGTTGCCGCAATGCTCGACCTCGTCACCAGTGTTGTTGAAAATGCGGTAGCGGAAATCGACACCCTCGGTGCCGCTGGGCTCGATCAGCAGGATCTGGTCGGCGCCGACACCGAAGCGACGGTCACCCAGCTGGCGCAGTTGTTCGGGCGACAAGCTGATAGCCGACCGGGTGGCGTCGAGCACCACAAAGTCGTTGCCCGCGCCCTGCATCTTGGTGAACTTCAATTTCATCGCAGCGCATTATCGGCCGCTCATCCATAGAAACCGGTCTCACCCGGCGGGCGCGTCTTGAAACGCTTGTGGACCCAGAGGTATTGCGCCGGATTGCGGCGGATCTCGTCCTCGATCCAGCGGTTCATGCGGGTGGCCGCCGCCAGATCGTCGTCACCTGGAAAATCCTCCCAGGGCGGCAGGAAACGCACCCGGTAGCCAGCGCCTGCGGGCAGGATCTCGGCCAACACCGGTTGCACCGTCATGCCCAGCGCGCGGGCCATCCGCGCCGGCGCCAGCAAGGTGGCGGCTGGCACGCCGAAAAAGGGCACAAAGGCTGCGTCGCGGGCGCCGAAATCCATGTCAGGCAGGTTGAAGAAGGCGGCACCGCGCCGGATCGCGCGCACCAGCGGCAGCGCACGCTCGCTGCGCGCATAGACCTCGGCCAGACCGAAGCGCAGCCTGCCGCGTCGCATCGCTTCATCGAACACCGTGTTGCTCTGGGCCTGGTAAATCGACGCCACGTTGCGGCCCTGGAACAGTTGCGTGGCCACGCCTGCCACGTCCAGCGCGACGAAGTGCGGCACCAGCCACATCACAGGCTTTGCGCTGCGCTGGGCAAAACCGACATCGCCTTCGACCTGGATCAGCTTCTTGAGCCGGGACGTGGGCGCAAACCAGAGCAGGCCGCGCTCGAGCAGGCTGCGCGCCAGCCAGCCGAAATGGTCGCGCACCAGCCGACGGCGGGCGGCCTCGTCGAGCTCGGGCAGGCACAGCTGCACGTTGCGCAATGCCACGCGTCTGCGCTCGCCGGCCAACACATACAGCAAGCGGCCCAGACCCCGACCCAGTGCCGCCTGCACCACCAGTGGCAGACGCTGCAACAGCCACAACAGACCCAACAAGGCACGCGCAGCGAGTTCGCCTTTCGCCGGCGCACTCATCGCGCAGCCTCGGCTGCGGTTTGCGACTGACGCGGCTGCTTGTAGCGGTGGTAGGCCCAGAGGTACTGGCCAGGGCACTGCAGAATCAAACGTTCCATCTCGCGGTTGACAGCGCTGGCGCTAGCCAGCGCATCGTCGTCCTGGGCCGCCAGCGGCTGGGTCGGCACACAGACCCGCAACACATAGCCCCGGCCACCGGTCAGCCGCTCGGCCCAGATCAGCAACAGCGCTGCGCCGGTCTGCTGCACCAACCGGGTGGCCAGCGTCATCGTGTAAGCCGAGCGGCCGAAGAACGGCGCCCACACCCCCATGCCGTCGGGCGGCACCTGATCGGGCAGCAGGCCCACCGCCTCGCCCCGGCGCAACGCACGGATCATCTGCCGCACCCCTGTCAAAGCCGCCGGCGCAGTGCTCAGGCCGGGTCGGGCACGGGCGGTCTCCTCCAGTTGGCGCAGCCAGGCCTGGCGCGCCGGCCGGTACATCGCGGTGAGACGGCTGCGGCCGCTGATGCGCTCGGCGATCGCCTGCGCGCAGACCTCGAAACAACCCAGGTGCGGCGTCAGCAGCACCAGCCCGCGGCCTTGAGCAAGCGCGTCGTCGATCAAACCCTCGCCTTGCCACTGCACCAGGTCACCGAGCGGGCGAGCAGGCGGCCGCAGCCACAGCCAGGGCAGTTCGGCCACCATGCGGCCGGCCTCAGCCACCGACCGACGCCGCGCCGCAGCGCTCAAATCCGCGAGGCCGGCGTTCTCGTCGAGTCGCCGGCGGTAAGCAAGCGATAGTGCATAGGCCAGCCAGCCCAACATCGCGCCCCAACTGTGCAATGTTGACAGGCGTCGGCGTGACAGCCAATGGATCAGCGTGAGCATGCTTCGTATAATTCTCTGATCGCCGAGTTAACAGGACAACTTGCGGGGCGATGCGTGATGCGGTGCATACCGATAGCGCCGTGCGGAAGGTGGTAGACCACAGTCGCACGAGAAATGCCGCTAAAGCGTTCGCCGACCTCCAGAGAGGTTGAACCGGCGAACCGGCATCAACCATCACAGGAGTGTATTGAAGTGGCGAACGACTTTCTTTTTACCTCGGAATCCGTTTCCGAAGGCCATCCCGACAAAGTGGCCGACCAGATCTCGGATGCGATCCTCGACGCGATCTTTACGCAGGACCCACTCAGCCGGGTCGCTGCCGAAACCCTGACCAACACCGGCTTGGTGGTGTTGGCCGGTGAGATCACCACCAACGCCCATGTCGACTACATCCAGATCGCGCGCGACACCCTCAAACGCATAGGCTACGACAACACCGAATTCGGCATCGACTACAAGGGCTGCGCGGTGCTGGTGGCCTACGACAAGCAGAGCAACGACATCGCCCAAGGCGTTGACCACGCCAGCGACGACCACCTCAACACCGGCGCCGGCGACCAGGGCCTGATGTTCGGCTACGCCTGCAACGAAACGCCCGAACTGATGCCCGCGCCGATCTACTACGCGCACCGCTTGGTCGAACGCCAATCGCAGCTTCGCAAGGACGGACGCCTGCCGTTTCTGCGGCCCGACGCCAAGAGTCAGGTGACGATGCGCTATGTGGATGGCAAGCCGCACAGCATCGACACCGTCGTGCTGTCGACCCAGCACGCGCCCGAGATGAGCTTGGGCCACCGCATGACCGACGCTTTCTACGAGGCGGTGCGCGAGGAGATCATCAAGCCGGTGCTGCCCAAGGAATGGCTGACCGAGAACACCAAGTACTTGATCAACCCGACCGGACGCTTCGTCATCGGCGGCCCGCAAGGCGACTGCGGCCTGACCGGCCGCAAGATCATCGTCGACACTTATGGCGGCGCTTGCCCGCACGGCGGCGGTGCTTTCTCGGGCAAGGACCCGAGCAAAGTCGACCGCTCGGCAGCCTATGCCGCCAGATACGTGGCGAAAAACATCGTTGCTGCCGGTCTCGCCACGCAGTGCCAGATCCAGGTCGCCTACGCGATCGGTGTGGCCAAGCCGATGAACGTGACGGTCTACACCGAAGGCACCGGCGTGATCTCCGACGAGCGCCTGGCAGCACTGGTGGGCGAGCATTTCGACCTGCGACCCAAGGGCATCATCCAGATGCTAGACCTGCTCCGTCCGATCTACCAAAAGACCGCCGCCTACGGCCACTTCGGCCGCGAAGAACCCGAGTTCACCTGGGAGAGAACCGACAAAGCTGCAGCCCTGCGGGCTGCAGCCGGGCTGTAAGCCCGCCGCGCGCCAAGCGCGCGGTTTGTCGGTTCGCCGGCAGTGGCTAACTTCGCGCCAGCGAAGTCAAGACCCGGCAGGGTCGGCCACTGCCAACGAAATACTCGGCGAAGCCGCTAACCAGTCTTCAGCCTTCAAGGGCGGCGCAAGCCGCCCTTCGTCATTCAAGCCCGGCGCGGCTTGACCTTTGAGGCCGCCAGCTTGGCCTGCACCCGTGCGCGCTCCACATCGGCGTCGTGGACCAGCGCCACGCCCATGCGGCGCTTGACGAAGCTCTCGGGCTTGCCAAACAAGCGGATCTCGCTATGGGGAACTCGCAGCGCGTCGGCCACACCGTCGAAGACGATGCCGGTGGCGTCGACCCCGCCGTAGATCACCGCGCTGGCGCCCGGGCTCTTCAGCGTGGTGTTCACCGGCAGCCCAAGGATGGCGCGGGCGTGCAGCTCGAACTCGTTCTGCCACTGGGTGATCATCGTCACCATGCCGGTGTCGTGCGGGCGTGGGCTGACTTCGGAGAACCAGACCTGCTCGCCCTTGACGAAGAGCTCGACACCGAACAGACCCTGGCCGCCGAGGTTGTCGGTCACGGCCGAAGCGATCTCGCGCGAACGGGCCAGAGCGGCGGGCTGCATGGGCTGAGGCTGCCAGCTCTCGACATAGTCGCCGCTGACCTGCACATGGCCGATCGGCTCGCAAAAATGCGTCTCGACCTGTCCGTCAGCGCCTAGCGCACGCACCGTCAGCAAGGTGATCTCGTAGTCGAAAGCGATGAAACCTTCGACGATGACCCGGCCCGGGCCGACCCGGCCGCCGGCCATCGCGTGATCCCAGGCCGGCTGGACATCGGCGGGACCATCGATCTTGCTCTGGCCTTTGCCCGAGCTGCTCATCACCGGCTTGACGATGCAGGGGTAGCCTATGGATTGTTCTATCGCTGCCTGCAACTCGGCCAGCGAATCGCAGAAGCGGTACGGGCTGGTGGGCAGGCTTAAGCGTTCGGCGGCCAGGCGGCGTATGCCCTCGCGGTCCATCGTCAGTCGGGCGGCGCGGGCAGTGGGGATCACCCGCACCAGGCCTTCGGCCTCCAGCGCCTCGAGCACCGGGGTGGCGATGGCCTCAATCTCGGGCACCACCAGGTCCGGACGCTCGGCCTCGATCAGTGCGCGCAGCGCCACCGGGTCGCTCATCGTGATCGTGCGGGCGTGGTGCGCCAGCTGCTGCCCGGGGGCATGGTCGTAGCGGTCGACCGCGATCGTCTCGACGCCCAGTCGCTGCAGCGCGATCAACACCTCTTTGCCCAGTTCGCCGCTGCCCAGCAGCATCACGCGGGTGGCAGAGGGCGACAGCGGGGTTCCGATCGGTTTCATGGCGGCAAGGTCTGAGGGTTTGGACAGCCCGGGATTGTCGCGCGAGCCTGGCCGCGAGCCATCGCTTACGCTGGCGGCATGGCCTCTGTGATCACCCTCGCCCATTTGCGCGCCCATGCGGTGGCCCGCACGCTGTTCGCGCCCACCACGCTGCCCAAGGCGATCGCGCGCCTGGGTTTCGTGCAAGCCGACCCGATCCGCGCGCCGGCCCGGGCGCAAGACCTGACACTGCGCCACCGCGTCGCCGGCTACCGTGCCGGGGACCTGGAAGCGCGCTACCCGCGGCTGACGGTCGAGGAGGACTTTTTCGTCAACTACGGTTTTGTGCCGCGCGAGACCCATGCGCTGATGCACCCGCGCAGCCCGCGCGCGACCTGGACCGCCGAGCGCCAAGCCCAGGCCGATGCGGTGCTCGACTTCATACGCGAGCACGGCGTGGTCCACCCGCGCGAAGTCGATGCGGCGTTCGCCCACGGCAAGGCCAGGAACTGGTTCGGCGGCTCGTCCAACGCCAGCACCCAGTTGCTCGACGCGATGCACTACCGCGGCCTGCTGCGCATCGCCAAGCGCGAGAGCGGCGTGCGCCTGTATGCGCTGCGGCCCGAGCAGCCGGTCGAGACCCATCCGGCCGACGCGATGGACGCATTGGTCGACGTGGTGCTGGCCAAGTACGCACCGCTGCCCATGGCCTCGCTGGGCCAACTCGTCAGCCAGTTGAAGAGCGCCGTGCCGCAGTGGGCGCATCTGCGCGCAGCCGCGCTGGCCAGCGCCCGCCAGCGGCTGCCCCAGGCCAGCGTGGACGGCGTCAGCTGGGTCTGGCCAGCAGGCGAAGATCCGGCGTCGCGCCGCCATGGTCTACGCGCTGGCCGCGACCGCGTGCACCTGCTCGCGCCCTTCGACCCACTGGTCTGGGACCGCCGCCGCTTCGAACTGCTGTGGGGCTGGGCCTACCGCTTCGAGGCCTACACGCCGGCGCCCAAGCGGGTGCGCGGCTATTACGCGCTGCCGCTGCTGTGGCGAGATCGCGTGATCGGCTGGGGCAATCTGGCCGTCAGCCAGGGCAGCCTCAGGGCTGAGATCGGCCATGTGTCTGGCCAGGCACCCAGCGACCCGGTGTTTGCGCAGGCGCTGGAAGACGAACTCGCCCGCATCGCCGAATTTCTCGGCCTTAGAGATCTGGCTCAGCAGCCGCCAGGCCGGCGCTGAGCAGCCAGTGGGCGCTGGCCCAGTGCCAGCACCGCGCCCAGCGCCAGCACCGCAGCGCTGACGGCCAGCCCGCGCGCCAGTCCACCAGGCCCGTCGGCAATCAGACCCACCAGGCTGGGCCCGGCGATCTGGCCGAGCGCGAAAACAGCCGTGAACACCGCAATGCCGCTTGGCCAACTGGCGGCAGCCAGGTTGTGTCGCACCACCGCTGTGCTGGCCGCGACCACTGACAGGAACACCGACCCGAACAACGCACCCGAGACGAACACCGCCACCGGTCGCGTGCTCAGCACCGGCAGCAAAGTGGCGAGCGCCAGCAAGGCGTTGAGCAAGGCCATAGGCTGCCCGCCCTGCCAGCGCTGCAGCAGGCTGGCCCACAACCAAGACGATGCCATCACGCCCAGGCCTAGCGTGATGTAGAAAGCGGTGATCACGGCAGACCCGAGTTGCTGCTCGCGAAGCAGTGTGACGATGAAGGTCATGTAGCCGATATAGCCCAGGCCGAACATGAAGTAGCCCGCCAGCGCGAAGCCAAAGCGCCGCCAACGCAGCGGCACTGCAGCACTGGTCGATGAGACCAGCGGCGCATCGGCGACCGTTCCCCAGGCCATCAGCAGCGTCATCAGCAGCGCCACCGCACCCAGTGCCTGCCATGCCGGCTGCCAGCCGAAAGCCTCGCCGGCCCCGGTGAAGGCCGGCACCAGCAATGCCGAGACGATGATGCCCAGGCCGGTGCCACCGTAATACAGGCCCAGCACCAGCGACGCGCTGATGGCACCGACAGACCGACTGCCCAGGCGCGCGGCCAGCAGGCCACCCGAGACAAAGGTCGCAGCGCTGGCCGCACCGGCCAGCAGGCGCAGCAAACCCAGCAGCGCATCCGAGTGGACCAGGCCGTGCAGCGCCAGCAAGCCGGCCGTGGCGAGCCCTCCGCCGACCAGTGCCGATCGCGGTCCGCGGCGCGCGATCCAGCCCGACGCCGCCAACGCCCCCAGCAGATAGCCGGCGGCATTGGCGGTGTTCATCGCGCCTGCGGTGAAGTAGCTCCAGCCCAAGTCGGCGCGCATAGGCCCCAGCAGCAGCGCATAGGCAAAGCGTGCCAGACCCAGCGACACCGCCGCACCCAGCGACAAGGCCAGCGCTTGGCGCAGCAGGTCGTCGCGAGACAGGTCGGCGGGGGCGGCGTTCATGCCGCGCGTGCGGCCAGCAAGGCTGTGGCGAGTTCGGCGAAGCCAGCGCCGCGCTCGGCCCGGGTCACCCAGCCGGGAAGACTGCGCAACTGCGGCACAAAGCGCGCGATGTTGGCCACGCCCACACTCATCGGCATGCGCTCGAACATGCGCTGGTCGTTGGTCGAGTCGCCAAGATAGAGCCATTCCTCGGCCACAAACGGCAGCCCCAGCGCCTGCTCGACCGCCCAGCGCGCGCCGCTCCACTTGTCGTGGTCGCCGATCCAGCCGTTGATGTGGATCGAGCTGACGGTCGCGGTCAGCCCATGGGCGCGCATCAGCGCGGCCACCTGCTCGATGCGGTCTGGCGCGAGCCGGGTGAACTCGCTGTGGTCGACCGCGATGTCGGTCAAGCGGCCCGCGCTGTCGCGCGCCAGCAGCGCGCCGGGCACCTCGGCCAGCACGGCCTGGGCACAGGCCTGCAGCCGCTGCCAATCCGCTGCGCGTCTTGGCGCATCGGCGACGAAGTCGCGCAGCAGCAAGCCTGACTCGCGGCGCAGCAACACCGCACCGTTCTCGGCGACGATGGCAGCCACCGGCCAGGCCAGCGCGAAGGGCTCGCTCCAGCCGGCCGGTCGGCCGGTGATCGCGACCACGGGCACACCCGCGTCCGCCAGACGATGCAGCGCGGCCAAGGCTGCTGGCTCGATCGCGCCGTCGCGCGTCAGCGTGTCGTCGATGTCGGTGAGCAAGCCGCGCAGCGCAGCCAGGCGAGCGGGCGCCAGATCGGCCAGCGGTCGCAGTCGGCCGGTCGGCAACTCGGCGCGATCGACGGCGCGATCGACAGCGCGATCGACAGCGCGATCGACAACGTCATAGGCCGCGCTTTGGGCGGGTTCGGCAGCAGGCAGCATCCGCAAAGTCTCCCACAGCCGCACCCGGCCTGGCTTTGACGACCTTGGCGGCCCGCCGTGGCCAAGCCGCCCAGGCGGCTCAGTCTGCGGCAAAGCCCACGGTCGCGCCGGAAATCCCCACTCAGGCTGCAGGTTTGCAACAGCAGTAGCGCTGGCTGAGGCGGCCACTGTGCTTAAAATGCGGGTTGTTTCGAGGAGCGTTGCAAGGCCCAGGCCCCAGGCTCGAAGCACTTCATTGCAACGTCGCTCACCCCCCAGCTGTAGGCGCGGGTGATTGCTTTTCCTCTCCTCCGCATCCAGCTGTTCGGGCCCACTGACTCCGAAAGCCACGCCATGAACGCTGTTCTCAAATCAATCCCCGTCCCCCAGCACGCCATTGCCGACATCACACTCGCCGCCTGGGGCCGCAAAGAACTCAACATCGCTGAAATCGAGATGCCCGCGCTGATGGCGATCCGCGAGGAATACGCCAACAGCCAGCCGCTCAAGGGCGCGCGCATCACCGGCTCGCTGCACATGACGATCCAGACCGCCGTGTTGGTTGAGACCTTGCAAGCGCTGGGCGCCACAGTGCGCTGGGCCTCGTGCAACATCTTCTCCACGCAAGACCACGCCGCAGCGGCGCTGGTCGAGCGCGGCACCGCGGTGTTCGCCTACAAGGGCGAGACTTTGCGCGACTACTGGGACTACACCCACCGCATCTTCGAGTTCGCCAACAAGGGCCAGGCCGGCGAAGGCCCGAACATGATCCTCGACGACGGCGGTGACGCGACGCTGCTGATGCACTTGGGCAAGCGCGCCGAGACCGACGCCTCATTGATCGCACACCCGGCCAGCGAGGAAGAGCGCGAGCTGTATGCCGCGATCAAGGCCAAGCTGGCGGTCGACGCCACTTGGTACAGCCGCAAGGGCGCCGAAATCATCGGCGTGACCGAAGAGACGACGACCGGCGTGCACCGCCTGAACGAGATGGCCGCCAAAGGCGCGCTGCTGTTCCGCGCGATCAACGTCAACGACTCGGTGACCAAGAGCAAGTTCGACAACCTGTACGGCTGCCGCGAAAGCCTGGTCGACGCGATCAAGCGCGCCACTGACGTGATGATCGCCGGCAAGATCGCCGTCGTCGCGGGCTACGGCGACGTCGGCAAGGGCTCGGCCCAGGCCTTGCGCGCGCTGTCGGCACAGGTCTGGGTGACCGAGATCGACCCGATCAACGCGCTGCAAGCGGCGATGGAAGGCTACCGCGTCGTGACGATGGAATACGCCGCCGACAAGGCCGACATCTTCGTCACCGCCACCGGCAACAAGGCCGTGATCACGCACGACCACATGGTCGCGATGAAGCACAACGCCATCGTCTGCAACATCGGCCACTTCGACAACGAAATCGACATCGTGTCGGTCGAGAAGTACGAATGGGAAGAGATCAAGCCGCAGGTCGACCAGATCCTGTTCCCTGCCGCCCATGGCAAACCGGCCAAACGCATCATCATGCTGGCCAAGGGCCGGCTGGTGAACCTGGGCTGCGGCACCGGCCATCCGAGCTATGTGATGAGCAGCTCATTCGCCAACCAGACCATCGCGCAGATCGAGCTGTTCGCGCACAAAGACGCCTACGACGTGGGCAAGGTCTACGTGCTGCCCAAGCATCTGGACGAGAAGGTCGCGCGGCTGCAGTTGGTCACGCTCAACGCCCAGCTGTCCGAGCTCAGCGACGAGCAGGCTGCCTACATCGGCGTGCCCAAGATCGGGCCTTACAAGCTCGATACCTACAGGTATTGAGACCCCCCGAAGCGCCTTCGGCGCTCCCCCCAGTGGGGCCGAGCCCGGACATGGACGATCCTGTGGATCGTCCATGCCTGGCGAGGAGCCGGGCCACTGGCCCGGCGCGACCTGCAAGGTGCAGCCAGCGGCCCGGCGAAGCCGGTTCCGCGGCTGCTGCTTGATCTTTCTCGTCATGCCTTCGGCATGACTTCGAAGTTGGAGGCGCCGCATGGCTTCGATCCCGATCAGCATTGAGTTCTTCCCGCCCAACACCCCCGTCGGCAGCGAAAAGCTCAAGACCGTGGTGCAAGACCTCCGTGTCTTGAACCCCGAGTTCTTCAGCGTCACCTACGGCGCTGGCGGCTCGACCCGTGAAAAAACCCTGGCCACCGTGCGCGAGATCGCTGCCGCCGGCTTCGAAGCCGCGCCGCACCTGTCCTGCGTCGGCTCGACGCGCGAGGGCATCGCCGAGATCCTGGCCACCTACCGGGCCCAGGGCATACACCGCATCGTCGCGCTGCGCGGCGACCTGCCCAGCGGCACCGCGGTGGCGGGTGAGTTCCGCTATGCGTCCGAGCTGGTGCGCTTCATCCGCGAGACCCAAGGCCTGGACTGGCACATCGAGGTCGCGGCCTACCCCGAGTACCACCCCGAGCAGCGCTATGCCAAGCGCGACCTGCAGCATTTCGCTGACAAGATGGCTTGCGGCGCCAGCGCTGCGATCACCCAGTTCTTCTTCAACCCCGACGCCTACTTTCACTTCGTCGACGAAGCGCGCAAGCTGGGCGTGACCGCGCCTATCGTGCCGGGCATCATGCCGATCCACAACTTCGCACGGGTCGCGCAGTTCTCGGCGCGCGACGGCATCGAGATCCCGCGCTGGGTGATGCTCAAGATGGAAGGCTACCTCGACGACGCGGCGTCGATCCGGGCCTTCGGCATCGAAGTCGTGACACGCTTGTGCGAGCGGCTGATCGCTGGCGGCGCACCGGCCATCCACTTCTACGCGCTGAACCAATCGGCGCTGACGCTCGAGATCTGCCACCAGCTCGGGCGGTGATGGCCGCCGAGGCTGCGCCCGGGTAATCCCCGAGTCGCCTGGCCTATGGTCAACTACCGATACGATCTGGCTTGCGCCCAACCCTATCGCAATCGTTTCTTGCAGCGCCGGGTGTCGAAAACCTGGTCGTGCTAAGCCTTGTTCTGATCGCCCACGCCCAGATCTTGCAGCAGCTCAGGAGGCACGATGACAAACCCACAAAACCCGCCAATCTCCGCCCGTTGGACTGCACTCGGCAGGCGAGCATTGCTCGCCTCGGCGCTGGCCGCAGCACCGCTGGGCAGTGCACTGGCCGAGGCTTGGCCGGCCAAGCCGGTGACCATCGTCGTGCCCTTCCCGGCAGGCGGTGGCACCGACGCCTTCGCCAGGCCGCTGTTCGCGGTGATGGCCAAGAACAGCGGCAAGCAGTTCGTGATCGACAACAAGGGCGGCGCCGGCGGCACGCTGGGTGCAGGCGTGGCCTCACGCGCGTCGCCTGACGGCTACAACTTCTTCATGGGCGCGGTGCACCATGCGATCGCGCCGTCGATGTATCCAAAGCTCGACTACAACATCGAGACCGACTTCGTACCAGTCGGGCTGATCTCCAGCGTGCCGCAAGTGATTGTGGTCAACGCACAGCGCGTGCCGGTCGCGGACCTGAAAGGTCTGCTTGAGTCCCTGCGCAAGAACCCGGCCAAGCTGAATTACGGGTCGGCCGGCAACGGCACCTCGCACCACCTGGCCGGTGAGTTGTTCAAGCTGCAGACCCAAACCTTCATCACCCACATCCCCTACCGTGGCGCAGGCCCAGCACTGCAGGACTTGATCGCAGGTCAGGTCGACCTGATGTTCGACGGCCTGGGATCGTCGGCGGTGCACATCAAGAACGGCCGCATCAAGGCACTGGCCGTGGCCTCGGACAAGCGCGCGCCTGGCTTTCCCGACGTGCCGTCGTCCACCGAGGCCGGTGTGCCCAGCTACCAGGTCTCCACTTGGTATGGGCTGTGGGCGCCCAAGGGCACGCCGCCGGCGCTGGTCGCGGCGATGCAAGCAGAGATGAAGAAGGCCCTGGGCAGCGACGAACTCAAAGCCAGTTGGGCCGGCCTGGGCGCCAACCCACCCAACCTGTGGGGCCCCGATTTCGGCCAGTTTGTCGGCAGCGAGATCAAGCGCTGGTCCGAGGTGGTGAAGAACTCGGGCGCCAAGCTCGACTGACGCAACAACGATAGAAACCCAGACGATGGACAACCAGAACCTGTTCGCTGCGCTGCGCGCCGCTTTCCCGAAAGACTTGTCGCAGGTCGCGATCGAATGCGCCGACGGCGCGCTGCCGGGTGCGGCCTACAGCTGGCATGACCTCGATCGCGGCACCGCGATGCTGGCCAACCTGCTGGCGTCGCTGGGACTGCCCGAGGGCAGCCGGGTGGCGGTGCAGACCGAAAAAAGCGTCGAGGCGCTGATGCTCTACCTGGCGGTGCTGCGAGCGGGCTATGTGTTCCTGCCGCTCAACACGGCTTACCAGGCCGCCGAGATCGAGTACTTCATCGCCAACGCCGAGCCGGCCGTGGTGGTCTGCGCGCCGAAAAACTTCGCCTGGGTCAGCCGGATCGCCTTCAGCGTAGGCACGGCACATGTGTTCACGCTGGGCGAAGCGCGCGATGGCAGCCTGCTCGAGCGCGCTGCGAATTGCAGCGACCAGCATGCGCCAGCGGTCAAGCAGGCCGACGACATGGCCGCGATCCTCTACACCAGCGGCACCACCGGACGCAGCAAGGGCGCGATGCTCAGCCACGGCAATTTGCTCAGCAACGCGGGCATGCTCAAAGACTATTGGGACTGGCAGCCTGGCGATGTGCTGGTCCACGCGCTGCCGATCTTCCATGTCCATGGCCTGTTTGTCGCCTCGCACGGCGCGCTGCTCAACGGCAGCAAGATGATCTGGTTCAACCGGTTCGACCCCAGAGCGGTGATCGCTCGCCTGCCCGAGGCCACCGTCTTCATGGGCGTTCCCACGCTCTATGGGCGCATGCTCGGCGAGCCCTCGCTGACGCGCGAAGCCTGCCGCAACATGCGGGTCTTCATCAGCGGATCGGCGCCGCTGCTGGTCGAG
>RGQD01000781.1 GCA_010030205.1 Betaproteobacteria bacterium
GGTCTTGGGCATGGTCGGTCAGAGAATCTTGAGAACATCGTCGAGTGGACGGCGTGGGCTTTGCGCCACCCGCAGGCGCTCGGGCAGGTGGCCAACCGCCAGCAGCATGATCACCAGTTGATCGTCCGGGATGCCACCAACGCGCCTGAGCGCGATGTCGGCCTCGGGCTCGACGCTCCAGTTCAGGCAGCAACTGCCCAGGCCGAGCGAATGCAGCGCGTAGACCAAGGACATGGCAAACATGCCGCCATCGATCCAGCCCTGGTAACGCTCACCGACCGACAGAAAGGTGTCCAACCGCGACGTGACCACCAGCACACAGCCGGCCTGCTCGCCAAACCTGCGGTTGCCGTTCTGCAGCGCCAGCAGCCGCTCTTTGATGCCAGGCTCGAACGCCGCATGCACCATGCCGGACTCTCGGTTGCAGACCGAAGGTGTCTTTTGCGCCATGACCACAGCTTGCGCCACCAGCACAGCCGCCACCGGCTCGGCACTGAACTGTCGGATGCTGTGGCGCCGCGCAAAGAAATCGGCAAGATCAAGCCGCGCCGCCGCGTGGATGCGCGCTCGTTCGACCAGCACGATGCCGCCCTCGCCTGCGATGGCGCTGCGCCCTTGGGCTTGCCGCAGCGCCGTCAGCCGGGGCAACAGCCAGGCCAGATCGACGCCGTGCACCAGGTGGAAGTGCACATATTCATCCAGCGCCGCCAGCGCCCGCGTCACGCTGCGCTGCGGGCCAAGGCAGGCAAGCAGGCGCTGCGCGTCGAGCAGCACCGCCTCGACCGCGTCGCGGCCGAATCCCGGCCTGGGTTCGCGCAGCGCCAACCCCTTCTCGATCCGGTGGTAAGCCTTGATCAGGCTGGCCTCGATGCTGGGCGCATGTGTTTCGGCGCGAAACAGCCCGGCGCCGTCGGCGAAACGCCGATGGTCGTAAGCCGTCGAGCGGCGCAGCGCAACGCGGTCACGCCATCGATGAAACGCGGCGCGCAAGCTTTGCAACGCGGTAGCGGGCAAGCAACGTTGCAGCGCAAACTTGATGAACGAGACGATCATCGTTGACCCGGGATCACCATCAAGCCACCGCGCCACGCTGACGAAGCAGCCGGCTGATTTGATCGATTTCGCGCGACGTGGCCGGCCGCAGCACCAGGCAACTCAGCACGAACACCACGACCAGCGCCGCCGCAGCACCCAGCGCAG
>RGQD01000782.1 GCA_010030205.1 Betaproteobacteria bacterium
CTCTACCGCGAGCGCGCGGCAGGCATCAGCGGCCAGATGCCTGGGCATGGCGTGCAGATAGGCGATCAGTTCGTCGTCGTTGTCAAGGGCCTGGCCGGTGCGCACCGTCACGTGCCGGTACGGGTCAATGCCGGCACGCCGATGACCGTGACGGTCGATGGCGCCAAGCCGTCTGTGATCAGCGCCGACTGGAGCTTCGGCGGCATCCGGGTTGCCGGCCAATGCAATGGCCATGACTTCACCGCCCAGGTTGAGCGCCAGGGCCTGTGGTACCGGGTTTCACACAACGGTCTGGCCATTGAGGCGCAGGTGATGGGTGCGCGCGCGGCCGAACTGCTGCGCATGATGCCTTTCAAGGCGCCGGCCGACATGAGCAAGTTCCTGCTCTCACCGATGCCTGGGCTGCTGGTGCAAGTGGCTGTGAAGCCAGGCCAGGCGGTGCAGGCCGGCGAGCGCTTGGCGGTGATCGAAGCGATGAAGATGGAGAACATCCTCACCGCACTGCACGACGGCACCGTTGCCGAAGTGCTGGCGACCCAGGGCGAGAGCCTGTCGGTCGACCAGCCCATCATCTCTTTCGCCTGAACCCCCATGAACCCAAAACCCTTCCGCATCCTCGGCATCCAGCAGATCGCCATCGGTGGCCCTGACAAGCAAAAGCTGCGCAGCCTGTGGGTCGACATGCTGGGCTTGACGGTCAAGAGCACGTTTGTCTCCGAACGCGAGAACGTCGACGAAGACATCTGCGCGCTCGGCACTGGGCCGACCGCGGTCGAGGTCGACCTGATGCAGCCTATCGACCCCGACAAGAAGCCGGCAGTGCACACGACGCCGCTCAACCATGTCGGCCTGTGGGTCGACGACCTGGTCGTCGCGGTCGACTGGATGACTGCCAACGGCGTGCGATTCGCCCCGGGCGGCATCCGCAAAGGCGCTGCCGGCCACGACATCACCTTCATCCACCCCAAGGGCAACGAGCAGTTTCCGCTCAGCGGTGAGGGCGTGTTGATCGAACTGGTCCAGGCGCCACCCGAGGTCATCGCCGCGCTGGCTTAGACCTCCTGCCTGGGCCGCCGTCAAGCGATCAACGCTCTCTGAAAGCGTTTTCTTTCAGCGCGATCAGCGGCTTGGACAGGAACTGCAGGATCGTTCGCTTGCCGGTGACGATGTCGATCTGCGCCTGCATGCCGGGGATGATCG
>RGQD01000783.1 GCA_010030205.1 Betaproteobacteria bacterium
GACGCTCAACGGCACCGCACTCGCAGCGCTCGCGCCACAGACCGGTAAGACATTGCAGGCCGGCGACACCGTAGCCTGGATCAATGCGGTATCGGCGCAGACCGGCATCACGGCCAGTGTGCGCAACGAAGTCGTCATCGCACCCTCGCAGATCAAGATTAACTCGACGATAGGATCTCTGAAGATCAACGGCACCACCATCACCATGCCCGGCGCAGGCGTCGGTAGCGCGCGCGAGCTGGCGGTATGTATCAACGCCAGCACCAAGAGCAATCCTGCCCAGGCCAGCGACACCGGCGTCATGGCCTCGATCGACCCCGATGGGAACCTGGTCCTCTCCAACATCGCTGGCAAGGAAGGCGACGACATCGTCATCGGCAGCGCAGGCAACATCGGCAACGTACTGGGCATACCGAACGCAACCCTGTCGGGACAGATCAGCCTGACGCGCAACAACGAGCTGCGGGTCCCCACCACGCAGCTGGCCCTGTCAAGACCACTGGTGCTGCCCAGGATTTCGAGCAATGGGCTACCGATGAGCGAGTCGCTGCAGCTGGCCTTCACGAGCAACAGCCACTACACCATCACCGACCTGGCGACCAATAAAGTAATCGGCGAGCGCGACTACGACCCCGCCACATTCAGCACCGCCAGCACCAACCTGGGCCTGGGGCTGGATATTGCCTTTAGCGCGGTCCCCAAGGTCGGCGACAAGTTTACGCTGGACTCAAAGATCACCATCAACCCGCCGTCGGGGGGGTTTGCCAGCGCCCAGGCGCTGGCCGACGCGATAGAGGCGCAAAGCGCAAAGACCGGCGTGCGGGCACAGGTCGCCAACGGGCAGCTGGTGCTTGGGAACGCCCCTGCCCAGGTACTCAGCGACATCAAGATTTTGAATAATCCCAATGCGCTGGGCGTCGCTGCGGCAAGCTACAACAGCGCGCGCGAAAAATCGACCGACTTATTTCCGCCCATACAGCTCGGCTTTGGTGCCACCGGAACCCCGGCCGACCTGGCCAAGCTGGGCTTTCGCACCGGGGCCTATATCAGCGGCGCAGCGAAGGACGACCTGCTGGTGTTCGTATCGGGCGCGGGCACCGCGTCGGTGGCGGCGAGCTACTCCGGCAAGCCCGCAGACGCCAAGCAGACACTGCGCGGGCAGCCCATGGAGGTCGTCTTCACCAGCGACACCCACTACAC
>RGQD01000784.1 GCA_010030205.1 Betaproteobacteria bacterium
TTTAGCCGCATCGCCCGTATGTTTGGATTTGCCCGAAGTATCGCAAAACCAATACCCCGACATGGCGGGCGTAACAATTGAACGCGTAGCGTATTGGGATAACAGTACACCGCCTGTTTTAACTACTGTATCTTCAACGCAATACTATTACGATGCAAGCGGCAACAAGGTAATTATTCAATCTTTGCCGACAACTATCAATAGCCAAATGACCGCACCGATTATTTGCGAGTACACAACCGCACCTAATCCGTTGCAAACCTATCCCGTTATTAAGCAAGCGGGTTTGTTGTTGTTTACGCACTTGTATAACAATCGTAGCAATACAACTGACAATCAGTTAAAAGACATTCCATTTGGGGTATCTACATTGCTACGCCCATACAAACCATTGGTGATGTAAATGGCAATTGCACGGTTTGAACAAATTACGGTAAACAACTTGGCGTTTGCTAAAAGTAGTTTTGGCGAACAAACTACCGCGCAAACTACTTGGTTTCGCACCCGTGCGCGTGTTCAATCCGTTGCCAATAGTTTAAAGATTTCGGAAAAGTACCGCCTTTATCAAGATGTTGTTAATTTCATTTTGAACTACACGCCAAATACAAGAACAATGGTTCGCAATCAAAACCTTTATTCAATCAGTTACAACGGTTACGATTGGCGTATTGATAACATCCGTGAATCTGACGATAGGATGACCGTAGTTATCTTGGCGTATAGAACTGACCCAGTAACGGCGGTGTAAATGGCAACGCAACAAAATCCAGTTCAATACGGCAAAGCGATTCAGTATCAACTGCAAAACATTGTTACGCCCGTACCCGTGTACGCCGCGTTTAATCGTAACTTTGCAACTGAACCAAAGTTTATTGTTTGGATGCTACGAAATGTGCATCAGGATGTTTATACAGGGCCAGTTCAATCGGTGAAGGGCATAGACCGCCCAACATTTCAGATAAGTATTTTTACGCAAGTAATAGAAGATGGTTTCACTATTTCCAATCAGATACTACAATCCTTGCATGGATATAGTGGTTTGTTTGGCGGTGCAACTAACGGTTTTCAGATTGCTAAAGCAGATGTTTTTTGGCTTTACAACACCTATGACAATGATGAAAAGTTAGCCCAAATTTTTCTTGATTGCACCCTAGATATTCCAACATAAGACAACCCTACAACTTTTGAAGGAACTTTTAA
>RGQD01000785.1 GCA_010030205.1 Betaproteobacteria bacterium
CACTGTTCCGCGCCGCCACGACGCGCCTTGGCCTGACAGCCCTGCTGATCGACCGCCCCGGTGGCGCGCTGGCCCAGATCCATGGCCACCCGGTGCACAGCGGGCGATTGACCCGTCTGACCGGTTGGCTGGGCGCTTTTGAGCTGCAGTGGCAGTCGGTCAACCCGATCGACCTTGACCTGTGCACCCGCTGCAATGCCTGCATCGACGCCTGCCCCGAGGGCGCGATCGACTTCAGCTACCAGATCGACCTGAGCGCTTGCAAGAGCCACCGCGACTGCGTGCGGGCCTGCGAGTCCGCTGGCGCGATCGACTTCCAGCGCGAACCTCAGACCGTCGACGAGCGCTTCGACCTGGTGCTAGACCTGCGCGATCAGCCGGCTTTCAGCCAGCACCAGTTGCCTCAGGGTTATTTTCACGCCGGCGCCGACGAGGCCCGGCTGGTCAAGGCCGTGCTGGCGCTGCGCGAGCTCAGCGGCGAGTTCGACAAGCCGCGTTTTTTCAGCTACAAGCAAAGCCTGTGCGCGCACAGCCGCAACCAGCAAATCGGCTGCACCGCCTGCATCGACGTCTGCTCCGCTCGCGCGATCCGCAGCGATGCCTCGCTGAAGGGCAAGCTCACCGGCAAGAGTCGCGGTGCGATGCCTGGCGCGACAGGATCGGCCGGTCCAGGCTTGGCCGGCCCGCTGGCACAGGGACAGGGCGGCGGCGTGGTCGTCGAGCCGCACCTGTGTGTGGGCTGCGGCGCCTGCAGCACCGTTTGCCCCAGTGGAGCGATGAGCTTTGCCTACCCCGGCGCGGTCGACCAAGGTAAGCGGCTGCGGACGATGCTCACGGCCTATGCCAAGGCGGGCGGCCGCAGCGCCGCGTTGCTGCTGCACAGCCAGGGGGCGGGCAGCCGCTTGATCGATGGCCTGGGCCGCGCAGCACGCAGCGATCGACGCAGCCGCGCGATCGGCTTGAACGGCGTGCCGGCACGGGTGCTGCCAGTGGCCGTCTGGCACACCGCGAGCATCGGTCTGGACTTGTGGTTGGCGGCTATCGCCCAGGGTGCGAACCAGATCTGGCTGCTGCTGACAGATGAGGAGGCGCCCGAGTACCGTCAGGCCTTGACCGAGCAGATGGCGGTGGCCGAGGCTCTGCTGCAAGGCTTGGGCTACGTCGGTGAGCATTTCAAGCTGATCGAAGCGCGCGACGCCC
>RGQD01000786.1 GCA_010030205.1 Betaproteobacteria bacterium
GGTGCTCAAGGTAATCAAGGTTATACCGGTAGTGTTGGTTATACTGGATCATTGGGTGCTCAAGGTAATCAAGGTTATACCGGTAGTGTTGGTTACACCGGTAGTGTTGGTTACACCGGTAGTGTTGGTTATACTGGATCTATTGGTAGCTTTACAGGAACAACTAGTCAGGTTGTTAATATTACAAATACTTCAACTTCGACTTCAACTACCACAGGTGCATTAATAGTTTCCGGAGGCGTTGGTATTGGCGGTGATATATATAGTGGCGGTACTGTAACTGCTCTAACTGCTGCAATAACAGGATTGGCAACCGTTGGCGGTAGAACTGATTTTAATTCTGCATCTTCAGTTGAATACTTAATAGTTGCAGGTGGTGGTGGCGGTGGTTCGGCTTATGGTGGTGGCGGTGGTGCAGGTGGATATAGAACAGCAACAGGATTAACAATATCAGCCGGAACATATGCAGTAACAGTTGGTGCAGGCGGTGTTGGCACAAATACTTCATTAGTTGGTGTTATGTATTCTCCTGGAAATATTTCACAATTTTCTACAGTAATATCAGCAGCTGGTGGTGGTGGCGGTTGGAATGGTGGTCCTGGACAAGCTGGCGGAAGTGGTGGCGGCGCTCCATTCTCTGGGCAAACTGGAGGAGCAGCTAGTCCTTCCGGACAAGGTAATGCAGGCGGCGCTAGTGATCCTGGACAAAACTTTGGTGGCGGCGGCGGCGGAGCTGGCGCTGTAGGATATGGCGGTGGTGATGCTACTTACCCCGGCGTAGGTGGTATTGGATTAGCATCGTCAATATCTGGTATATCAACATATTATGCAGGCGGCGGCGGTGCTTGGACTAGAAATACTGGTCAAACTTCTGGCGGAACGGGCGGCGGAGCCGTTGGTAAATCTAGTGGAACGGGAGGTGCTGGTACTGCAAATACTGGTGGTGGAGGTGGCGGCACAGATTATTACAGTACAGCTGGTAATGGTGGATCTGGTATTGTTATCATACGTTTTGCAGACACTTACTCTCCTGCATCATCAACTACAGGATCACCTACATATACTGTATCAGGTGGATATAAAATATATACATTCCTTGCCAGCGGAACTATTACATTTGGCGGCGCTGCTGATAGTAACGGACCTACTAGTGGTTCATTAGTAGTTACTGGTGGTGTTGGTGTCGGCGGCAAT
>RGQD01000787.1 GCA_010030205.1 Betaproteobacteria bacterium
AAATGGGTCGACGGCCGCGCCTACAGCCAGGCCAGACTGCTGCGCGTTCGCTGGCGCTTTGGCGGCGAGATCCGCGCCACTGGCGACGTGCTGGTCGACATGGTGCCGCTGCTGGCACGCACCGGCTTCGATGCGGCGCAGTTGCGACCGGACCAGAAACTCGAAGCCGCCGAGCGTGCGCTCGGCTACTTCGCCGGGCACTACCAGGGCGACGTGCTGCAGCCGCTGCCGGCGTTCGCACGCGACCTACCGAATGAGTTAGCGCATGCGAAAACAAACGCCGACAACTTTTCCGGTCAGGGGATCTGACCATGGGTGCGATTGCGCTGTACGCACGGCTGACACCTGGCTTCGCCGATCGACTGGCGCAGACTTTGTCCCGCTTGTCGTCGGCCGCCACCAGCCACGCCGGCGCCATTGTCCAAGCCACCAGCTTGGGTGCCGAGGACATGGTGTTGACCGACCTGATCGCCCGCCATGCGCTGCCCGTGGCCATCGCAACGCTGGAGACCGGCCAGCTGCACCCCGAGACCACCGACTTGATCACGGCCATCAACCGCCACTATGGCTTGTCGGTAGAGGTTTACCGGCCTCAGGCCGAGGCCGTGCTGCAATTCGTCGCCACCCAAGGCGAGGACGCGATGTTTCGCAGCCTGGCACTGCGCAAAGCCTGCTGCGGCCTGCGCAAAATGGAGCCATTGGCGCGACTACTCGACAGGCATCAAGCCTGGATCACCGGGCTGCGCCGTGAACAGAGCCAGGCCCGCGGTGGCGTGCCGTTGCAGGAGATTGACGATGCCGGTCGGGTCAAGCTCAACCCGCTGGCCGACTGGACCTGGGCGGATGTCTGGCACTACATCGACCGCCATCAAGTGCCCTACAACCCGCTGCACGACCAATTCATGCCCAGTATCGGCTGCGCGCCCTGCACCCGGGCCATCGCAGTGGGCGAGGACTTCCGCGCCGGCCGCTGGTGGTGGGAAGCGTCGACCAAAGAATGCGGCTTGCATGTGAAAGCAGAAACCGAATCGATGATCGGCGCCAACGCATGAACGCCCGAGCCAAGGTCAACGACCTGATCGACGCCCTGTTGCCTGAGCTCGACCAGCGCCATCTCGACTGGCTCGAAGAAGAGGCGATCTTCATCCTGCGCGAAGTCGCGGCATCGTTCGAACGGCCAGCGCTGCTGTTTTC
>RGQD01000788.1 GCA_010030205.1 Betaproteobacteria bacterium
CACCGAGATGGCTTTGCCGACCAGCGCCTCGGTCAATACCAGGCTGCTGGCGATGGCACCAGCAATGTTGCTGCCCGCCGCCCGCCACTGGTAGCTGATCACGCCCAAGCCATCAGCATCTGCCAAGGTGTTGGCCACCACCAGCGTCTGACCTTGCGTTGCCGCGCCGGTGATCGTCACGCTGCCCGTAGGCGCTTGATTCGTCGTGACAGCGCTCTTGGACGTATCGTTTACCGTCACCGAAGCGCTCTGGCCCTGCACCGTGGCAGTGAGTGTCTCAGCGCCTTCTGTGAGCAGGTCAGCGGCGAGGCTGACGGTGAAGCTGGCCTTGCCATCGGCGCCCACGGTGGCGTTGCCGCTAAGCAAACCTCCCACCACATCCGCAGCAGACACACCGCTCAAGCTGTAGACCAATACCGAACCCGCATCGACATTCGTAGTGCTGACCGTAAAGCTTGCGCTGGACCCCTCGTCGACCGAGGAACTGCCCGCGCTCAGGCTGTAGGTTCCTGTCCCCTTGGACGTGTCGTAGATCGTCACCGCAACCGCACTGCCCGCGACCACCGAGCGGGCCAAATCGGTGTAGTACTGCAGGTAGAGCGTCTCACTGCCTTCGGTGCTGAGGTCATTGGCCAGTGGAATGGTCATCGCCACCTGACCAGAAGAATTCACGACACCGCTGCCGCTGAGCGCCAAGCCGCTCAGGTCGGTGGTCGTGATGCCAGTGCCGGTGATCTGGTAGTACAGCGTAGCGCCTGGCGCCACATTGGTCGTGCTCAGCGTGGCAACGACCGATGTGCCTTCCGTCGCGGCGCTTGAGTTCGTCGCCAGCGAATAGGTGGCAACTGGCGTCTTGGAGGTGTCGTTGACAGTGGTCGATGCACTGGCACCGCCCGCAGTGACAGTCAGGGTCTCGGCACCTTCGGTCAAAAGGTCTGCTGCGAGCAATACATAGATCGTCGCTGTGCCGCTGGAGTTCACTGTAGCGGTGCCGCTCAGAAGTCCCCCGGTGATATCGGCGGCGCTAACGCCTGACAAGGTGTACGGGACAGAAGTGCCCGACGCAACGTTGATGGTCGTCAGCGTGAACGTGGCGGTGTAACCTTCGTTGAAGGAAGTGCTTCCCGCCGTCACTGCATAGGAGGCAATCGGCACAGCATTGGGATCGGCTGTGTAGCTTAGCAATACACTA
>RGQD01000789.1 GCA_010030205.1 Betaproteobacteria bacterium
TATCTGCGCCACCAGGGCGACAAGTTCAGCGAGTATTTCGACGCCAACACCTACCTGCTGATCACGCGCGCGCTCGACTATTTCGACCCTGCGCTTGCTTTTGGCGGCGACCTGTCGGCGGCCTTTGTTGCGGCGCGCGGCAAGCGCTTTCTGATCGTGAGCTTCACAACCGACTGGCGTTTCTCGCCGGCGCGCTCGCGGGAGATCGTCAAGGCGCTCGTTGACAATCGCATCGATGTCAGCTACGCCGAGATCGCTGCACCGCACGGGCATGACGCCTTTCTGCTCGAAGACCCGCGCTACCACGGTGTGCTGCGCGCCAGCTTCCAACGTATCGCCGCGGCGTTGATGCGATGAGCAGCACGCCGATCCCGCAGGTCACGCCCGAACAGGGCTTGATCGCTGAGTTGGTGCCTGCTGGCGCCAGGGTGCTTGACCTGGGCTGTGGCGACGGGACCTTGCTCGATTATTTGCAACAGGTCAAGGGTTGCAGCGGCTACGGTGTCGAAATCGACGACGACAAACTGCTGGCCTGTGTCGAGCGCGGGGTCAACGTGCTGCAACTCAACCTCGAGGACGGCTTGGCGCTGTTCGAGGACCGCAGCTTTGATGTGGTGCTGCAACTGCAGACACTCCAGCATCTGCGCAATACCGAAAAGATGTTGCTGGAGACTGCCCGGGTCGGCCGCATCGGCATCGTCACTTTCCCGAACTTTGCGCATTGGCCGAATCGCTGGTCGGTGCTGCGCGGGCGTATGCCGGTCACTCGCGCCCTGCCTTATGAGTGGTACGACACGCCGAACATCCGGGTCGGCACGCACGCGGATTTCGAAGTGCTGGCGCGGCGCAACGGCCTGAAAATCCTCGACAGCTTTGGGCTGCAATCGGGGTCTGCCGTGCGGCGCTGGCCCAATTTGCGGGCTAGCGTGGCGGTTTTCAGTTTCGAAGGCAGCGCCGAGCCTGCGCTTTAGCGCGGGCTAGCGCCGGGTCGCGGGTGCACTGGCCGATGCGCTGGTTGATTGGTTGGGCGATAGGTTGGGCGGTGGAGGAGACGCTGTGGCGGCCGCGCTGCTTGCCGACGCCAGCGCTGCCGCATGCCGACGTGGCAGGCCGCGGATCCAGTCAGCCGGGATGGCGAAGTTCAGATTCTGTGTATCGCTGCCGATAGAGGCGATCGTCGTCAGGCC
>RGQD01000790.1 GCA_010030205.1 Betaproteobacteria bacterium
GGCGTGGTGATCTGCCCCAGCACCGAGGCCAACCTCGGCGACGGGCTGTGCGACCTGCGCGGCTGGCTGGGCGCGGGCTCGCCGCTGTCGATCGGCTCGGACAGCCATGTCACGCGAGACTGGCGTGAAGAGCTGCGCTGGCTCGACTACGGCGCCAGGCTGCAGCTGCGCGCGCGCAATGTGGCGGCTGCACCGGACCAAGCCCAGCCCTCGACCGCGCAGCGATTGTTCTCGCGCGCCTTGGCCGGCGGCGCAGCAGCGATGGGCCAGACGCGCTGGGGCTTGGTGGCGGGCGCGCGCGCCGACGCGCTGGTGGTCGACACCCGGGACAGCCAACTGCTGGGCATCCCGGCTGATCGACTGCTAGACGCGCTGGTGTTCTCCAGCCCGGCCCCATCCTGGCGCGAAGTGATGGTCGCTGGACGCTGGGTGCTGCAAGAACCCGGACAGGCCGAGCGCATCGCCAAGCGTTTCGAACAGGCGATGGCCGAGATCTGGGCCGGCACTTAGAGCCAAACTGAAGCCGCCTCAAGCGTTTCAGGCTCGCAGCGTCAGCGAGGGTCACGCGTCGGAGCGCGCAACCAGGCCTCGACATGGTCCGCCGAAGGCGGCCCTGTGACCGCCTTCGGCGGCGAACCCGGCGTCAGAAAGACGACATAAGGCGTGACCCCGCGCCAACGCGGGTCGACCGCGTGGCGCAGCGCAGGCGCCTGCCCGTCGAAAGCGAACAGCCGGTCGGCATGGCGGTAATGCGCATCGGCTTTCAGCGCCGCATCGTCCTGGCCGGGCACAGAATCCATCACCACCGCGATCAGCGCGGCCCGGCGCCGACCGATGTGCTGGTGCAACTGCGCCAGCACCGCCGGGCAATGCGCACAGTCAGTGGTCGAGAACACCACCACCGCCGGCTGCTTGAGGCCTGCCTGCAGCGCGGGCCAGGCGCCGGCGTCGAAAGCCTCGACCTGGCGCGGCGCAGCGCCCGCAGGCAACTGCACAGCCACCGACAACAAGGCGAGCGCGGCCAGCCCAGCGCGCCATCGGCATCGCAGCAGCGCCAACGCTGTTGCGTGAACCCGCGCAGCGCGGTCAGCGTGACATGTTTTCAACCCGGACTCCTTGAGCGGTGCGCCACAGCGCGAAGATCTGCTCACCGCGCTTGACCAGCAGCGGGTGGTCGTTGTCGTCGG
>RGQD01000080.1 GCA_010030205.1 Betaproteobacteria bacterium
GCGGCAATGCCGCCAAACTGCCGCAAGCTCAAACCGAAAACTTCTTCGCCAGCCCATCTGGCCTGAGGTTATCGTATTCCTCGAACGGCTGGTGAATCCAAGGACTGGTCGGCAGCATCTCCACGTGGTATTCCGGAACATAGCTTGAGCCGCCCTTGACCCAGATCACTGCGGTACGCAGTTCGGTGATCGAAGGCAAGCCGCGCAGGCGCTCGACCACGGCCTGCAGCGTGACACCAGAGTCAGACAGATCATCGACCAGCAGCACTCGACCAGCCAGTTCACCCTTGGGCATCGTGATGTACTTGGCGAGATCGAGGCGGCCCTGGATGGTGCCGGATTCAGCGCGGTATGAACTCGTCGACATGATCGCCAAGGGCTTGTCGAATACTCTAGACAGCACATCGCCAGGCCGCATGCCGCCCCGCGCCAGACACAAGATCTGGTCGAATTCCCAGCCTGAATTCGCCACCTTGAGCGCCAGGCGCTCAATCAGCAAATGGTATTCATCCCAACTCACATATAAGTGCTTGCCATCGTCGGTGAGCATTCTCTGTCTCCTGAGGTTTCTTGTGGCATTGGGCGACGAGGGGTCTGAACCACTCAAGTCTTGTACGGATGGCGCAGCAAGATCGTGTGCTCGCGATCTGGCCCTGTCGACACCATGGCAATGGTGACACCAATCAGGGCTTGGATGCGCTCCAGGTAGGCCCGCGCACTGGCCGGCAGCGCATCCCACTGGGTGACGCCGAAACTGCTGTCGGTCCAGCCGGGGAAAGTTTCGAACACAGGCTCGCAGGCAGCGATCTCGTCTGCGTCAAGCGGCAGGATGTCAACATCCCGGCCGTCAAGCTTGTAGCCCACACAGACTTTGATCTCCTGCAAGCCATCCAGCACGTCGAGCTTGGTAATGCACAAGCCCGTGACGCCGTTGATGATCATCGATCGCTTGAGCGCCGCCGCGTCGAGCCAGCCGCAGCGCCGCATACGACCCGTGACGACACCGCGCTCCTGACCAACCGTTGACAAATGGTGGCCCACCGTGCCGACCGCATGGATGTCGAGCTCGGTCGGGAACGGGCCGCCGCCAACGCGCGTGGTGTAGGCCTTGGTGATACCCAGGATGTAATGCAGCATGCCAGGGCCGACGCCGGCACCGGCCGCCGCGTTGCCAGCCACACAGTTGCTGGAGGTCACGTAGGGGTAGGTGCCGTGGTCGATGTCGAGCAAGGTACCTTGGGCGCCTTCGAACAAGATATTGGCGCCAGCGCGACTGGCGTTGTGAATCTGGTAGCCGACGTCAGCCATCATCGGCTTGAGTTGCTCAGCCGCTTTCATCGCTTCATCGAAGATCGGCTGAAATTCAAGTCGCTCGCCTTGCAAGTATCCCGCGAGCGCAAAGTTGTGCAAGGCCAGCAGTTCACGCAACTTGGTCGCAAAACGCTCAGGATGCTTCAAGTCCTGGACTCGCAGCGCGCGGCGCGCTACCTTGTCTTCATAGGCCGGTCCAATACCCTTGCCGGTGGTGCCGATCTTGCCGGCGCCGCTGGTCTCGCGCAAGGCTTCGCGCGCCTTGTCGACGGCGACGTGGAACGGCAGGATCAAGGGGCAGGACTCGCTGATGAACAGACGGGACCGAACCTCGACCCCGATGCCCTCGAGCCGCTCGATCTCGAGCAACAAATGGCTAGGGTCGACGACGACGCCATTGCCGATGTAGCAGGGTACGCCGTCGCGCATGATGCCCGAAGGGATCAGTTGCAGCGCCGTCTTGACACCCTTGATCACCAGCGTGTGACCAGCGTTGTGACCGCCTTGAAAACGCACCACACCCTGGGCGTGGTCGGTCAGCCAATCGACCACCTTGCCCTTGCCTTCGTCACCCCATTGCGTGCCGACGACCACCACGTTGCGGCCGCGCCTAAGATTCTCGCCTTGTTGCATGTTTGCAGATTTCCAGTTGACGGGTCAGCGGCTCAGCGCCTCAGGATTCAGAGCGCACGCAGCACCCAACGATCGTCCAAGGCCACCAGCTCGCGGTCGCAATCGAACTCCTCGCCCTCGTGCTCATGGCCGGGCAGGACGCAAACCACGATGTCGCCCAGTTCTCGCAAACGACGAATCGCCTGGCGCAACAAAGGATCCTCGCTCCAGCATGCGCGGACCGCAGTTCGGCGAAGATCGGGGGCGACGCAGGCGCCCAGCACTTTCAGATCGGTGGAAAACCCCACCGCAGGCCGGTTGCGACCAAACACCGCGCCGATCTCGTCGTAGCGCCCTCCGCGCAACACCGCATCCGTGGCGCCGGGCGCGTAGACGGCAAAGCGTGCGCCCGAGTAATAGGCATAGCCGCCCATGTCGGCCAGGTCGAAGCCCACCTGCACATCAGGGTGAACCTGCGCAACATGGCGCGCTAGCCAAGCCAAGTCATCGAGCGCGGCACTGATGGACGCCCGCGCCGGCAACTGTCGCCTGGCTTGATCGAGCATAGCCAGATCGCCGTACAGATTCGGCAGGGCTAGCAAGCCAGCGCGAGCTTCGGCGGGAAATCGAAGCGAAAGCTTGTCAAGCGTTGCCAGATCCTTCACCGCCAACGCCGCGATCACCTCGCCCAGCGAGGCTTCGTCGACCGCGACACCCTCCATCACGCCTCGAACGATGCGCGCATCGGCCAGATCGAGCACCAGACCATTCAGGCCCGCAGCCCGCAGACCGTCCAGCGCCAAATCCTGCACTTCCAGGTCGGCCTCCAGACCGGCATGACCGTAGATCTCTGCGCCGAGTTGCAGCGGCTCGCGCGTCGCCTGCGGCGACTGCGGCCGAGTGTGCAGCACCGGACCGCAGTAGCACAAGCGTGTCACACCCCGGCGATTGAGCAGATGGGCGTCGATGCGGGCAACTTGCGGTGTCGTGTCGGCACGGATTCCCAAGGACCGACCGCTGAGTTGGTCAACCAGCTTGAAGGTGCGCAAATCCAAGGCCAGGCCGGTACCGGTCAGCAGTGACTCCAGGTGCTCGAGCAAGGGAGGCATCACCTGCTCGAAGCCATAGCTGCGAGCCATCTCCAACAGGCTACGGCGCAGGTCTTCGAGGCGCCGCGCTTCGGCCGGCAGCACATCGGCAATGTGCTCGGGCAGCAGCCAAGCTGAGGACATGGAACAAACCCGAGAGAATTAAAGAGAAGATTGTAGCGGCGCTCTTTGTCGCGCCGAGTTCAGGCGCTGCCAAACGCCAAAGCCGCAGTCAGTGCAAGATCGTCAGCAACAGCAAGCCCAGCAGCATGCTCGACAGGCCCAGAAAACGAATCTGGCCGTCACTCATGCGCATCGCACGCTCGAAGGCCTTGCGCCACATCGTCGGACTCAGAAACGGCAGCAAGCCCTCAAAGACCAGCATCAGCGCCAGCGCGCCCATGACCCAATCGGCCACCGCGTCTCGCCGGGATTCAGCGCTTGGCCGCTGGCGCCGGTGCGGCAGCCCCTGCACCTCGCATGGCCTTGAAGAAATCGCTTGAAGGATCGACCACCATCACGTCACTCTTGCTGCGAAAGCTGGCGCGGTATGCCTCCAGGCTGCGGTAAAACTGTGCAAACTGCTGATCACGACCAAAAGCGTCGGCGTACAGCGCAGAGGCCTTGGCATCGCCCTGGCCCTTGAGCTTCTGCGCATCACGGTAGGCCTCGGCGATGATCACCTCGCGCTGTTTATCGGCATCTGCACGAATCTTCTCGCCTTCGGCCGCACCTTGTGAGCGCAACTCATTGGCCACCTGCTTGCGTTCGGACTCCATGCGGCGATAGACCGAATCGGTGATATCAGCGACAAAGTCCACTCGCTTGATCCGCACATCGACGATCTCGATACCGAAGGCCTTGGCCTCGTCGACCAGCCGATTGCGCACATCCTGCATGACCTTGTCACGCTCCGCAGCGAGCACACCGCGCACGGTGCGCCGAGTGATCTCCTCATTGAAGGCCGCCTGCACCACCGGGCTGAGCCGACTCTCGACATTGCGGATGTCGGTTCCGTTGTTGCGGATGAATTGACGCGGCTCGGCAATCCGCCATTTGACAAGCCAGTCGATCACCAAGCTCTTCTTTTCGGCGGTGAAGATCGGACGGGTTTCGGGGCTGTCGAGCGTCTGCACCCGCTTGTCAAGAAACACCACGTTCTGGAAAGGCGGTGGCAGCTTGAACTTCAGGCCAGGCTCAGCAATCACTTCCTTGATCTCGCCCAGTGCATACACCACCGCGAGCTGACGCTGGTCAACGACGAAAAGCGTCGAGGTCAAAAGCATCAATGCCGACAATGCGCCGGCCACGATCAGTCCGATTCGGTTCATATTGTTCTGACTCAAAGGTTGGGGCAGCTTGGGCGCTGGCTCACGGTCAACGGGCGTCGCGTTCGCGGCTGCGACCGCCATCGCGCGAGCGTGCGTCAGCACCTGCTGCACCAGCAGCACCGGCATCGGTCGGCAGCGCGGCCGACGGCGGTGCCTGCGGCACCACTTGCACGCTGCCCGAGGGCGAGGCCTGCTGTATCAGTTTGTCCAACGGCAGGTAGAGCAGGTTGCTGCCGCTTCGGGCGTCAACCATCACCTTGCTGACGCTTGAATAGACCTGCTGCATGGTGTCGATGTACATCCGGTCGCGGGTCACAGCCGGTGCTTTCTGGTACTCCGTGAGCACTGAGCGGAAGCGCTGCGCGTCGCCTTCGGCCTGCGCCACCACGCGCTGTCCATAGCCATCAGCCTCCTCGCGCAAACGAGCAGCGGTACCCCGTGCCTTGGGGATCACGTCGCTGGCATAGGCCTGGCCTTCGTTCTTGAAACGATCACGATCTGCACCCGCCTTGACCGCATCGTTGAACGCCGCCGTCACCTGGTCGGGCACCTGCACGTTCTGCACGTTGACGTTGACAATCAGGATGCCGGCCTTGAGCCGGTCGAGCTGGCCCTGGATGGACTTGACCAGATCGGCAGCGATCGCATCGCGTTGCTCGTAGAGCACCGAGTCGACCTTGCTCTTGCCAACGATCTCGCGCACGGCAGACTCGCTGGCCTGCTCGACCGCCTTGTCGGGATCGCGGTTCTCGAACAGAAAATTCTTCGCATCCTTGAGCCGGTATTGCACGGTGAAGCGAATGTCGATGATGTTCTCGTCTTGCGTCAGCATCGAGGAGTCGCGCAGACCGGTGGTCTGCGCGACCGCGCTGCGGCCGATTTCGGCCGAGCGAAGCTGCGTGACTGCGACGGTTTCATGTCCTTGAAAAGGGTACGGAAAGCGCCATTGAAAGCCTGCATCAACCGTCGCGCTGTAACGACCGAAGGTGGTGACGATGGCTTGCTGGCCTTCTTGCACGATGAAAAATCCGCTGCCTGCCCAGACCACCAGCGCGACAAATCCGATCAGCCCAAGGCCAATGCCAGCGCTTTTCATGTCGGGCTGGAACGAAGGCCCATCCTTGCCAGGGTCTCGCTGCGGTGTTTGGCCGCCACCCTTGCCATTGAACAAACCCGTCAGCTTCTTGTTGAAATCACGCCACAACTCGTCGAGGTCGGGTGGGCCATCGTTGCGGCCGTTGGCCATGTGCAGTGGCTGGCGTCGCAGCAGGCCGGTGACCAAGCGCTGCGCCGATCCAGTTAACGCTGCAAGGCGAACCCGCAGTGTGATGGCCAGCGGCTTATGGGAAGAATTTGCATGCATATTCATCAGGCCTGCGAAAGTAATGTGACGTTGTCTGGGGCAGTCTCGCCCGCCAAATCGGCAACACCGCCAGTTGGGGACTGCCCAGGTGGATTCAAGCCCTGGGAACCAGCAGCCTTGGCGATCAAGCCACGCAAGGTATCGAGTCCGCTGGTGTTCAAAGCGCTGACAAAGACGCGTGGCACGGCAGATCCGCCCAGGCCTTCGACCCAATCCTGCAACTCACGGGGTGGCGCTTCGAGCTGGTCGAGCTTGTTGAAAACCAAAATCTGCGGCAACTCGGCAGCACCAATCTCGTACAGCACGCGCTCGACCTCGTCGCGCTGCTGCTGCTGCACAGGGCTGGCGGCATCGATCACATGCAACAGCAGATCGGCATCGGTCGCCTCCTGCAGCGTGGCCTCGAAGGCCTCGACCAGTTTGTGGGGCAGATCCCGGATGAAGCCCACGGTATCTGACAGCGACACGCTGCCACCCAAAGCCTCAAGATAGAGCGATCGGGTCGTGGTGTCTAGCGTGGCGAACAACTGATCGGCGGCAAATGCGCGCGCCTTGACCAGCGCATTGAACAAGGTGCTCTTGCCAGCGTTGGTATAGCCCACCAGCGAGACCCGAAAGGTCCCGCTGTTGCGGCGCTTGTCGCGCTGGGTGCCGCGCTGGCGTTTGACCTTGTCGAGTCGAGCCTTCACCGACTTGATGCGCTCACCGATCATGCGTTTGTCGAGTTCGATCTGCGCCTCACCAGGTCCACCGCGCTGGCCAGCGCCTCCAGTCTGGCGCTCCAAATGGCTCCAGCGGCGCACCAGTCGCGACGACAGGTACTGCAGACGCGCAAGCTCTACTTGCAGCTTGCCTTCATGGCTTTGCGCGCGCTGGGCAAAGATCTCCAGGATCAACGCCGTGCGGTCAGCCACCGCAACCCCGAGGTGACGCTCCAGATTGCGCTGTTGTGCCGGCGACAGCGCCTGGTCAAAAATCACACATTCGGCGCCGTGCATCTGCACCAAGGTCTTGACCTCATCAGCCTTGCCGCTGCCAATGAACAGCGCTGCATCGGGCGCTTTGCGCCGTGCGATCACCCGCTCAACGGGCACGTCGCCAGCGCTTTCGGCCAGCAGCGCCAATTCGTCAAGCGTCGCGTCAAAGGACTTGCTTTTGCCGAAATCCACACCGACCAGCACCACCCGCGCGGGCCCGTCGCGGGTCAAGGTCGACGCTTGACGCTGCTCAGGGCTCAAGCTGTTGGAGCTGGTCACCGCCTTGCCGGTGGTTTGCGTCAAGCCTGGTCGACCGGATCGGCGGCGCTGAAGGTGACCGGGCGACCCGGCACCACGGTCGAGATCGCATGCTTGTAGACCATCTGGGTCACAGTGTTGCGCAACAGCACGACATACTGGTCAAAGGATTCGATGTGGCCCTGCAGTTTGATGCCGTTGACGAGATAGATCGAAACCGGCACATGCTCCTTGCGCAGCAGGTTCAGGAAGGGGTCTTGAAGCAGTTGACCTTTGTTGCTCACGATATGACTCCGTGTTCGAAAGTTTTGATGACAACACAATATCACATCAGGGAAAGCCCGTAGATGCCGCAGTCGATGCGAAAGGCAGGCTGTCGCAACATCGTGCGCAAAGCCACCCCGCAGAGCCTCTCACGGCTCACGCCAGATTTCAGCCGTACCGGCTTGCAGCGATGGCAGCGTTGGGGATTTTCAGGGTTTACCCTGATCAAATGGATTGCTCGCCGACTTGAACTGAATTCGCAGTGGTGTGCCGACCAGCTTGAAATGCTCGCGCACCCTGCCTTCCAGAAAGCGCTTGTAAGCCTCGGTCACATGCTCCAAGCCGGTGCCATGGATGACAACGATCGGCGGGTTTTGGCCGCCCTGGTGGGCATAGCGCAGCTTCGGACGGAAAGCGCCATTGCGTTGCGGCGCCTGGTGCACGACCGCCTCCTGCAGCAAACGGGTCAGGATCGGCGTGGGCATCTTGCGGATGGCCGAAGCATGGGCATCGGCGATCGCCTTCCACACCGGCGCCAGGCCCTGGCGCTTGATGGCCGAAATATGCAGCACTGGCGCAAACTTCAGGAACGACAGCCGCTGTTCGATCGACCGCGCAAGCATCTCGCGCTGGTAGGCATCTACCGCATCCCACTTGTTGATCGCAATCACCACCGCGCGGCCGGCCTCGAGGATGTAGCCGGCGATGTGGGCATCCTGGTCGCTCACACCCTGGGTCGCATCGATCAGCAACAGCACCACGTTGGCGTCAGAAATCGCCTGCAAGGTCTTGACCACCGAGAACTTCTCGATCGCCTCGAAGACCTTGCCCTTGCGGCGCAGTCCGGCGGTGTCGATCAATTCAAACTGCTGCCCGGCACGCTCGAAGGGAACGCTGATCGCATCGCGCGTGGTGCCGGGTTGGTCGAAAGCCACCAGGCGCTCTTCCCCCAGCCAGGTATTGATCAAGGTGCTCTTGCCAACGTTGGGCCGTCCTGCGACTGCCAGGCGGATGGGCTTGTTTTCCAGCGACTCTGCTTCTTCGACAGGCTGCGGATCCCCTGGCCGTGCGAAGCCGAGATGGGATGTGGCTCGCCCATGCCGAGTTCGTGGAACTCGGCCAGCAGCGGCGATTCACTCAGGCCTTCGGCCTTGTTGACACACAGCAGCACGCGCTTGTTGGCCCCTCGCAGGTAGCGCGCGATGTCGTGATCCTGGCCCGACACGCCATTGCGCGCGTCGACGACGAAGATCACCGCGTCGGCCTCGGCCACTGCGGCCTTGGTCTGGCGCGCCATCATCGCAACGATGCCGGTGGGCTTCTCGGGCTCAAACCCCCCGGTGTCGATGACGATGAACTCATGCCCGCCCTGCTTCGCGTCGCCATAGTGGCGGTCGCGGGTCAGGCCAGCATAGTCCGCGACGATCGCGTCCCGACTCTTGGTCAGGCGGTTGAACAAGGTGGACTTGCCCACGTTGGGCCGCCCTACCAGGGCGATCACCGGTTTCATGGTCGTGGGCCTTCGCTCAGGGAATCAAGGAAAAAACAGGGGCCAAGCCCCAGGGCATTACTCTGAACGAAAGGCAAACAATCCACCCTTGCGAGTGACCACCAAGGCTGTCGTGCCCGCCAGCACCGGCTGCGCCACGACCGGTGAACCATCGGTTGGCAATCGCAGCAAAGTCTTGCCGTCTTCACGGTCAAGCAGATGGACCTGGCCTTCACTGTCGCCAAACATCACCGTCTTGCCGAACGACAGCGGCGCGCTCAAACCACGGTACAACAAGCGCTCATTGGTCCAGGCCAGTTCACCATTGGCCGCACGCCAGGCGCTCAATCGATCCGAGGCATCACCACCGAAGACGAAGTCGGCGTCGCCGCCAACGGCTTGCTGCCCGCCGGCATTCCGGCTCCAGCGCAGCGTGGCACGGTCGGTGCCAGCAACCGTGACACAGCCGACAGCGGTCTGGAAAGCGCGAGCACACAAATTGTCGCCCTGGCGAAGCATCGGGCCGACCAGGTCATTCAGGCGCTCGACCTCGTTGGTACCGCGCGGCGCGGCGATGGCCAGCTCCCATCGAACGCTGCCAGCGGTCGGGTCCAGCCCTATCATCACCGCGCCGACCCCCGCAACCAATGTGTTCTTGAAAGCGGCGAGCACGCCGGGTTGGGCCAGCGTGAGCGCCTCGCCGGCACGCTGAAAAGTCCACAGCCGGCGGCCGTCGATCGCGTCGAAGGCATGTACCACGCGGTCCACACCGATCACGAACACCCGCTCGCCCGCCACCACAGGCGCGGTGCTGGTGCGAGACGACAGCCTGGTGCTCCATAGCTTGGCGCCCTTGTCCATCACCACGAGCTCGTTGTCGCGCGTCACGACCGCTGCAAATCGTCCATCGCTGCCGATGCCAGCTGACAGCGAACTCCCAACCCGGCCCCGCCAACGCTCGCTGCCGCTCTGTGCGTCGATCGCCAGCACAGTGCCGTCGGTGCCGGCGACGATGAAGCTACTGTCTCGCACCGCAACCGAAAGCGCAAACTGCACTGAATCAAGCTTGGCAGTCCAGACCTGACGCGCGGCGATCCTGGGCGTGAAGGACTCCAGCGCACTGGATTTTGGCTTGTCAGCCGCGCAACCCACCAGGGCCGACAAAGCCAAGCATGCCAGGGCACAAGTGGCAAGGCGACGTTTCACTTGGCAACTCCTGACGCGGTAGCTGCCGGCGGCGCGGCCAGCGCGGTGAGCTTGGCTTCGATCAGGTGGCGGTAGTCCAGCTTGTCGCCCATGTCCTTGAAGGCGATCTGGTAGGCGGCCAGCGCTTGCTCCTTCTTGCCTTGGGCCAGCAGTACATCGCCGCGACGATCGGCCACCAGGGCTGAAAACTCCTTGGACTTGGCCTCGTCCAAGGCCTTCAACGCGGCGTCGTACTGCTTGGCCTCGAGCAACAAGCCTGCCAGTCGCAGTCGGGCGATGCTGCGGTACTCTTCTTCCTTGGCGTTGTCGCCGACCCAGCTCAGGCTCGTCTTTGCCGCGTCAGCCTGGCCTTTTTCATACTGCACCTTGGCTGCCAGCAGACCGCCTTGCTGGGCCAGCGCCGTGCGGCCATAGCGATCCTTGAGATCGGCAAAGATTCGACCCACCTTGTCCGCATCACCAGCGGCGGCAGCTTTGTCGAGTTCATCGAACACCACGCCAGCCTTGGCGGTCTGGTCGCGCTGGTACCAACCCCAACCGTTCCATCCGGCGTAGGCAAGCAAGCAAGCGGTGATCAGCCAGGCGATCAGATTGCCGTACTGCTTCCAGAAAGCCTTGATATCTTCGAGTTGTTCCTGCTCTTGCAGGTCAAGCGGGTTCGCCATGAAGGGCCTGTCGTCGTTGCTCGGGGGTCGAGCCTGCGATTATGCGTTGCGCAGTTCATGGGCCCAGGCCGCGGCGCCGACCAGGGGTCGCAGCACCTGCGGCACGGCGGCATCGCGCAGCGGCTTTACCGCCACCATGCCCTGCGCCAATTCGCTGGCACCGAACACCAGCGCATGGCGAGCGCCACTGGCGTCGGCTTTCTTGAACTGCGATTTCATGCTGCCAAGGCCGGCCGCGCCGCCGGCATGCATCACCACCGAGACACCCGCTTCACGCAGCGCCTCTACCAAGGCGATGGCTGGACTCAGCGCTGCGGCATCGGGCAAAACCGCGTACACATCGGGGGCCAGCACAGGTGGCTCGATCCCGCTTTGCATCAGCAGATCGAGCACCCGCTCCAAGCCCATGCCCCAGCCCACGCCAGGCGCAGGCTTGCCTCCGATCATCTCGACCAGGCCGTCGTAGCGCCCGCCACCGCATATCGTGCCCTGGGCGCCAAGCTTGGGGCTGATCCACTCGAACACGGTGTGCGTGTAGTAATCCATGCCGCGCACCAGGCGCGGGTTGATGGTGTAAGCCTGACCCACGGCATCGAGCGCAGACCTGACCGCGTCCAGATGCTTGAGCGAGCCTTCGCCGAGAAAGCTCATCAACTGCGGCGCAGCGTCGACCAAGCCTTGCATCGCCGGGTTCTTGGTGTCGAGGATGCGCAGCGGGTTGCTGTGCAGCCGGCGCTGAGCCTCGGCATCGAGTTGGTCGGCATGGGCTTCGAAGTAGGCGATCAGCGCGGCACGGTGGGCGCTGCGCTCATCGGAAACACCCAGGCTGTTGACCTCCAGGCGCACATCGGCCAAACCCAGGTCGCGCCACAGCGCGCGCGCCATCAGGATCACCTCGGCGTCGGTCTCGGGTCCGCCAAAACCCAGCGCCTCCACCCCCACTTGGTGAAACTGGCGGTAGCGCCCGCGCTGTGGCCGCTCGTGGCGGAACATCGGGCCGATGTAGTACAGACGCTTGCCGCCGTCGTAGAGCATCGAGTGCTCGATCGCCGCACGCACCACACCTGCGGTATTTTCGGGTCTGAGCGTCAGCGGGTCGCCGTTCATGCTGTCGATAAAAGAGTACATCTCTTTTTCGACGATGTCGGTCACCTCCCCCAGGCCGCGCACGAACAGCGGCGTGGGCTCGACGATGGGGGTTCGGATGTTCTGGTAGCCGTAGCGGCGCATCAGCGCACGCAGCCTGTCTTCGAGCCATTCCCAGCGTCGGGATTCCGGCGGCAGGATGTCGTTCATGCCTTTGACGGCTTGCAGTGTTTCTGCCATGTCTTGTCGAGCCCGTTCGGGCCGCTCAATGCAAATTCGGGTCAGCCCGCGGGGGATCGCGCGGCGGGAACGGCAACTGTCAGCGAAGCTCGACAGCGGCGCCGAAGCGGCGCTCGATATAGTCCTCGACGATGCGATGGAACTCCTGCGCAATGCCGGCACCCCGCAGCGTCATCGCTTTCTGACCATCGATGAAGACGGGCGCTGCAGGTGCCTCGCCAGTGCCGGGCAGGCTGATGCCGATGTCTGCATGCTTGCTCTCGCCGGGACCGTTGACGATGCAGCCCATCACCGCCAACCTGAGGTTCTCGACCCCTGGATACTTGGCTTTCCACACCGGCATCATCGCACGCAGGTGGTCGTCGATCTGCTTGGCCAACTCCTGGAAAGTCGTGCTGGTGGTGCGGCCACAGCCCGGACAGGCGGTCACGCTGGGGTTGAAATTTCGCAGACCCAGCGCTTGCAGGATCTCCAGCGCCACCACCACTTCTTGCGTGCGAGCCTCACCGGGTTGCGGCGTCAGGCTGACCCGAATCGTGTCGCCTATGCCTTGCTGCAGCAACTGACCCATCGACACGGCGGAGGCCACCGTGCCTTTGGTGCCCATGCCGGCCTCGGTCAGGCCCAGGTGCAGCGGGTAATCGCAGCGGCTGCTGAGCGCCTGGTAGACCGTGATCAAGTCCTGCACGCCGCTGACCTTGCAGCTGATGATGATTTGTTCGGCGCGCATGCCGAGTTCCTGCGCCCAGGCCGCCGATTGCAGCGCCGACTGGATCAAGGCCTGGTACATCACCTGCTTGGCATCCCAGGGCTGTTGGCGGCCGGCGTTGTCGTCCATCATCTGGGCCAGCAACTCCTGGTCGAGGCTGCCCCAGTTGACGCCAATGCGCACCGGTTTGTCGTGCCGGCATGCGGCCTCGATCATCTGCGTGAACTGGCGGTCGCGCTTGTGTCCCTTGCCGACATTGCCTGGGTTGATGCGGTATTTCGACAGCGCTGCGGCACAGGCCGGATACTCGGTCAGCAAGGTATGGCCGTTGTAGTGAAAGTCGCCAATCAGAGGCACATCGATGCCCATGCGGTCAAGCTGCTCACGAATATGTGGCACGGCCTGTGCGGCTTCGGGCGTGTTGACGGTGATACGCACCAACTCCGAACCGGCAATGGCCAGTTCCTTGACCTGGATCGCGGTGCCGATCACGTCCACCGTGTCGGTGTTGGTCATGGACTGCACACGCACCGGCGCGTCGCCACCCAAGGTGACGACCCGGTCGCCCCAGACCACACGGGCTTGGCGCGAGCGCCGTGCAAGCGGCTGCGCAGGAGTGATCAGCAGCAAATCGTCAGGAAGTGCAATGGACATATATCAGCCAAATCAGAGTCGTTGCGGTCAAAGCACAGGCTTGTTCAACGCGGCTGTCACGGCAAGGTGAGACTGGCCATGTTGTCGCGCGTCGCAGCGCCCAGGTCCACCAGCTTGCCGCGAAACTTGAGCTCAGTCCCGCTGACATTGCCAACTTTCAGCCTCAGCGGCAACTTGCCCGTCAATTCCACTGTTTCGCCTTCAGAAACCAAACGGGAGATCAGTGTCTGGCCGCCGCCGTCGGTGGCCTGGATCCAGGTCGGCTTCAGCGCACGAACGACGACGACATCGCCCTTGGCGACCGAAGCGCCAGCGGCGGCGCTTGTCACAGGCGGCGTGTCCGCAGATGCCGCCGGTGCAACTTCGGCGGCGCTGCTCGAAGCAAGCCCGGGCGAGGCCAACCCGCCATCGGCCGCTGCGGGCTTGCTGACGCTCTCGCCGGGCAGCAGATCGCGCACCGAGGCCGACGGCACCAGCAAGAAAGCCACAGCCGCCAACAGCAGCAAGGCCACCAGCCACAGCACAGGATGACGCCAGGGCACCCAGTCAGCGGGCACAACCCGACCTGGCCGCTCGCGGAACGGCGTGTTCAAGCCCGCGCCCACCCGCCCCAAGCCGTCGGGCAGCACGTCGGGCAACTGTGCCAGCACGGGCGCCGGGTCGATCTTGAGCACGCGGCAGATAGCCTGCGCCAGCGCACGGGTGAAGGTCAGGTCAAGCAACTCATGGTAGCGACCCGACTCCAGCGCCTCGAGTTTGGCGGGCGCCACTTTGATCGAAGCGGCCAGCGCAGCGATGTGCAGGCCTTGCTGCTGGCGCGCCGCGCGCAACATCGCACCTGCGTGACCCGCAGCCGCGGGGACCGGCACAGGCAGGGCATCGGGAGACTTCGAGGAATCGGGGGTATCAGTCATCAAAACGGCCACGCTCGAAGAGCGAAGCCTCGGGTGATTGAGGAAAGAGTTCACGCAGCCGCTCGCCAAACTGTCGCACAGCGGTTTCGCGACCGAGCTTGCGCTCGATCCGCACCGCCAGCCAAAGCGTCTGCGCGTTGGAAGTTCCAGCCACATCGTTGACGCGGGCGATGTAGAAACGCGCACGCTCGAAATCGCGCCGTTGCAGCAGCACCTCGGCCAGGTTAACACCCGCGCTAGGGTTGGCTGGCTCCAACTCATAGGCTCGCATCAATGCCGCTTCGGCTTCGACCCATTGGCCGTTTCGCCCAAAACACAGGCCGCGGGCCAATTGGGTGCGAGCAACATCACGGTACTGAGGCAAGGCCAACAAGGCGCCGAACTGCGCTTGAGCCTGGGCATGGCGACCGCGTTGACACCAGAACCAGGCTTGGTTGTGCAAGGTCGCGGCATGACTTGGGCTGGTCTGCAAGGCCCGGGAAAAACTCTCCTCGGCCATGCGGTCTTCACCCATCGCCGCGTAAATCATCGCGCGCAGGTTGTAGGCATCAGCCAGATCAGGCTTGGCCACGATGGCCTGCTTGACTTCATCGAGCGCCGTGTCGAACTGGCCGCGCCCGAAATACAGACTGGCAAGTTCGAGCCGAACCAAGGCACGCCGCTCGGCGTCGGTTTGGTCTGAAGCCGTGGCAATGGTGCGCGGCGAATCAGCAGGCAGCGCGACGGGCGCCGCACAGCCCAACAACCCGACCACCAGGGTCAAAGCTGCAACGCAAGCCACCCATACCTCTTGCGCCCTCATGGGGCAACCGACGATGCGGCCTCGATTCTGATCACCGGCCGCGTCAGGCGAAGCTGCGCTCGGGTCCGGTCCTGCACTTCACCGGCGAGTTGCCCGCAAGCTGCGTCGATGTCCTCGCCACGGGTCTTGCGAACAGTCGTGACAATGCCGGCGTCCTGCAGCACCTTGGCAAAAGCCAGCACCCGGTCGCGCGGCGAGCAGGTCAAGCCAGACGCCGGGAAGGGATTGAAAGGAATCAGGTTGAACTTGCAGGACACACGCGGACTGCCGCGCAGACCCGACACCAGCGCGACCAATTCACGCGCCTGATCGGCGCTGTCGTTGACACCGTCGAGCATGCAATACTCAAAAGTGATGAAGTCACGCGGCGCCGAAGCCAGGTAATCGTGACAGGCCTGCATCAAGGCATCCAGTGGATGCTTGCGGTTCAGCGGCACCAATTGATCGCGCAGCGCATCGGTGGGCGCATGCAGCGACACCGCCAGAGCGACAGGACAATCGACGCTGAGTCGATCAATCATGCGCACCATGCCCGAAGTCGACACCGTGACACGCCGCCGCGACAAGCCGTAGCCATGGTCGTCAAGCATCATCCGCAACGCCGGTACCAGCGCATGGTAATTTTGCAGCGGCTCGCCCATGCCCATCATCACGACGTTGGAGATGACGCGCTCGCCAGTGGCGAGCTTGAGCCGCTGGCGCAAATGATGCTCGGCGTACCAAAGCTGGCCGATGATCTCGCCGGTCGACAGGTTGCGGCTGAACCCCTGGTGGCCCGTCGAGCAAAAACGGCAACCCACCGCGCAACCTGCTTGAGAGGACACGCACAGCGTGCCGCGGTCGGCTTCCGGGATGAACACCGTCTCCACAGCATTGCCACCGCCAACATCGAACAACCACTTGATCGTGCCGTCGGCCGAGGCCTGCTCGCTGAGCAAGGTCAGTGGTCGAACCACGGCCAGCCCAGACAACTTGTCACGCAAGGACTTGGCCAAGTCCGACATGCGAGCGAATTCGCTCTCGCCCTTCTGGTGGATCCAGCGAAACAACTGAACGGCGCGATAACGCTTCTCGCCGAACTCACCACACCAGGCGGCGAGCGCATCAAGGTCGAGATCGAGCAGATTGACCGCTGACACGAGTTGCTGGCCGGCCTGGCGTTGCGAAAGGCTGAGGCTCAGCGCGTGTAGACGTTCAAGCCAGCAAAGAAGAACGCGATTTCGACAGCAGCCGTCTCGGGTGCGTCAGAGCCATGAACCGCGTTCGCATCGATCGAATCGGCGAAGTCAGCGCGAATCGTGCCCTTGTCGGCCTTCTTCGGGTCGGTCGCGCCCATCAGATCGCGGTTCTTGGCGATCGCGCCTTCACCCTCAAGCGCCTGGATCATCACCGGCCCGGAGATCATGAAGTTCACCAAATCGTTGAAGAATGGGCGTGCCTTGTGGACGCTGTAGAAAGCCTCGGCCTCACCGCGCGAGAGATGCGCCATCCGGGCGGCGATGACCTTCAGGCCTGCGCCTTCGAAGCGTGCGTATATCTGTCCGATGACATTCTTGGCGACAGCGTCGGGTTTGATGATCGAGAGTGTGCGTTCGATGGCCATGGCAATTCTTCCTGAAACAGAGACTAAAAAGGGTAACCAAAGATTCTAACTTGGGCCCTGCCAAGCTCGACGAGCCGGCCAAGCACCTGGTGGGTACGGGCAAAGCCGG
>RGQD01000791.1 GCA_010030205.1 Betaproteobacteria bacterium
TTTTGAGGGTTGTGCCGACCCAAAACTGAGCCAGGTGAACAACCTACCCTGCTGCTTTTTTGTGCAGCAGAGGACGAGGAGTGATCACCATGGACATGATTGGCAGGATCAGGCGGTTGCATAGCCGCAAGAAGAAGTCGGTGCGCGAGATTGCGCGCATCACGGGGCTGTCGCGCAACACGATCTCGAAGTGGCTGCACGGCGAGGTCAATGGCCCGCCGAAGTACCGGCGCAGTGAGCAGCCCAGCAAGCTCACGGCGTTCCACGACGTGCTGCGGCAGGCCCTGAAGGCCGACGCCCGGCGCCCGCGGCACGAACGACGCACGGCCCGGGCGCTGTATGCCGAGATCAAGGGTGCGGGCTACGACGGCGGCTACAGCCGGGTGACCGACTTCATCCGCGCCTGGCGCGAGCAGGAAGGCCAGACGGCGGTGGCCAACGCCTTCATCCCGCTGGCGTTCGAACTGGGCGAGGCCTACCAGTTCGACTGGAGCGAGGAAGGGATGGTGGTGGGCGGCATCTACTACCGGGTGCAGGTGGCGCACATGAAGCTGTGCGCCTCGCGGGCGTTCTGGCTGGTGGCCTACCCGAGCCAAGGTCACGAGATGCTGTTCGATGCGCACACGCGCTCCTTCGCGGCGCTGGGCGGGGTGGCCCGGCGCGGCATCTACGACAACATGAAGACGGCGGTCGACAAGGTCAAGAAGGGCAAGGGCCGCATCGTCAACGAGCGCTTCGCCACGATGTGCGCGCACTACCTGGTCGACCCGGACTTCTGCAACGTGGCCTCGGGCTGGGAGAAGGGCGTCGTCGAGAAGAACGTTCACCGAACTGAACGCCTGGCTGGCCGACCGGTGCCGCGCGCTGTGGGAGGAGGTGCGCCACCCCGAGCATGAGCAGTTCAGCGTGGCCGAGATGCTCGAGCATGAGCGAGCTCACCTGATGCCCATGCCAGTGGCCTTCGACGGCTACGTGGAGAAGCCGGCGCGGGTGTCGAGCACCTGCCTGGTGTCGGTGGCACGCAACCGCTACTCGGTGCCGTGCGAGCTATACGGCCAGATGGTCAGTACCCGGCTGTACCCGGCTGCCGTGGTGATCGTTGCCGACGACAAGGTCGTGGCGCACCACGACCGGCTGAGCAACGCCGGGGAGACCCGCTACGACTGGCAGCACTACATCCCGCTG
>RGQD01000792.1 GCA_010030205.1 Betaproteobacteria bacterium
CCGCTGCCGAAGCTCACCGACGAGGTGGCAGTGCTGGCCGCCAGGGTGGAAAAGCACCTCGCGAAGATGGGGGCGTCGTCCAGGCGCGCTCGGGGATGCCGCCACGCATGTGGCCGGTGATGTCCTGCAGGTCCTCAGGCTCGCTGCTGTCGATGTAGCGCGGCAGGTTGAGGTTGAAGTCGTTTTTGGCGTCGGCAATCTCGGCCAGTGGCACCAGGCGGGCAAACCGTGGAACGTCGCCCTGGCGGGCGCCGGGCGTCACGTCGGCCAGTCTTTGGAAGGTGTCGACGATGCGGTGCAGGTCCTGCTCGCGCAGGCGGTTCTTGTTGCCGTCCTTGATGAATCCCTTGCTGGCGTCGATCATGAAGATGCCGGTGCCCGCGGCGGCACGCGCCACGGCGCCGGCCTTGTCCAGCACCAGGATGCAGGCCGGGATGCCGGTGCCGTAGAACAGGTTGGCGGGCAGGCCGATGATGCCCTTCAGCGTGCCCGAGCGGACGAGCTGCTTGCGGATCAGGCCTTCAGCATTGCCGCGGAACAGCACGCCGTGCGGCAGGATGCAGGCGCCCTTGCCGGTGCCCTTCATAGCCCGGATGATGTGCAGCAGGAAGGCGTAGTCGCCCTGCTTGGCGGGTGGCTCGCCCCAGGCGAAGCGCTGGTAAGGGTCATTCGCCGGTGTCAGGCCGGTGCTCCAGGTCTTGACCGAGAACGGCGGGTTGGCGACCACGTAGTCGTAGGTGCGCAGCTGTTCTGCCCCGTTTTTCGCGCCGTCCTTGAACTTGGGGTCGGACAGCGTGTTGCCGGTCATGATGCTGGCCGTCGGAAAGTCGTGCAGGATCATGTTCATGCGCGCCAGGCCGGCGGTGGTCACGTCCATCTCCTGGCCTTCCAGCGTGATGTGCGTGCCGGCCTGGGCCGCCACCTTCAGCAGCAGCGAGCCCGATCCGCAGGTGGGGTCGTAGGCGGTGGTCGACGCTTTGGCGTTGCCCGGGGCGATGCCGATGACCTTGGCGATGATGCGGCTGACCTCGGACGGCGTGTAGAACTGGCCCTTGCTCTTGCCACTCTCGGTGGCGAAGTGGCGCATCAGGTATTCGTAGGCGTCACCCAGGATGTCGTCGTTCTCGGCGCGGTTCTGCGAGAAGTCGAGTTCGGGCTTCTGGAAGATGCCGACCAGGTT
>RGQD01000793.1 GCA_010030205.1 Betaproteobacteria bacterium
TCTACTACTCGATGTTCGGCTTCCAGCGCGTGGGCGACTTTATCTGGGCAGCGGGCGACATTCAGGCGCGCGGCTTTTTGATGGGTGCCACTGCAGGTCGCACCACGCTGGCGGGCGAGGGCCTGCAGCACCAGGACGGTCACAGCCAGATTGTGGCCACCACTGTGCCCAACTGCCGTGCCTACGATCCGGCTTGGGCCTATGAGCTTGTTGTCATCATCCACGACGGCATGCAGCGCATGTATGTCGAGCACGAGAACATCTTCTATTACCTCTCGGTGATGAACGAAAACTATGTGCAGCCGGCGATGCCGGCGGGCGCAGAGCAGGGCATTTTGAAGGGCGGTTATCTGATGCGCCCTGGTGCCAAGGGCAAGCTGCGCACCACGCTGCTGGGCTCAGGCACGATCCTGCGCGAAGTGCTGGCTGCTGCCGAGATCCTCGAGGCCGACTACAACGTCGCCGCCGATGTGTTCTCGATCACCAGCTTCAGCGAACTGCGCCGCGAGGCGCTCAACGTTGAACGCGACAATCTGCTCAACCCGGGTCGCAAGGCGCAGGTGCCGTACGTGCAGACGCTGTTTGCACAGCACACGGCGCCTGTCATTGCTGCCACCGACAACATGCGGTTGGTTCCCGACCAGATCCGTCAGTGGATCGCGCCGCGTTACGTCACGCTGGGCACTGACGGCTTCGGCCGCAGTGATGGTCGTGCGGCGCTGCGCGGTCACTTCGAGGTCGACCGGCGCTTCATCGTGCTGGCGGCGCTCAAGGCGCTGGCCGATGAAGGCAAGCTCGAAGGGTCGGTTGTCGAAAAGGCTATTGGCAAACTGGGTATCGACCCGGCCAAGGCCAATCCGCTGAACAGTTAAAGGATCGAGCGCGTGTCGCAGTCAATCGATGTCGTTGTGCCCGATATGGGCAGTTTTGCCGAGGTCGGCGTGGTCGAGGTGCTGGTCAAGCCAGGCGATCGCGTCGAGCTCGACACGCCGCTGGTCACGCTCGAAACCGAGAAGGCCACCATGGATGTGCCATCCACCACTGCAGGTATCGTCGAGGCGGTGCATGTGGTGGCAGGCGGCAAAATTTCCGCTGGTGGTCGTGTGGTCACGCTGCGTACCGACTCTGCTGCTGTAGCCGAGCCCGTAGCGGCCGCTGCACCGGTTGCTGCTGTCGCA
>RGQD01000794.1 GCA_010030205.1 Betaproteobacteria bacterium
GCGGCACCACCACGCCGCTGAGCAGCTTGTAGCAGCCCTCCGCGTCCAGCGAGGAGGCGTGGATGGACAGCGCGTCGGCCATCTTCAGCGTTTCAGGTCGAGCTTGTTGACCACCGGGGCCCAGCGCGCCGACTCTTCCCGCATGCTGCGGGTGGCGGAGGCCGGCGAATCGGCGACGATGATGAGGCCCTGGCCGCCGATCTTCTCCACCGCTTCAGCCGTGCGCAGCCCGGCCACCGCCGCCGCATTGAGCTTGGCGATCACGTCCGGCGGCGTGCCAGCGGGCACAAAAATGGCCTGCAGGTTGTTGGTCTGGAAGCCGGCATAGCCGAGCTCGGCGATGGTGGGCAGCTCGGGCAACGTCTTCAGGCGCGTGGTGCTGGAGACTGCCAGCGCCTTGACCTTGCCCGACTCCACCAACGCCTTGACGCTGATGGCCGACAGCATCATGGCGTCGATGTGGCCGCCCAGCATGTCCTGCACCGCGGGCGTATCGCCGCGGTAGGGCACGTGGCGCATGTCCATACCGGTCGCCAGGTTGAGCAGCTCGCCGGTCAGGTGGCTGGGTGTTGCCGTTCCCGGCGAGCCGAAGCTGAGCTTGCGCCCGCTCTTGCTCATGGCGACCAGGTCTTTGAAATTGTCCACGCCGAGGTTGCTGCGCACCACCACGACGAAGGGCTGGTTGACCGCATGCGTCACAGCCGACAGGTCGCGCTCGGGCTTGTAGCTCAGCTTGGCGTCGATCAGCGGCAGGATCGCTATCGAGCCGGTCGTGCAGTAGCACATGGTGTAGCCATCCGGTGCGGCCTTGGCGACGAAGTCGGTGGCGATCGCGCCCGAGGCGCCGTCCTTGTTCTCCACAACTACGGTCTGGCCCAGCTGCTTGGACATCTCCCGCGCGACCAGGCGCGCGATCACGTCGGTGGAGCCGCCAGGCGAGAAGGGCACAACCATGCGCAAGGGCTTGCTGGGAAAGTCGTCCGCCGCATGCGCGGCCGGCTGCGCGAGCGCGGCGGCAGCCAGCGCCGCAAATCCCAGCGCGCGGGCCAGCGCCGCCAGGCGATTCGATTGGTTCTGCTTCATCGTTGTCTCCTTCGTGGTTTGTAGATATGTCATGCGATCGCGCGGGCCGCGTCGCGTCCGGCGATGCGCCCGAACACGGCACCCTTGAGCACC
>RGQD01000795.1 GCA_010030205.1 Betaproteobacteria bacterium
GCGCTGAGCACCCGGTTGGTCAGCATCAGCTCGCGCGCTCGGCGGTCGCCGATCTTGCGTGGCATATAAAAAGTCGAACTCCCGTCGGGCGACAAGCCTGCGTTCGTGTAGGCCATCGTGAACTTGGCACTTTGCGCGGCGATTGCCAGGTCGGCGGCCATCACGATGCTGAAACCCGCGCCGCCGGCCGCGCCGTTGACCGCAGCAATCACCGGCGGATCCATCCGAGCCAGGCGGGACATGGCCAGGTGCAGGTCGCCAGCCATCGCCTTGATCAATGAATTCGCGCCTGCACCGGCAGCAACGAATGCGCTGAGGTCGCCGCCGGCGCAGAACAGCTTGCCTTCACCGGTCAGTACCACCGCGCGGATTGACGGGTCGTCATCACAACGGATCGCCGCGTCGGAAAACTCCTTGGCCATCAAAGGCGACAGCGCGTTGCCTTGTTTGGGTCGGTTGAAGCCGATGCAAGCGACGCCATCCTGCACCTCAAATTTCAGTGTTTCGTAGCTCATGAGATGCTTTTGCCTATTTTTGCTTGTTCACGCGAATGACGCGAATAACGCGAATCGATCCCAAACTCTAGCATCCTGCTGGTCCGCGCAAGAGCCCCGCAGGGCCTCGGACTTCGAACAGCCGCACGGTGCGCCGACCACTGCAGACCGCCAGCGGCGGCGCGCAGCTCAACCGGCTTGCCGATCGAGTGCGGCGATCACCAGAGAGCCATGCGCGTGGCCTAGGCGTGTAGCTTGTGTGCGAAAGACCCGACTCATGCACACGCTCATGTGCTCTCCCCAGCGCTCCGTCCTGCTTCTTTCCACCACCCTCACACACGCACCTCCACCACAAACGTCTCGCCCGCCCCACCCTCCTCGCCGCCGCGCACAAAGGTGGTCTTGCCGATGACGCCCAGGTCGACATCGGGCAGCTCGGCGCAGATGTGCACCGTGCTGATGCGCGTCGTGGCGCTGTAGATGGCATCCGTCAGCGCCTCAGGCGCGGGGCCGCCATTGGCGACGTTGTACTTTATGCCAAAGTCCTCCGTGGGGCCACCGGGGTTGTGGCTCGCCGTCAGCACGATGCCGCCCAGCGCGCAGCCGCCCTCACGCTCGCGGATGACGGCTGACACGGCGGGGGTCGACAGGAGGGCTGGGGAGGGATGGTGGGTGGGTAGG
>RGQD01000796.1 GCA_010030205.1 Betaproteobacteria bacterium
TAGACCTCCAAGCCCTCAGCGCAGCGCTGGGTGATGATGGCGTGATCGACCTACCGATGATTGTGAATCGCAAGACGGTCGATCCTTCTGATCCAGACTCACCGGGGGTCGTTCAGCTGGAATCGGCGATCGGCGCAGCAATAGCGGCGATCCCTGGCGCCCGTGCGATCCGTGTGCCGCGTTCGCGCTTCCTGCCGGTGAAGACAACCGACGACCTGCTCGTTTTGCGCTCCGATGCCTATCAGCTAGACGGAGGTGGCCAGCTTGCACTCGCGCCGGCCTGCGCTGGTCGCGCGCCGCTGGCCGAGCTGGATGGCGATTACTTCCGCTTGATCGACGATTTTGAGGCACGCTTTGCGGTCGGTGTGCCTTCGCTAGTAGATGCTGAGCACTTGACCGTTAAGGGCGATGTCAGCTTCGGCGGCGATGTCACGGTCAGCGGTGTCGTCACGGTTGAAGCGGCTGCGGGTGAATCGCTGCGGATAGAAGATGGCGCGGCGCTAAGCGGTTAGCTGCGCTGCTCTTCGGCGCGATCTTCAAGCGCTTCACGCCGTTCCTGCTCGCGCTCGCTCTGGTCGATCGCGCGGAATAGTAAGTAGACCAGCGCGACCCCCATCACGATCGTCTGCTCCAGTGCCATCAGCTCACCACCGACCTGCTGATCAACTCCAGCGCTCAGGCCAAAGATTCCGCCGCGAGCCTCGTAGTACGAATAAAGAGGGTCGGGCGCGAAAGTCAGGATGATTCCGAGCAGCCCAACGCCGACCTTGGTCGAGACCATGTAGAGCAACGGCCCCATCGCGCCGCCACGGAATCTCGAGCGGATTGGTGACAGTAGTTGCCACCAGTAAAGAAAACCGACGCTGAGGAAGCAGACGTGCTCAAAGACGTGGACGGTCACGTTCCCGAGCGCCGCATCGTAGGCGGCTGGGACGTGCCAAGCCCACATCGCGACGATGTAGAGCACGACAGCCACCCAAGGATGCATCAGCGGGCCAAGCGCTCGCTCCAGCGCTTGCAGGCGTCGTGTTGCCGGGCGGAGAAGGATCTTGTTCAGACCGAGGATGCAGAAGATCGGTACTAGGTCCAGCAGCAGCATGTGCTGCGCCATGTGAAAACTGAACGATTGCTGGGCCAGGGCGTCGATCGGCGATAGCAGTGCAAGCGCCAG
>RGQD01000797.1 GCA_010030205.1 Betaproteobacteria bacterium
TGGAAACTTATTAAAAAGAATTATATTACATGAAATTTTTCCATCTTGTTCATTAGTAATATATGATATTACATTTGAAAAAAATTTAGAAATTACTATTAACTATATTGAAGGGGATGATATACATAAACATCTAATCAATTCTATTAAATTTGCCATTAATGAATTTAATGAACTAAAAAAAGAAATTAATAAAGCATTTACTGCAATTATTTAGATCTTTATCAAATCGCTAGTCATGTTCATATTCATCACCATTATTTGCATATATCTTACAATGTGGTATATATTCACCATTTTTTAATTTTTCATTAAATTCATCTAATTTCATTTTTTTATCTGGAATATTATGGGGATTAATTATCATAATTTTTTCAATTGTATGCCCTTTTATAAAGTTTTGCATTAGTGTGGCTTGAGACATATTTACAGTATCATCTTCACCATCATCTTCATATATATTTTCTTTTTTTATTACCATTTTACCATTTTCTTCTTGTTTTTGTCCCTCTACCCTTTGTTTTAATATTTTTTCTATTTGTTTTTGTGTAGCGGTTTTTGATACTGGTGATGGTGTTACTTGTAGTTGCGTTACTTGTGGTTGCGTTACTTGTGGTGATACTGGTGATGATGGTGGTGTTACTGGTGATGGTGATGGTGTTACTTGTGGTGGTGTTACTTGTGATGATGGTGGTGTTACTGGGGTTACTTGTGGTGGTGTTACTTGTGGTGGCGGCGTTACTTCTGGTGATACTGCTGGTGATGGTGTTACTTGTGGTGATACTGGTGATGGTGATGGCGTTACTTGTGGTGATGGTGGCGTTACTGGTGGCGTTACTGGTGGGGTTACTTGTGGTAAATTTTCATTAATTTTTGCCTTTTGTAATAGATCTATAAAAAAATCTAGAATTTTATTTAATATATCACATAATTCAGCTGTATCTTTTATACCATCATTTTTTAATATAAGAAGATTTTTTATATTAATTGTTAGTTCATTTGTAATATTCTCTAATTGTTGTATAGAATATGATTTTGCGCGATCATAATAATTTTTATTTTGTGTATTAATGTTATCTAATATTTTATTAGATTCTTTTATTAAAAAATTTATTATAAATTCAATATTGTAATTTCTTAATGCATCAGAAATATCTGTGCGCGCTTTTTG
>RGQD01000798.1 GCA_010030205.1 Betaproteobacteria bacterium
CGCCAGCACCCCAGCGCAAGTCACTGCGGCTCCGGGTCGGCCTGGCGTCCACGCAAGCGACTCTCCCCCTGCCGGGACGGCCCGACAGACGCAAACCGCGCCGGGACCTGGCATCGACCTGCCGAACCAGGTGGTGAGCAGCCAGGATCGCCAGGCGACAGGGATCAGCAACGGCAGCGGCGCCGGCCTCGCCGCGCGATTCGACCGCGCCAGCAAGCCCGAGGGCGATGCCTCAACAGGTCCCGAACCTGCGCGGTCAGCGACTTTGGCCGCAGTCGATGCAAGGCCTGCACGCCCAGCCGCCACGGTTGGCCAACAAGACCTTGGCCAACAAGACCTTGGTCAGCAAGACCGCGGCCGGCATCAGGCCATCAACAATGGCCCTGGCGCGGTCATTCGACCCACCCCAGCCACCGGTAACGGCAACACCAGGCGCTCAGGCGATGCTGCCCAGCACGACGCGCCGGCGATTCGCGCTGCAGCCAAACCGCAGCTCAACGCCCTCGACGAAGGCCACAGTGTCCCAGGACTGCCCAGCGCCACGCCCACGCCCACGGCCACGCCAGCACCAGCACCAGCACCAGCACCAGCAACAGCAGCGACGGTGGTCCCGCCAACCAGCCAATCCGCCGAACTCACACCAGCCCCGCACAGCACCACGGCGATGCAGGTCACGACTGCCAGGCCTGAGCAACCCGTTGGCATAGCAAGTGTCAAAGCCCCGCAAGCCCCATCTGGCGCCAGCTCGGACCGCGCGACCCCAGGCAACACCGAGCGCTTGACCGAAACGGTGCGTGAACAACGATCCACCCGCGCGGGGCCATCAGGCTTGCAAGTCGCAGGGCTATCGACAGTGGCGCCCGAGCGCGCGGGCAATCTCGCGGCGCCAGATCGATCGGCCGAGGTCTTGGCGCCCAGCGAACAAGTCGCCGTGCGGCCGAACCGAGCCGAAGCGGCCTTCTTGGATCACCGGCGTGGCCCGGCAAATTCGGCTGAATCGGCGCCGCACCCCTCGTCCAACCCGGCGATGCCAACACCGGACCCGATACCGGAGGTCGCGGCAATCGGTCCCGACCCGATTCGGTCGACCGAACGCCAGCCCGCGTCGCCAAACGCCACACCAGATCCAGCACCAGCGGCCGCACCAGCCGCCACACCACCCGCTTCGGC
>RGQD01000799.1 GCA_010030205.1 Betaproteobacteria bacterium
GGGTGCCTGGGTGTTGATGCGCACCGACTGGTCCAAGCGCCAAGACCCCGAGGCGTACCAGAATTTTGATGAAACCGGCCAACACACTCCCGGCCCGAGTACCGAAGCCGTGCGCTTTCTGGTCGAGCAGCGTGACGTGCTGGGCTTTGGCTCAGAAGCCATTGGCACCGACGCCGGCCAGGGCTACCACCTGCGCCCGCCCTACCCCTGCCACTATTACATGCACGGCGCCGGGCGCTACGGCTTGCAATGCCTGAGCAATCTGGACCTGCTGCCGCCAGCCGGTGCGGTGCTGATTTGTCCGCCACTCAAAATTCAACAAGGCAGCGGCAGCCCGCTGCGTGTGCTGGCGCTGGTGGGGCAAGACACATGAGTGCTGTGCCCAGGATCGCTGCGGTGACCGGTGGCAGCGCCGGGATCGGCCAGGCCATTTGCGACGACTTGCTTGGCAAGGGCTACGAGGTGATCGCGCTGTCGCTGGGTAAACCATCGCTCTCCCACCCCCGGCTGCACAGCATCGAGGTCGATCTGAGCGACCGCGCCGCAACCGCCCAGGCGGCGGCCGACCTGGTGCGGCGCTTCGAGGTCACCACCGTGGTTCATAACGCAGGCGTCATTCGGGCCGCGCTGCTGGCCGATGTCAAGCTCGACGAGCTCGACGAGCTGGTTGCCCTGCATCTGGGCGCGGCCGTTCAGTTGGTGCAGGCAACGTTGCCGCAGATGCGGGCCGCGCAATTTGGCCGCGTCGTCTTGGTGTCCTCGCGCGCCGCCTTGGGCGCGGTGACGCGCACGGCCTACTCCGCCACCAAGGCCGGCATGATCGGCATGCTGCGTACCTGGGCACTGGAACTCGCGCCCGAGGGCATCACGGTCAACGCCGTGGCGCCGGGCCCGATCCGCACCGATATGTTTTATGACGTGATTGCCAAAGGCAGCGAGCGCGAGCGAGCGGGTGTTCGTCATGGTGCGGTTCCTGCCTTCGACGGGTGCGGACCGAAGGTTGTTGTGGGTCGCTGGGATCACAGAGGTGCGTGAATCTATCAGTGCGACGCGCCGATAGCCCGCGCGACGACGCGGATTGTTTGCCCTGTCGTCGTTTGCCTTGTCGTCGTTTGCCTTGTGATGGTTTGCCCAGCGCGCGAATTGGCTTAGACTCCGATTCCCCGCGCT
>RGQD01000800.1 GCA_010030205.1 Betaproteobacteria bacterium
GGCCAAAGGGTCGCTGCTAAAGCCTGCTTGAGCCACCGTCTCGGCAGGCATCGACAACACCTGGCGCAGCAGCGGATCGGCCGGATCACCTTGACGCATACGGGCGATGAAGCTGTCGGGTACTCGCAGCGCAAACCCCGCCGTGGCCGCTTGCAGTGCGGCCAGCCCGCCGGCATCGAGTTGTTCGGCTTGCAGGCCCAAGCGCTGCAGCAGGGTGGCCACATCGGTGACCGCAGCAGCCTGCTGCTGCTGCCAGCTGAGCGCGGCCGGCTCAGGGCGGTGGCGGCTGACGGGGCTATTGGTTACCATGCGCGGCCTTCAAGCATGGTCGCATTGTGCGGTCATGTCGGGCCTGACGAAAGCGGAAACACTCATGGGCAGCTACAACACCAGCGAATTCAAGACGGGCCTGAAGATCCTCATCGACGGTGACCCGTTTTCGATCGTCGAAAACGAGATGGTCAAGCCGGGCAAGGGTCAGGCCTTCAACCGCGTGCGCGTGCGCAACCTGAAGACGGGTCGCACCATCGAGCGCACCTGGAAGTCCGGTGACAGCGTCGAATCGGCCGATGTGGTCGATACCGACATGCAGTACCTGTATCGCGAAGGGGATTTCTTCCACTTCATGGTGCCCGACAACTTCGAGCAGCATGCTGCCGGCAAAGAAGCAGTAGGCGACAACGCCAAGTGGCTCAAAGACGGCATCACCTGCATCGTGACCTTGTGGAATGGCGTGCCTTTGCTGGTTATGCCGCCGCCGCACATCGACCTCAAGGTGGTTGAGACCGATCCGGGCGTGCGCGGTGACACCGCCACTGGTGGTCAGAAGCCCGCCAAGCTGGAGACCGGTGCCGTGGTGCGTGTGCCCTTGTTCATCAACGAGGGCGAGATGCTGCGCATCGATACGCGCAACGGCGAGTACATCTCCCGCGCCAAGTAAGCGGCGCGGTGGTGGCGTGCTGCGCCGGGTTCAGGCCCGCGCAGCCGTAAACGCCATCACGTCCTGCAGGTGGCTGGCGCCCAGCGCCAGCATCACCACCCGATCAAAGCCCAGCGCCACGCCGGCGCACTGCGGCAACCCCGCGGTCAGCGCGGCAACTAATCGCTCATCGCCTGTATGCACCGTCAGGCCGCGCCGTTGGCGTTCTGCGGCATCGGCTGCAAAGCGCT
>RGQD01000009.1 GCA_010030205.1 Betaproteobacteria bacterium
AGGCTGGTCAATTTCGGCCACGGCCAGATGTACATGCTGGGCGCTTTCGTCACATGGTGGGCGGTGGTCAAGGCTGGCGTGCCTTATGCGCTGGCATTGCCGATCGCGATGGCCATCGGTGCGCTGTTCGGCCTGCTGATGCAGCGCGTGATGCTCAAAGCCACTTTCGAGCAGAACCTGGTCTCGATCATGATCATGACGCTGGGCTTCGGCTATGTGCTGCAAGGCGGTGCGGCGCTGGTCTTCGGCTCGACCGGCCAGATCCTAGACACCGCGCTGTCGCGCAGCGAGATCAAGCTCGGCGAGCTGTGGTTGACGCAGCAGGACCTGGCCATCGTGCTGGTGGCGATCGCGGTCTTTGTCGGCCTGAAATGGTTGCTCGACGGCACCCGCATTGGCAGGCTGGTTCGCATGGTTGCCGAAGACCCCAAGCTCGCGCAGTTGGCTGGCGTGAACGTTCGTCGGGTCTATTACGGCGTTTTCGCTTTCGAGGGTGCGGCGGTGGCTTTCGCTGCCGGCATGGTCGCGCCGCGCACACCGATCCTGACCTCGATGGGTTTCGAGGAGGTCATCATGACCTTTGTCGTCGTCGTGCTCGGTGGCATCGGCAGCGTCACCGGTAGCTATGTCGCTGGCGTCGCGCTGGGCCTGTTCACGGCCTTGTTCGGCGCGCTGGTCTCGCCGGCCTACACCACGGCAGCTTGCTTTCTGGTGTTGATCGCGGTGCTGGTGCTGCGGCCGGGCGGCCTGGGCGCCGGGTCGACAGCGGGGGTGCACTGATGCAGCGCCGCTGGCTCAAGCGCCTGGCGCTGCCGCTGTTCGGTCTGCTGGTGTTCGCAGCGCCCACGCTGCTGGGCGGCAGCGGTGCGGTCTACAGCGCCGCCGTGCTGATCGCGATTTTCGCGGTGATGGCCTACGGGCTTGACGTGATCGTCTCCGACCTCGGCGAAGTCAGCCTCGCGCACCCGGTGTTCTTCGCCGTCGGCAGCTACACCACCGCCTGGCTGTCAACCCGCGCCGGCCTGGGCTCCTGGGCCACGCTGGCGGCGACTATCGTGGTCGCGCTGTTGTTCGCCGCGGCGATCGGTCTGGTGACCCTGAGGCTGCGCGAGTTCGTCTTCTCGCTGGTCACTTACGCGGTCGGTGTGGTCGCGATCACGGTCGCGTCGAACTGGGCCTTCCTCGGCGGCTCGGATGGCATCCGCGGCATCCCCTTGCTCGACCTGTCGGTCGGCGGCTTGCAGCTGAGCGCGCGCAACGACCGCGAGCTCTGGCCTTATGCCTTCGCGTTGCTGGCGGTCACGGTCTATCTGATCGACCGATTCCGCCGCTCGCTGCTCGGCGCAGCGGCGATCATGGTCCACCTGAACCCGCGTCTGGCGACGATGGCGGGCACCGACCCGGCGCGCGTGCGGCTGCAGGTCTTTCTGTTCTCGGCGCCCATCAGTGCCGCGGCGGGCTGGCTCTACGCATACCAACGCGCCTATGTCAGCGCCGACGTGCTCGAGAACTACTTCCTGATCCTGATGCTGACTGCTGTGGTGTTGATCGGCCGGCGCCAGCTGCTCGGGCCCTTGATTGCGACCGCGATGGTGCTGGTGCAGGAGAAGTTCTTCTCGCTCGGCGGCAATGTCGACAAGATCGTCCTCGGCGCCGTGCTGATCGTGATCTTGGGTTTCTTCCCGCAAGGTTTGATGGGGCTGTTGCAGCCGCTGCGGCGCTTGCTGCAGCGCGGTCGCTGACGCGTGGCAAGCCTGGTTCGGCCAGCGTGTGAGCTGGCGCTGCTGCAAGAATTTTCGGGCTGGCAGGCGCCAAGCCTAGTGTTGGAGGCGAATTCTCGCTGACCCGTTTGGCGCGAAGTATCGCGCTATCTCTGCGTTTCTTGGGCTGCGGCCAGCATGTTTACTGCATCGCCTGGCAGCACCGCTGAGGCGGTCAAACCGCGCGCATTTCATGTCGCGCGGGTGACCGACGCTGACTCGATGGATCGCCGAGCATTGCCATAGGCTTCGCTGGCGCGGGTCCCAGTTGCGGCCTGTGGCCGCGTCCACACTTTGAGAATCTTCAATGACCGTCAAACCTGAATCCCTGGGCATGTGCTCGCAGCGCCTGGCGCGCATCGACCGCTTCATCGCCGACAAGTACATCGCGTCGGGCAAGCTGCCTTGCGCGCAATTGCAGATCACGCGCCAAGGTCAGCTCGTTCACCAGTCTGTGCTCGGCAAGGCCTCGCTCGAGACCGGCGCGCCGATGACCGAGGACAGCATCGTTCGCATCTACTCGATGACCAAGCCGATCACCAGCGTGGCCTTCATGATGCTGGTCGAAGAGGGCCTGGTCGCGCTGGAAGATCCGGTGACCCGGTTCATCCCCGAGTGGCGTGATCTGGGTGTGTACGTCTCAGGTCTGCCAGGCGCCTTCCAGACCCGGCCCACCGATTCGCCGATGCGAATGATCGATTTGCTGCGCCACACCTCGGGCCTGACCTACGGTTTCCAGTACCGCACCAATGTCGATTCAGCCTACCGCAAAGGCCGCCTCGATCCGACCGAGCGGACCGGCGGGCTGGACGACTTCATCTCAGCGCTGGGCAAGATGCCGCTGGAGTTCTCGCCGGGCAGCGCCTGGAACTACTCGGTGGCCACCGACGTGCTGGGCTACCTGGTCGGCAAGATATCGGGTGTACCGTTTCAGGACTTTTTGCAGCAGCGAATCCTCGGGCCGCTGGGCATGGTCGACACCGCTTTCCACGTGACCGATGACAAGGCCGCTCGTTTCGCGCAGTGCTATGTCCAATCGCCAGAAGGCCGGTTGACGCCGCAGATCGTGGGCCCGAGCTTTCGCGAGCCGCCGTCAGCGCCCTCGGGCGGTGGCGGTCTGGTCAGCACGGCGGCCGACTACATGCGTTTTTGCGAAGCGCTGCGCCTCGGCGGTGTGTCGGGGACCGGGCCCAATGCAGCGCGGCTGCTCGGACCCAAGACCCTGGCGCTGATGCGATCGAACCACCTGCCGGGCGGACGCGACCTGGCCGATATGTCGGTGTCGATGTTCTCCGAAGCGACCTACCGCGGCGTGGGTTTTGGCCTGGGTTTTGCGATGACCACCGATGTCGCCCGCACCGGCATCTCGGGCTCGCTGGGCGAATACTGGTGGGGCGGTGCGGCGTCGACGGCTTTCTGGATCGACCCCGTCGAGGACCTTTGCGTCGTCTTGCTGTCCCAGTTCAGACCCTCCAGCCTGTACCCTATCCGTCGCGAATTGCGAACGATGATCAGCGCGGCCGTGATCGATTCCAAGGCATGATGGCGCACAGAGCCCCTCAACCTCCGCAAAGACGCCCATGAACCCTGACACCACCGCCTGCATCGCCGGCGCTTACGAGCATCCGCTGCGTTTTGCGCCCGACAAGTCGATCGCGCAGCTGCATGCCGAGTGCGCCCGCGGCGCGCTGGACGACGCCGGGCTGAGCTTTGCCGACGTCGATGGTTATTTCTGTGCCGCCGATGCGCCCGGCGGCATTCCGGCCTTGATGGTCGACTACATGAACCTGAAGGTCAAACAGGTCGACGGCACCGAGTCGGGCGGCTGCTCGTACATCAGCCATGTCGGCAAAGCGGCGCAAGCCATCGCCGATGGCCGGTGCTCGGTGGCGCTGATCACCTTGGCCGGCAAACCGCGAAGCAGCGGCCAGGCCACCGGTACCGAGATCCGCGTGCTACCGACCGATCGTCCCGCTTCGGCCTGGGAGGCGCCTTATGGCTGGACCGTCGCGGGTCTGTACGCCAACTACGCGCGTCGCCACATGCACGCGTACGGCACGACGCCCGAGCAAATGGCCTGGGTCAAGGTCTCGGCATCGCGGCACGCGCAGCACAACCCGAATGCGCTGCTGCGCAAGCTGTACACGGTCGAGGACGTGCTGGCGTCGCCGCTGGTGGCCGACCCACTGCGCCGCCTAGACTGCTGTGTGATCACCGATGGCGGCGGCGCGCTCGTGCTCGTCAGTGCCGCAGTGGCCCGGACTTTGAAGCGCCCGCTGGTGCGTGTCAGAGGATTCGGGGAGACGGTCAGAACCAACGAGGCTGGCCGCTGCGACATGCTCGAGACCGGCGCTGCGGTCTCGGGTGCGAGGGCCTTCGGGCAGGCGGGTCTGAAGCCTGCTGACGTGCACTATGCGTCGATCTACGACAACTTCAGCATCATGGTGCTGATGCAACTCGAAGACCTGGGCTTTTGTGCCAAAGGCCAGAGCGGGCGCTTCGTCGAAGAGGGCAACCTGATCTCGGGCGTGGGCAAATTGCCTTGGAATACCGACGGCGGCGGCCTGTGCAACAACCATCCGCAGAACCGCGGTGGCATCACCAAAGTCATCGAAGCCGTGCGCCAGCTGCGCGGCGAGGCCCACCCCGCAGTCCAGGTCAAGAACTGTGGCGTCGCCATCGCCAGCGGCCCCGGCATGGTGCTGGGCATCGGTCATGCACACGCCACCGTCGTGTTGGAGAGAATGTGATGAGCGACCTAGCCAAAGACCCCTACGTCGCCGCTTTCCCGGAGACGCTGCCGTTCTGGGCGGCAGCAGCGAACGGTGTGTTCATGCTGCCGCGCTGCAAGCGCTGCACCAAAGTCCATTGGCATCCGCGCGCTTTTTGCCCGTTCTGCCACGACACCGACCTGGAGTGGATCGCCGCATCGGGGCGCGGCAAGGTCTACTCGTATTCGATCGTTCGCCATCCGAAATCACCTTATGTGCTGGCCTATGTCGAGATCGAAGAGGGTTTGCTGTTGATGAGCAACATCGTCGATTGCGAGTTCGATGCGGTGCATGTCGACATGCCGGTGCAGGTGCAGATGCGGGCCACGCCGGAAGGCCGGCATGCGCCGGTGTTCGGGCCGGTCCGCTGAAACAGCGCCGCCCGCCGATTTCACCATTCGTTTCAAGCGCCAAACTCCATGACGAGACAAGACAAACCGATTCGAACCGACATCGGCTGGAGCGACGCCAGCAGCATCACGATCTTCGGCAAGGACTTTCCCAGCGAGATCCTCGGTCACCTGAATCTGGGTGACATGGGATTCATGGAGCTCACCGGGCGTGTCCCGAATGCCCAGGAATCGCGCATGTTCAACGCGATGGTCGTCACGCTGGTCGAGCATGGCATCACGCCGAGTGCCTTGGTGGCACGAATGACCTATCTGGGTGCGCCCGAGTCCATGCAGGGCGCGGTGGCAGCGGGTCTGAATGGCTTGGGGACAGTCTTTGTCGGCAGCATCGAAGGGGCTGCCAAGATGCTGTCCGAGGCGATGCCCGCAGCGCTCGCCGATGCAGACTTGGCGGCTTTGGCAGGGCCGATTGTGGCGTCGTTTCAGGCCCAGAAACGCATCGTTCCCGGTATCGGCCACCCCTTCCACAAACCGATCGATCCGCGCACACCGCGCCTGCAGGAGATCGCCAGGGAGACGGGTTTCGACGGACCCTACCTGGCTTTGATGACAGCGATCGCGACCGAAGCGACGCTGCGCAGCGGCAAGCCCTTGCCGATGAATGCGACAGGGGCCATCGGTGCGCTGTGCTGCGAGATGGGCTTTGATTGGAAGATTTGCCGGGGCCTGGGCGTGATGGCGCGCGCGGTCGGCCTGGTGGGCCATATCCTCGAGGAGTCACGCCGGCCTATGGCCGCCGAGATCTGGCACTCGATCGAGGCGCGCGCCACGGCTCACTTCCATGAGCCGCCAGTCCAGGGCGAATGAACCTGGCAGTGCGTCAGCGATGGCGCATCAAGTGCAAGGCCATCGCATGGTAGGCCGGCAGTGAGTGTGGATCGATGCCCATGTTGCCCGCGACATGGTGCGATGCGTAACGGGCGATGACCATCTCGGCAGTTGGGTCGATGTACAGCGCCTGGCCATGGACACCGCGCGCCATGAAAGCGCCGTGGGCGTTGTGCGATACCCACCACATGTTGCGATAGCTCCAGCCAGGCAGGGTCAGGTAGCCCGCAGGCTTGAACTTGACCGGGTCTGCACCAGCTCGGATGTCATCGACCACAGCCTTCGGGATCAGTTGTCGGCCATCGGCCTGGCCGTTGTTGCGCATCATCTCGCCGAAGCGGGCGAGGTCGCGCAAGGTCGTGTTGAGCCCGCCGCCGGCAAACTCGGTGCCCGTGGTGTCGACGCTGATGTAAGCGTCATGCTCAGCGCCGAGGTGGCGCCAAATCCGTTGCGAGAGATTCTCGGCCAGCGACATCCCGGTCAGGCGCTGGATGATCCAGCCCAGCGCGTCAGTGTTGACGGTCTTGTAGGCAAATTGCTCGCCATGGCTGCCTTGACACTTCACGGTCGTCAAGTACTCGTAAAAGCTTTGCGGGCCCTGATAAGCCGCAGGCCTTGGCATGATGTGGCCGGCGCGCACATAGTCCCAGATTTCGGCCTTGGGGTCGGTGTAGACCTCGCTGTACTGCAGCCCTGTCGTCATGTCCATCAACTGACGCACCGTGGCCTGACCGAAAGCGCTGGGACCGAGTTCCGGGACGTATTGCGAAACCGGTGCACGGTCGTCGAGCAGACCTTCGTGCACCAAGCACGCGGCGATGCTGCCGATGAATGATTTGGTGACCGAAAACGCAATGTGCGGTCGGTCGGCGTCGAGCACGCCAAAGTAGCGCTCATCGACGACACGGCCTCGGTGCAGCACCAAGATGCCATCGGTGTAGTTGGCGTCCATAGCTTGCGCCCAGGTCATCGGCACTTGGCTGCCGATGGGCCTGAAGCTGACAGTGTCGAGGTCGTCGCGATCCGCGCGAGGCAGCGCGAGCGCTGCGGCGCCTCGCGCAACAGTCTTGGTCGGCACCAGGGCCCGCATATTGCTGTAGGCCCACCGGCTTTGCGGAAATTTCCGCATGCTGCCGTCGGCAAAGCACACGAGTTTTTCGGCCGGCGGCGGTGAGCCCACCATCCAAGCGAGTCGCTTCGGGTCGCTGTCCCAGGCATTGGCCATCGATGGCGACGGATCGGGCGAAGTGGTTGTGGTCATGATGCGATGGGCGAGCTGAGGGGTGAGGTGACGGGAGGACCGCCACGCTCAAGGAGATGTCGCGCGTTTGGCACGCGGCCTGCGGATCTGGCTCAGATGTTCGAGCCCGCGATGATGTTGCCAAAACGCTGCCACGTCTTGCCGTCCCAGCGCATCAGCTGCATCTGGGTCAGCGGGTGGTGGTTGGTCGGGCTGGTGTTGACCTTGATGCCTGGCAGCAGCATCTGATTTTCCAGGTTGTGCAGGTTGTTGACCTGGGCCATGATGTTGGCGCGGGTGAAGTTGCCGTTGCACTGCTCCAGCACACGTTGCAGCACCTGCGCGACCATGTAGCCATAGGCGTTATAGGCTTCGTTCGGATTGCCTTCCGGGTAGTACTTGGCCATGAAAGCCTTGTAGGTCTTGATCGCGGCGTCGTCTGCCCAGCTCGGATCGCTGGGGTCTTTGATGTAGACCGAGCTGATCACACCGATAGACCTTTCAACGCCGGCCGGCACGATGGTGGAGGTGACCGATGCCACCCCGCTCGGGACCAAGTGCAGCGCTTTCCAGCCGATTTCATTGACGCGCCGAATCGCCATCGCGCCGAACTTGCCGGTCACGCCAGAGATCAACACGTCAGCGCCAGTGGCTTTCAGCGTGATCAGTTGGGAGTCTATGGTCGGGTCGGTGACTTCATAGGACAGCGCCGTGGCTGTGCTGTCGAATTGCGCGCCCAGCACCTCTTTCGCGCCGGCGAGGAAGTCGCGGCCCAGATCGTCGTTCTGGTACAGGATCGCGAACTTCGCCTTCGGGTTTTGTTGCAGTGCGTACTTGACGAAGATCTGGCTCTCGATTCTGGCGCTGGGCGCAAACGGGATGGTCCAGGGGTAGCTCTTGTAGTCACCCCATTTGTCGCCATTGACCGACAGGAACAGATGCGGAATGCCCAGGCCATTGAGGTACTTGACAATCGCTGAATTGGGCCCGGTGCCGAGCTGCGAGAACAAGAAAGCGACCTCGTCTTGTTCGACCAATCGCCGCGTCTGCTCCAGCGTCTTGGGTGGCGAGAAGCCATCGTCCAGGATGATGTAGTTGATCTTGCGACCGGCAATGCCGCCCTGCTCGTTGAGCATCTTGAAGTAAGCACCTTGCGCACGGTTGGTCGTGCCGAGCGCCGAGACTGGCCCACTCAAGGACGTGGTGGTGCCGATCTTGATTTCGCTGGCTGTGACACCCGGTGTTGCCTGTGCGTTGGCCAGGCCAGGCGCGAGCAACGCGCCCGCTGCCGCTGCGGCCGCGCCGCTGAGCAGCAGCCGACGGTCTCCGGAAAAAGCCTTGTCGGTATCGGGGCCGGTGCTTGTCTTCGTTGTGTTCTTTGAATTCATGGTCTCTTCCTTGAAAAATTTCGTCGTTGATCGGCTGTCTCGACTGTCATTCACTATACGGTCTTAACAATCGAGTGGCAGACGAAACGGGGTGCTGCGTAGTTTCAGGCGCTGACCTTGAATCCCTCGTAGCCACGGGCGACCACTTCCTCGCATCGCTGCACATAGGCCGGGTAGCCTAGCAAGGGCATGAATACCCGGGACTTGCCGGGAACATTGGCGCCGAGGTACCAGGAGTTGCAGGTCGGATACAAGGTCGTGCCCGCCACGGCATTGACATGGCCGACCCAGGCGTCCTGGGCTTGAGGCTCGGCTTCGATCGTGCGCTGGCCGCCGGCGCGCAGCCAGACGATGCAGTCGGCGATCCAGTTCACATGCTGCTCGATCGAGACGATCATGTTGGTCAGCACACTCGGGCTGCCAGGTCCCGAGATGGTGAACAGGTTCGGAAAACCGGCGACGTTCAGCCCGAGGTAGGTGCGCGGTCCGGCGCGCCAGGCTTCGCGCAGTGCCAGCCCGTTGCGGCCGCGGATGTCGATCTTCAGCAGCGAGCCGGTCATTGCGTCGAAGCCGGTCGCGAACACGATGCAGTCGACCGCGAACTCGCGTCCGCCGGCCCTCACGCCCTGGGCGGTGATCTCTTCGATGCCGCCGGCGCTGATGTCGACGAGCTTGACATGCGCTTGGTTGAAGGTCTCGTAGTAACCGGTGTCGACGCAGATTCGCTTGCAGCCTATGACCTGGCGCGGCGCCAACAACTCGGCGGTCGCGGGGTCGTTGACGACGGTGCGAATCCTGTCGCGAACGTATTCGGCCGCCAGTTCATTGGCTTGGGCGTCGATCATCAGATCGTTGAACGCGCCCGTGAAACCCAGGCCGCCGCGGGTCCAGCGTTCTTCGAAGCGTCGCTGGCGCTCCTCGGGGCTGGCGGCCAGCGCCGGTGCCTCGTTGCGCGGTGTGCTGGCGCCGAAGGCCCCCATCATCAGGCTGTTGCGGGCCCGGAAAGCCGGGTACTCGGCTTTGACGGCAGCCTCTTTGACGGGATCGAGCGCTGCGTTGCGGGCCGGGATCGAGAAATTCGCGGTGCGTTGAAACACCGTCAGCTCGGCAGCCTGCTTGGCGATGATGGGAATCGACTGGATCGCCGACGAGCCCGTGCCGATCACGGCCACGCGCTTGCCGCTGAAATCGACTGGTTCATGCGGCCAGGCGCCGGTGTGGAAACGCTCGCCTTTGAAGCTGTCCAGGCCTTTGAAATCAGGCATGTTGGTCGACGACAAGCAGCCGGTGGCCATCACCACAAACTGGCTGCTGAGTGCATCGCCGCGGTCGGTTCGTACCTGCCAGCGGGCACTCGCTTCATCGAAATATGCGCTGAGCACCCGGGTCTCGAAGTGGATGTCGCGCCGCAGATCGAAACGGTCGGCCACATGGTTGGCATAGCGCAGGATCTCGGACTGGGGCGCGAAGCGCTCGGTCCAATGCCACTGCTGTTGCAGTTCGTTGGAGAACTGGTAGGAATACTCCAGGCTCTCGACGTCGCAGCGTGCGCCCGGGTAGCGATTCCAGTACCAGGTTCCGCCGACGCCGTCGCCGGCCTCATAGACGATGGCCCTCAGGCCCAGGCTGCGCGCGCGGTGCAGCATGTACAGGCCGGCAAAGCCGGCGCCGACGATGACCAGGTCGACAGGCGGATCGGCCTGGGCGTTGTTGATGGAAGCCTTCAGGCCTGGTTCTGGCGAGTTGTGCATGGAATGCCCCGGAGAGTGGACGCGCTCAAAGGATAGCGTGCCAGCGCCTGGGCCAGTGACGCGCAGGCTACTGCCGCGACAACTAACGCCCGCCCGCTCGCCGACCGTCAAACCAGCAAGGAGTGCCGCGCCATGAACCTATCGATCACGACCACGCCTGTCTTTGCCGAAGTGCTCGCGGCCCAAGCCGGGGCCGGCCTGACCTGGCGCGACAGGTCGCGTCAGCGCAGCCGCAGCCTGTCGCTGCGGCGTGAGGCGGTGGAGGCTGAACCCGTGGACAGGGCGTCTGACTTCAGCGCACAGTGGCGGGGCTTGCTGCTGCAGCAGTTGGTGCGCCAGGCTGGGGTGGTCGCATTCCACGGCGCGATGGCCAAAGGCTTTGCGGTCTTGGCCGACGGCATGCCGATCGCCGCCGCGCAGCAAGACCAGCGTCGCTCGCTCGATGCCGGTCTTGAAGTCTTCAGGCAGATCGCAATCGAGATCGATCAGCTCAACCTTGCGTTGGCAGCATGCGGTCCGGGCGCAGCGCCAGTGCTGCTGGGCCGGCGCCATGCGCTGCTGCTCGAGGCCGGCCATTGGGTCGGTGGTGACCTGGTGCTGAACCCGTTCGGGCAGGCCGGTTTGTCCGTGGACGGCCAGGCGCTGATGGGTGATGCCGGCTCGTTGGAACCCGCTCAGCTCGCCTCGCGCTTCGTCAGGCGCGACGCATCAGGGCAGCCTGTCACGGTGTTGCGAGGCGAGCTGGGCGCCATGCTGGCGCTGGCGCATTGGGCGGCTATGCCTTCATCGACCAGCGCTGAGGCAGGCTTGCGAGCCGAGGATGGCTGGCGCGGCCTGGCGGCCGAGCACCGTCTGGCCCATCACATCGCTGTTGCGGTGCAGTCCTGTCTCGAGGACGATTGGCGTTCATCGGCCGGTCTTCAGCTCGACCAGGGGACATCGCAGCTGTGGCCGTTTCAACAGGCATACGCTGGCGCCACGTCCTTGCTGGCAGGCGGAAGCTTGCTGATCGGCGGATTGCTGCAGGTGATCGACCAGACGACCGCCCGAGAGCGGTCGCCCGTGCCAGCCACCGCCTGAGCTGGCCATCGCGTCAAGTCGTGGCACGCGCCTCGGGCAGGAAACGAACGCCGCTGCGCGCATAGCCGCCGCTGACACCGATAGGCGTGCCGTCGGCGCGCCAGCAGGACGCACCCTCCAGGTCGCCGTTGGCGTGGAAGCGGATCGCACCCATGCCACCGCCGACATTGGGCACGCGCTGGATCTGGTGGCCGCGCGATCGAAGCGAATCGGCCACGGCGTCCGGGAACTGTGGCTCGAGCTCTAGGCCGAAGCCCTGCGTCCAGACGCGCGGCGCCTCGACCGCTTCTTGCAAGCTCATGCCGTGGTCCAGCAGGTTGATCACCGCCTGCAGCGCCGACGGGAAAATCCTCAAACCGCCGGGCAGACCGAGCGCGAACTGCGGCTTGCCGTCCTTCAGAACGATCAGCGGCGACATCGACGAGGTCACCCGTTTGCCCGGTGCCATGGAGTTGGCCAGCCCGGGCCTGGGGTTGAAGACGTAGAGATAGTTGTTCGGGATCATGCCGGTGCCAGGCACCATGTAGCGCGCGCCGAACAGCGAGTTGATGGTCTGGGTCGCGCAGACGATTCGCCCATCGGCATCGGCCACCGTCAGGTGGGTGGTGTTGGCGCTCTCGGTCGGCGCGATCCCCGACTGCCAGTCCTGTGCCCGAGCCGGGTCTATCGCTGCGCGGCGTTGCGCGGCGTAGCCCGGTGACAGCAGCCTGTCCACGGGCACCGGGACGAAATCCGGGTCGGCGGTGCAGGCTGCCCGGTCGGCGAAGGCGATTTTGAGCACCTCGGCGAGCAAATGCACGTTGTCGGCGCTGCCGAAGCCGCCCGCAGCCAGGTCGAAGCCCTCGAGGATGTTGAGCATCTGGCTGATGTGCAGCGGGCCGGCGCAGGGCGGCGGCGGCCCGGTGATCTCGAAGCCTCGGTAGTGGCTGCGCAAGACCTCCAAATCGTGGGTGCGGTATTGCTGCAGGTCGGCCAGCGTGAGGTAGCCGCCGTGGCGCTGCATGTCCTGGGCCACAGCGCTGCCCAGCGCACCGCCGTACAGCACTGCCGGACCTTCGCGCGCGACCAGGCGCAGCGTGTCGGCGTAAGCCCCGTTGACAACCCGCGTGCCCCGTGCCAGCGGCCTGCCGCCGGGCATGAAGATGCGGCTGATTTCGGGGTCTAGCGCCAGGTCTGCGGCGCAGTCTTTGACGCAGTCGGCCAGGTAATGGGTGGCGGCAAAGCCGCGCGAGGCATGGCGGATCGCCGGCTCGGTGACATCGGCGAGCGACAGGCTGCCGTGGCGCGACAACATCTCGCACCAGGCCATCAGGTTGCCCGGCGTCGCGACGGCGGCCCGCCCGACGCTGTTGCGCCGCCCGACCGCGTCCAGCATCCCGGGCGCCGCATCGGGGTCGGGCGTGAAGCTCGACTCGCCCACCGCCATCGGGCAACGGCCCTGGCCCTCAAGGATCGTCTGCTGCCCGTCAGCAAGCCGCAGGTTGGCGAAACCGCCGCCGAAGATGCCGACCATCATCGGCTCGACCACGGTCAGCGTGAACAGCGCTGCGATCGCCGCATCGACGGCGTTGCCGCCGGCTGCCAGCATCTCGGCGCCCGCGGCCGACGCCAGCGGGTGGTTGGTCACGACCATGCCGCGGCTGCCGGTGGCGGGTCGCTTCTCGTTCTCGAAAGGCGTCGCCGCCCGTTGTCGCCAATCGCTCATCGTTGTTGTCTCCTCGGTGTTGGGGCTGTGTCGTCAAGTCTGTCCGACCGCTGCGCAGCATAGTGCAATTCGTCTGGCGACGCGGGTCTGGCTCAGCATCTGGGCGGTCGACAGGGCGGTCGACAGGGCGGTCGACTGGGCAGTCGACTGGGCAGCGTTTGCCGAGATGCCTGAAAATCCCCCCGCGATGGACAACATCTTCTTAGACACCCCGTTCAAGGACAAGGACAAGGTCAAGGCGCTTGGCGCCCGTTGGGACCCAGCCTTGCGCAAGTGGTACGTGCCCGAGGGCACAGACTTGCAGGCCTTTGCGGCTTGGTTGCCGGCGGCCGAAGCCGCCGCGTTGCCGGCAGCTTTGCCGGCAGCTGTGCCGGCACGCCTGGTGCCGGGTCGCGTCGCCACCGATCTCGCGCTGCCTGGGCGTGGCATCAGCCTGTCGCAGTTGCTGGGCGGGGTCGCTCAGGCGGTCTCGCAATCGTTCACCGCGGGGGTCTGGACCTTGGTCGAGGTGCTCGACGCCAGGCTGCGTGGCGGCCATGTCTATGTCGAGGTCTCGGAGCGCGACGCCGCTGGCACGGTGCTGGCCAAGGCCGGCGCGGTGATCTGGGCCAGCACTGCCGGCCGCATCCTGCCCGAGTTCGAGCGCGCCACCGGCGCCAAGCTCGGGCCGGGCATCAAGCTGCTGGTTCGGGCCCGACCGGTGTTCAAACCGCAATATGGTTTCAGCCTCGAGATCGACGCGATCGACCCTGACTACACGCTCGGTGATTTGGAGGCCAGGAAACGCGAGATCCGCAACCGGCTGCGCCAGGAGCAGTTGTTCGACGCCAACCGTCTGCTGCCGCCGCCCTGGGACTTCAACCAGGTGCTGGTGCTCGCGCCGCAGGGCGCTGCCGGGTTGGGCGACTTCCGCGCCGAGGCGCAGCGACTGGAGCGTTTCGGCCTGTGCCGCTTCCGCTATGCCTTCAGCCGTTTCCAGGGCGAGGGCGCTGCGGCCGAGATCCGCCAGGCGCTGCTCGCTGCGCTGGGGCAGGGCGCTGTCGCGACAGCGTTTGATGCGGTCGTGATCATCCGCGGGGGCGGTGCGGTCAACGACCTGGCCTGGCTCAACGACTATGCGCTGGCGCGCTGCCTGTGCGAGCTGGCGATCCCGGTGCTCACAGGCATAGGCCATGAGCGCGACAGCACCGTGCTCGACGAGGTCGCCAACCAGTGTTTTGACACACCGTCCAAGGTGGTGCTCGGGATCGAGCAGCTGATCGCCAAGCGCGCTGCCGAGGCCAAGGCGCACTTTCACCAGATCGCCAGGTCGGCCGGCGCCAGCTTGCAATCGAGCCGGCGCGCCATCGACCAGGCCGACGCGGCTGTCCGAAGCGGCGCCCAGCGCCAGCTCGCGCTGGCGCGCCAGCGCGTGGCCGAGCGCATCGCCGCGCTGCGCGCCGGATCCTGGCAGGCGATCCAGCGCGCCTCGGACGCGTCGCGCACGCTCAGCGTCGAAGTCCGCGCCGAGGCCAGACAGTCGCTGCGCGCTGCGCGCGCCGGCTCGCAGGTCGCGCTCGCGACTGTGCTCGAGCGCGCCGCGCTCGACGCCCGCCAGGCTGGCGCCTTGCTCGACCGGCAGCGCAGCGATGTCGCCACAGGCGCCCGGCGTTCGCTGGTCGAAGCCCGAACCCGGTCGCAAGCGCTGCTGCGAGAAATCGCCGGCCAGGGACCTGAGAAGACGTTGGCGCGCGGCTTTGCACTGGTGCGCGACGCCGATGGCCGGACAATCACCCGCGCGGCACAGGCCGGGCCGCAGCAGACGCTAGAGATCACGTTCAGGGACGGCTCTTTGGCCGCCCGAACCCGTGGCGCAACCGGAACCCAAGACCCATGAGCACACCGACTTTCCGCAGCGCCTACGGCGTTCTGCAGCGCCATGCCGAGACGCTGCGCAACCAGTCAGAGCCCAATATCGACGACCTGCTCAAGATCGTCACCGAGTCGGTCAGTGCTTACAAGCATTGCCAGGCCCGGATCGAGGCGGTCGAGCAAGCGCTGGAGCAGGCCTTGGGCACTGCCGATGCCGGGCCTGCCGCGATGCCGGACGATACCGTGCATGCGGCGGCCGGACCAGACGCTGCGGATGACGACGATCCACCGTTTTGATGGCCTGGCACTTGCCGCCTGGCACTTGCCGCCTGGCACTCACCGCCTTGAACTCATCGCCTTGAATTTCGCAGCATTGATCGAAAAATCGATCGCAGATGGGCTGAAACCAATATGAAAAAACCTGCCACCGGCGGGCTGGTCTATTCCACCGACAGCGGCCGGATGTGCCCGGTCTGCCGCCAGCCTCAGCTGCGCTGCAGACCAAGGGCCGCGGCGGCAAGGCGGTGACGCTGGTGCGCGGATTGCCGCTGGATGCCGAAGCGCTGTCGGCGCTGGGCAAGCGGCTCAGGACAGCCTGTGGCTCGGGTGGCACGGTGAAAGACGGGGTGGTCGAGCTGCAGGGTGACCACTGCGAGCGGGTGATCGTCAGCTTGAAGGCCGAGGGCTGGCAGGTCAAGCGGGCAGGCGCTTGAAGGTGGCAGCTTGAAGGCGGCAGCTTGACCGTGGAGGCTTGATGGCGGCGTGGCCTGTGCGGCGATGAGCGACCCCTGCTACCGCGTCGCGGTGCGAACGCTGTGCGAGTTCGCTGCCAAGCAAGGCGACCTCGACCTGCGCTTCACGCCGTCGCCGACCGCGCAACAAGGCATCGCAGGCCATCAGGCCGTCACCTCTCGGCGCGGGCCGGCTTACCGCGCCGAGCTGGCGCTGAGCGGCCAATACCGCCAGCTCAGCGTTCGGGGTCGTGCCGACGGCTATGACCCTGAGCTGCTGCTGCTCGAGGAGATCAAGACCTACCGGGGCGACATCGACCGGGTGCCAGACAACCACCGCCAACTGCACTGGGCCCAGGCCAAGGTCTATGGCCACTTGCTGTGCCAGCATTTCGACCTGCCGTCGCTGACCGTCGCGCTGGTCTACTTCGACGTCGGCTCGCAGCAGGAGGCGCCGCCGCTGCACCAAGTTTGCAGCGCGCAGTCGCTGCGCGAATTCTTCGAGGCCTTGTGCGAGCGTTTCCTGGCCTGGGCCGACCGCGAACTCGCGCACCGCAGCCGGCGCGACGCCGGGCTGCTGGCGCTGCGATTCCCGCACCCAGCGTTCCGAACAGGCCAGCGCGCGCTGGCTGAAGCGGTGTTCAAGGTCGCGCGCGCCGGCCGCTGTCTGCTGGCCCAGGCGCCCACCGGCCTGGGCAAGACGATCGCCACCTTGTTTCCGCTGCTCAAGGCTTGCCCGGCGCAGGCGATCGACAAAGTGTTCTTTCTCAGCGCCAAGGGTTCAGGCCAGGCGCTCGCGCTGGCAGCGCTGGCGACGATCAGCCAGGCGGCGTCTGCACCGGCCTTGCGCGTGATGACCTTGGTGGCGCGCGACAAGGCCTGCGAGCATCCCGACAAGGCCTGCCACGGCGAGTCCTGCCCGCTGGCCAAAGGTTTTTACGACCGGCTGCCAGCCGCACGAAGCGCTGCGATCGACCAAGCGTCTGCCGGCATCACGCTCGACCGCGAGACCTTGCGCAGCGTTGCGCTCGCGCACCAGGTCTGCCCTTATTACCTCGGCCAAGAACTGGTGCGTTGGTGCGATGTGGTGGTCGGCGACTACAACCACTACTTCGACGCCAGCGCGCTGCTGCACAGCCTGACCTTGGCCAATGGATGGCGCGTGGGCTTGCTGGTCGACGAGGCGCACAACCTGATCGACCGCGCCCGTGCGATGTACAGCGCCGAGCTCGACCCGGCACAGCTGCAAGCGGCCCGCGCCAGCGCAGCGCCGGCGTTGAAAAAATCGCTAGACCGCTTGCACCGCAGTTGGCGGCGACTGGGCAAAGTCCAGACCGAGGTCTACCAGGCCCACGCCGAGCCGCCGGCAGCCTTGGCCGCAGCCCTCAAGGACGCCACCGCCGCAATGGCCGAACACCTCGCCGCGCACCCGGTCGACGCGGACCCGGATGTGCAGCGTTTTTTCTTTGAAGCGCTGCAGTTTGGCCGGCTGCTCGAATCCTTAGCCCGCCACTCGATCTTCGATGCGACGCTGCCGGGACTTGCGCTTTCGCGCCGCCAGCCCAGCCCGACGCTGTGTGTTCGCAACGTCGTGCCTGCGCCGTTCTTGCGGCCGCGCTTTGCCGCAGCGCATGCGGCGGTGCTGTTCTCGGCGACGCTCACGCCGCAGCACTTCTATGCTGACACCCTGGGATTGCCTGAGAACCTGGCCTGGATCGACGTCGAATCGCCTTTCAAGCCCGAGCAGTTGTCGGTACACATCGTCCGCGACCTGTCGACCCGCTTCGCGCACCGTGGCCAATCCTTGCTGCCGATCGCCGAACTGATGGCGGCCCAGGTCGCGCGACGGCCCGGCAACTACCTCGCGTTCTTCAGCAGCTTCGACTACCTGGAGCAGGCCGCTGCAGCCTTCTCGACCCGCCACCCGGCAGTCCCGACCTGGCAGCAGAGCCGGCGCATGGACGATGCCGCTCGGCAAGCTTTTCTGGCGCGCTTCGAGCCTGAGGGTTGCGGCATCGGCTTTGCCGTGCTCGGCGGCTCGTTCGCCGAGGCCGTCGATCTGGCCGGCACCCGCTTGATCGGCGCTTTCATCGCAACGCTGGGCCTGCCGCAGTTCAACCCTGTCAACGAGGCGCTGCGCCAGCGTCTGGACGCCGACTTCGGCGCGGGCTACGACTACACCTATCTGTTCCCGGGCATACGCAAGGTGGTGCAAGCCGCGGGCCGGGTGATCCGAACGGTGTCGGACCAGGGCAGCGTGCACTTGATCGACGACCGCTTTGCGCGGCAAGAGGTGCTTTGTTTGCTGCCGAGTTGGTGGAAAGTCGAGCGGCAGTCGATCCGCCGCCTAGGCCTTGAACTGCCGTCGACAGGTGAATTGCAGGTCTTGGCGCCGACCCAACCCGAGGGTTGAACCCCAGCGGGAAAGTCCTGCCCGTCGGCCGACGCCTGCGTCCTTAGAATGATCTGGCCCGTTCAAGGAGTCTTCGCCATGCCACCTACCCGCCGCAGCGCAGCCAAACCGAGCGCGCCGGACGCCGCCGAGGGCAGCATCCGAGTTCTCAAGAAATACCCCAACCGCCGTCTCTACGACACGCAGACCAGCAGCTACATCACGCTGTCCGATGTCAAGCAGATGGTGCTCGACGGCGAAACCTTCGAGGTGCGGGACGCCAAGACCGGCGACGAGATCACCCGCAGCATCTTGTTGCAGATCATTCTTGAAGAAGAGACCGGCGGCATGCCGATGTTCACGACCCAGATGCTGGGCCAAGTGATCCGCTTCTACGGCCATGCGATGCAAGGCCTGATGGGCTCGTACCTGGAGAACAACCTGCAGTCCTTTGTCGACATGCAGACCCGCTTGGCCGAGCAGAGCAAAGGCCTGTACGACCCCAAGACCTTGACGCCCGAAACCTGGGCCCAGTTCATCAGCGGCCAGGCGCCAATGATGCAAGGCTTGATGGGCAACTACCTCGAGCAGAGCAAGAGCTTGTTCGCGCAGATGCAAGAGCAGATGCAAGCCGGCGTGCTGTTCCCCGGCATGCCCGGTCTGACCCCTAAGCGCTGATCGCCATGCGCGTCGTCCACCAGTTTGCTCCACCGATGTCGGCCTTGATCGCCAGCCTGCCGGGTGTCACCAGCGTCGAGCACATGCCGACTGGAGACCGTTGGAACCTGCCCGTCGATGCCGACGTGTTGTTCGTCGTCCAGGGCGAAGGCAAGCTCAAAGCGGTCGACGGGGTGCCGCGTCCTGCCGGCTGGCCAGGCGCGACGATTACCCGGATTGGTTGTTCGATGCGCCGCGGCTGGCCTGTGCTTCGGGCACGACGGCGAGGCCGATCGCCGAGCATGTGATGGCGGTGATCCTGGCCCATGCCAAGCGGCTGACCGCGACCACCTTGAAAATGGGTCAGAGTTGGCCTCTGCGCGAGTCGCTGCTCGACCGGCCGCTCGGCACGCTGCAACAGCGCACGCTGGGCTTGCTCGGGCTCGGGCAGATCGCGCAACAGGTGGCGCGCTTTGCGGCGGCCTTCGACATGAAGATCATCGCGACCCGGGCTTCCGGCAAGCCGTCGCCCGATGCCAATGTCCATCTGGTGTCACTGCAGGAGCTGGCGGCGCAGTCTGACCACCTCGTCCTCGCCGCACCGATCGATGCGACGACCCGCGGTTTGGTCGGCGCCGAGTTTCTGGCGGCGATGAAAGCCGATGCGCACATCGTCAACGTCGCGCGTGGCGCGATCATCGACGGCGAAGCCTTGAAGGCCGAGTTCGACCGCGACCGGCTCTGGGCCTCGATCGATGTCACCGATCCTGAGCCGCTGCCCGACGGCCATTGGTTGATCGGTCACCCACGCGCCCGGGTCACGCCTCACCTGTCATGGAGTTCGCCCGACACCGCGCGCCGTGTGCTGGACCGCTTGAGCGACAACATCCGGCGCTTGCAGGCTGGTGAGCCGCTGATGGGCGAGGTCACGCGCTGAACCGGGTCGCTCCGAGCCAAGCGCAACGTAGCGGCTGACGCTGAGAGCAACGCGGGCCGGGCGCGACAAGCGACATGATCGGATGTTCGGACCGGCCTGGCTGACCCCTCGCGCTGTCCAGCGCGCTTGTCGCCGACAATCGAGCCATGCATTCGTCTACTTCTGCCCCTATTGACGCCCTGTTGATCCAGCCCGCCGCGACCCAGCCGGCGCCCAGGATCGGCTTTGTCTCGCTTGGCTGCCCCAAGGCGCTGACCGACTCCGAACTGATCCTGACCCAGCTCAGCGCCGAGGGCTACCAGACCAGCAAGACCTTTGCTGGCGCCGACCTGGTGATCGTCAACACCTGCGGCTTCATCGATGACGCGGTTCGCGAGAGCCTCGACACCATCGGCGAGGCGCTGGCGGCCAACGGCAAAGTCATCGTCACCGGTTGCCTCGGTGCACGAACCGGTGACGGCGGCGGCAACCTGGTGCGCGAGATGCACCCCAGCGTGCTGGCTGTCACCGGACCGCATGCGACGCAGGAGGTGATGGACGCGGTCCACCTGCATGTGCCCAAACCGCACGACCCGTTTGTCGACCTGGTGCCTGAGCAGCGCGCCCAGTTCCGTGGCGAGGCCGGCATCAAGCTGACGCCGCGCCACTACGCCTACCTCAAGATCAGCGAAGGCTGCAACCACCGCTGCACCTTCTGCATCATTCCCAGCATGCGCGGCGACCTGGTCTCGCGCCCGGTCGGCGACGTGCTGGGCGAGGCCAGGGCGCTGTTCGAGAACGGCGTCAAGGAGTTGCTGGTCGTCAGCCAGGACACCAGCGCCTACGGCGTCGATGTCAAGTACCGCACCGGCTTTTTCGACGGCCGACCGGTCAAGACCCGGATGACCGAGCTGTGCGAGCAGCTGGCCGAGCTGGCCGCAGCCCACGGCGCCTGGGTCCGGCTGCACTATGTCTACCCCTACCCGCATGTCGACGAGTTGCTGCCGCTGATGGCCGCTGGCCGGATCCTGCCTTACCTGGACGTGCCGTTCCAGCATTCGCATCCCGACGTGCTGCGCCGTATGAAGCGCCCGGCCAGCGGCGAGCGCAACCTCGACCGGCTGCTGCAGTGGCGCGCCGCCTGCCCCGAACTGGTGATCCGCTCGACCTTTATCGCTGGCTTCCCCGGCGAGACGGAAGAAGAGTTCCAGCACCTGCTCGATTTCGTCCGCGAGGCGCAGATCGACCGCGCCGGTTGTTTTGCGTATTCGCCGGTGCAAGGTGCTGCGGCCAACGCGCTGCCCGGTGCGCTGCCGACCGAGTTACGCGAGGAGCGCCGCGCCCGCTTCATGGCGGTGGCCGAAGAGGTGTCGATTGCCCGCTTGCAGCGCCGCATCGGCGCGACCATGCAGGTGCTGATCGACCGTGCGCCGGCGCTGGGCCGCAAGGGCGGCGTCGGCCGCAGCTATGCCGACGCGCCCGAGATCGACGGCACGGTGCGGCTGCTGCCGCCCGAGAAAGCCAGCAAGACCTTGAAAGTGGGCGAGTTCACGCGCGCCCGCATCGTTGGCTGACATGGCGGGCCGAGCGCCGGGCCGCTCCCAAGCCGGCCCGCATCCCCTGGGGGGATCGCCCGACGTACCCGTCGGGCGAGGGGCTGACATGACGACCGATCTGATCCACCACCCCTACCAGCCGCCAGCCGGCTGGGACGCGGTGCCACCCGGCGTGTTCAAGGCCTCGACGGTGATCTTCCGTGACGTCGCCGCGCTGCGGGCACGGGACTACACCGCCAAGACCGGCTACACCTACGGCCTGCGCGGCACGCCGACGACCTATCTGCTCGAAGAGCGGCTCGCGACGCTCGAGGGCGGGCGCTTCTGCATCCTGTCGCCGAGCGGGCTGGCGGCGATCATGAACGTCAACCTGGCGCTGCTGGCGCAGGGCGACGAGCTGCTGTTGCCGAACAACGTCTACTTCCCATCCAGCGACATGGCCGCGAGCGTGCTGTCGCGCTGGGGCATCTCGCACCAGTTCTATGACCCGATGAACGCTGCCGACCTGGCCGCAAAGATCAGCGAGCGGACCAAGCTGGTGTGGATCGAAGCGCCGGGCTCGGTGACGATGGAGTTTCCTGACCTGCCCGGGCTCGTGGCCGCAGCCCGGGCGCGCGGCGTGCTGGTGGCGTTGGACAACACCTGGGGCGCGGGACTGGCCATGCGCGGTTTCGACCAGGGCGCCGACATCGTGATGCAGGCGCTGACCAAATACCCCTCGGGCGGCGCCGATGTGTTGATGGGCTCGGTGGTCACGCGCGACGAGGCCTTGCACCTGCGGATGCTGAAGGTGCACGGCCAGCTCGGCCTCGGCGTGGCCGCCAATGACGCTGAATTCATCTTGCGCTCGCTGCCGACGATGGCGTTGCGCTACCACGCCCACGATGCGGCGGCTCGACAGCTGGCGGCCTGGCTGGGCTCGCAGCCGGCCGTCACCCAAGTGCTGCATCCTGCGCTGCCGGGCTCGCCCGGCCACGCGCACTGGGCGGCGACCTGTAGCGCAGCGGCCGGCCTGTTCTCGGTGATGCTAGACGCTGCGCTGTCGCGAGCCCATGTCGATGCTTTCGTCGACGCGCTGCAGCTGTTCAAGATCGGCTATTCCTGGGGCGGCCCGGTCAGCCTGGTCGTGCCTTACGACCTGGGTGCTATGCGTGATGACCGCTCGGCGATGCCCGGCCACCTGGTGCGATTTTCGATCGGTCTCGAAGCCGTCGCCGACCTGCAGGCCGACTTGGCGCAGGCGCTGTTGGCGCTTGGCTGACGAAATGCGGCTGACGAAATGCGGCTGACGAAATGCGGCTGACGAAGTCGCTGCCCGCCTGCCAGCGGGCAAGCGCGTCAGCTTGTAGGCTTGGCCTCGGCCGATCCGGCCAGCAGCGGGATCGCGCCGTCTGAGTCTGCGCCCAGCAGCCCGACCTGGCTGTAGATGCCGAGCTTCTGGCGCGTGTCCTGGATGTCGAGGTTGCGCATCGTCAGCTGGCCGATGCGGTCGGCCGGCGTGAACGCACCGGCGCCGCTCTCCATCGTCAGCCGCTCGGGGTGGTAGGTCAGGTTCGGGCTGGACGTGTCGAGGATCGAGTAATCGTTGCCGCGCCGCAGTTCCAGCGTCACCTCGCCGGTGATCGCTCGTGCGACCCAGCGCTGGGCCGTCTCGCGCAGCATCAGGCACTGCGGGTCGAACCAGCGGCCCTGGTACAGCAGCTTGCCCAGGCGCCGGCCGTTGCCGCGGTACTGCTCGATCGTGTCCTCGTTGTGGATGCCGGTGACCAGGCGCTCGTAGGCGATGTGCAGCAGCGCCATGCCCGGGGCCTCGTAGATGCCGCGGCTCTTGGCCTCGATGATGCGGTTCTCGATCTGGTCGCACATGCCCAGGCCATGCCGGCCGCCGATGCGGTTGGCTTCGTCGAACAGCGCGACAGCGTCCGCGAAGGACCTGCCGTTCAGCGCCACCGGCCGCCCTTCCTCGAAGCGGACGGTCACGGTTTCGGCCTTGACGGCGACGTCCTCGCGCCAGAATGCCACGCCCATGATCGGGTTGACGATGTGCATGCCGGCGTTCAGGAACTCGAGGTCCTTGGCCTCGTGCGTCGCGCCCAGCATGTTGCTGTCGGTCGAATAGGCTTTCTCGACGCTCATCTTGTAATCGAAACCGGCTTGGATGAGGTACTCGCTCATCTCCTTGCGCCCGCCCAGTTCATCGATGAACAACTGATCCAACCAAGGCTTGTAGATCCGCAGGCCCGGGTTGGCGAGCAGCCCGTAGCGGTAGAAACGCTCGATGTCGTTGCCCTTGTAAGTGCTGCCGTCGCCCCAGATGTCAACGCCGTCGTCGCGCATCGCCACCACCAGCGCGGTGCCGGTGACGGCCCGGCCCAAGGGCGTTGTGTTGAAGTAGGTTGCGCCGCCCGTGCTGATGTGAAACGCGCTGCACTGGATCGCCGCGATGCCCTCGGCCACCAAGGCGCTGCGGCAGTCGACGAGGCGAGCGATGTCTGCGCCGTAGGCCAGCGCCTTGCGCGGGATCTCGTCGTAGTCGGTCTCGTCGGGCTGACCGAGGTGGGCGGTGTAGGCGCAGGGGATCGCGCCCTTGGCGCGCATCCAGTGAACAGCCGCACTCGTGTCAAGGCCGCCCGAGAACGCGATGCCCACACGTTGACCGGCGGGAAGCTGCTGAAGTATGTTGGCGCCCACGGAAGGATCTCGCTGTCTGGAATTGGAAGTGCGGCGATTTTAGGCGGCGGCCATCGCCTGCGACCGTGTGCTTGGCATTGCCTCAGTCGCGGTCATCGCATGGCGAGGCCTCATGTCAGGGCTTCCAGGGTTTACAGACAGCACCCTCCAGCCGCAACAGCGTTTGCTTGCGGTCCAGGCCACCGGCATAGCCTGTCAGCGAGCCATCCCGGCCCAGCACCCGGTGGCATGGCACGAGGACAGACACCGGGTTGCGGCCGATCGCCGCCCCGACGGCACGCACCGCTGCTGGCGACCCCACCGCGATGGCGATCTGGCCATAGCTGGTGGTCTGGCCGCGCGCCAGCGCTTGCAAGGCCTGCCAAACGGCTTGTTGGAACGCAGTGCCGTGCAGGTCCAGCGCCAGGCTATGCAGCGGATGGGCTGCGCCGTCGAAATAGGCAGCCAGCGCTCTTGCGCCCGCTTCGAGCATCGGGTGGTCCGGTGCCAATGGCGCGTCCAGCGGCCCCGGGTGGTGGGCCTGGCCGTCGAACCACAGGCCGGCCAGGCCATGGTCGGTGGCTGCGGCAGTCAGAGGCCCTAGCGGGGTCGCGATGCGCGATTGCGCAGTCAGGCGGTGAGAGGATTTGGTCATCACGGCTCCAATTGTTGCCACAGTTTCATCACGGCGTAGGCGCGCCACGGGCGCCAGCGTTCGGCATGGGCTTCGGCAAGCTTGGCGTTGCGCTCACCGCCCGTTTGCTCGCGCAGCGCGTTGAGAACACCGATGTCGGTTGCCGGCCAGGCGTCGGGCCAGGCCAGCGCACGCATCGCGATCAGCTGGGCGCTCCAGTCGCCGATGCCAGGCAGCGCGCGCAGCGCGTCGAGCGTCGCTTGCAGCGGGGCCGAGCGCTGCAGTTCGATGCGCCCGGCAGCGACCTCCGCTGCCAGCGCCTGCAGCGCTGCGACCCGTTGGCGCACGATGCCCAGCGTGCCGATCGACTCGGCCGATGCGTCGGCGATCGTTCGCGACGACGGGAACAATCGGCCCAGGTCGGCATACGGTGTGGCAATCGCCTCGCCGAAACGCTCAACGAGTCGCAGCGTCAATGTTCGGGCCGCCGCGACCGTGACTTGCTGGCCCAGGATCACACGGGCTGCGATCTCGAAGCCATCCAGACCACCGAGCAGGCGCATGCCGGGCTGGCCGGCCTTGGATCCACTGCCGATGTCGGCGAGCACCGGATCGATCAGCGCCGGGTCGGCGTCAAGATCGAAGGCCTGGCGAACCCGGTTCAGCAGCAGGCCAAGCGCCGGCAGCATGGACGGCGAGACGCTGAGCGCGAGTTCATGGCGGTCGGGTCTGAAACGCAGCGTCAGCCAACCGGCCAGCTGCTCGCCGCGATGCTCAACAGCAAGCGTTCGCCGCAGCGTCAGGCCCTCCACTGTTTCGACACCGGGCACGGCGCGGCGGGCAAAAAATCCGAGCACTGCGTCCACATCGTATGGCGGGCGCCATGCCATGCGAAGCATGGGCTCGCGCGTTGCATCGGGTCCGTCCGCCGCAGGGCTGGCCTTGCGCAGCGCGCTCGGGCTCATCCGGTAGCGTTCGACGAACGATGCGTTGAAGCGCCGCAGGCTCGCATAGCCTGTTGCGAGCGCGACCTCGGTGACAGGGATCGCTGTGTCGGTCAACAACTGCTTGGCCAGCAGCAGGCGCTGCGTGCTGAGGTAGGCCAAGGGCGAAACGCCATGGACCTGGTTGAAGATGCGTCGCAGATGCCTGTCGGTCACGCCCAGGCGCTGCGCGAGCGCGGGCAGCGTCGGGTCCAGGCCTTCGTGGGCCGCTTGGCCGAGCATCGTCGCCGCCCGGCATGCGAGCGCTTGCGACGAATCCATCATCGACAAGCCGGGCGCTTGTTCGGGGCGGCAGCGCAGGCAGGGTCTGAAACCCTGTTGCTCGGCGAGCGCGGCATTGGCGAAAAAGCGGCAGTTCTTGCGCATTGGCGGCCTGACCTTGCAAACAGGCCGGCAATAGATGCGGGTCGACGTGACGCCGACGAAGAACCTGCCGTCAAAGCGCGCGTCGCGGGTCTGAAGCGCCAGGTAGGCCGCGTCATCGTCGAGCAGGATCGAGGTCGGGTTTCGCGTCATGCCTCGATGATAGGCAAGTCGAGGCTTGGGACTCGCCGTTTTCGGACCTGTGGCTTTGGTGGGGCGACAATTCGCTCGCAAGGGCTTCGTAAAATGGAAGAACAGCCATCAGAAACGGGAAATACAAAGCCATGCATGTCCAAACCTCTGCCTTCAAGGCCTATGACATCCGTGGCATCGTCGGCGCCGGGATCGACGAGATCTTTGCCGAGCATCTGGGTCGCGCATTCGGCTCCGAGGCGATCGCTGCTGGCGAGCGGGCTGTTGCTGTCGGTCGCGATGGCCGTTTGTCGGGTCCCAGCCTCGTTGCCGGGCTGATACGAGGTCTTGTCTCGACGGGGCTCGATGTTGTTGACATCGGCGCTGTCACGACACCGATGCTGTATTACGTTGCTGCCACTCGCGGCGACCATGGCTGCAACTCTGGCATCCAGGTCACGGGCAGCCACAACCCGAAGGACTACAACGGCTTCAAGATGGTTCTCGCCGGCCGCGCGATTTATGGCGATGACATCCAGAAGCTGCGCGAGCGCATGGTTTCCGAGACCTACACGACCAAGCGCGGCCGCAAGGCCGTGATGAACATCGTGCCCGAATACACGGCCCGCATCGTCGGCGATGCGAGGCTTGCTAGGCCGATGAAAATCGTCGTCGACTGCGGCAATGGCATCCCGGGTGCGAGCGCGCCGGCCATCCTGCGCGCGCTTGGCTGCGAGGTGATCGATCTCTACAGCCAGGTCGATGGCGACTTTCCGAACCACCACCCTGATCCGAGCAAGCCCGAGAACCTGGCCGACCTGATCAAGGTCGTCCACGCGACCGGCGCCGAACTGGGGCTCGCATTCGACGGCGATGGTGACCGGCTCGGCGTTGTCACGAAGGCCGGCCACATCATCTACCCGGATCGTCAGTTGATGCTGCTCGCGCGCGATGTGCTGTCGCGCAACAAGGGCGCAACGGTGATCTTCGATGTCAAGTGTTCGCAGCGCCTGGCGCCGGTGATCAAGAAAGCCGGTGGCATACCGATGATGTACAAGACCGGCCACTCGCTGATCAAGGCCAAGATGCGCGAGATCGGAGCGCTTATATCGGGTGAAATGAGCGGCCATATATTTTTTGGCGAACGCTGGTATGGCTTTGATGACGCGACCTACACGGCCGCGCGAATGCTTGAGATCCTGTCTCGAAGCAAGGACCCGAGCGCCGTGCTCGACGCGCTGCCGACCTCGTTTTCGACGCCTGAGCTCAATGTTGCCTGTGCCGAAGGCGAGCCACCGCGTGTTGTCGCCGCCCTGCAGGCCAGCGCGCAATTCCCGGGCGCCGTGATCAACACGATCGACGGCTTGCGGGCCGATTACCCCGATGGCTTCGGTTTGGTCCGCGCGTCCAACACCACACCGGTGCTGGTGCTGCGCTTCGAGGGCCACACGGCCGAGGCTTTGCACCGGATCGAGACCGATTTCATGGCGGCCTTGCGCGCCGTCAAGCCCGATGCCCAGCTTGCCATGGCGGCGCATTGATCCGGTTTGCGCTTTGAACCGGTTTGTGCTTTGAACCGCTTGCGGGCATGAAGCCGCTGTTCGAGTCGGCCGCGGCTGCCATCTACGGGGTGCTGCTGCGACTCGCCACGCCGCTCTATCTTCTGCGGCTGTGGCGGCGTGGTTCGGTCGAGCCCGGCTACCGCGAGGCGATCGGCGAACGCCTGGCCTGGTATCGCGGGCCGGCGCCGGCACCGGGCGCGCTATGGCTGCATGCGGTCTCGCTCGGCGAAACCCGTGCCGCGATGCCTTTGCTGCAGGCCTTGCGCGTGGCCCGGCCTGGCCTGCGCTTGCTGCTCACGCATGGCACAGCGACCGGCCGCAGTGCTGGTCGCGAACTGCTGGTCCCGGGCGACCTCCAGGTCTGGCTGCCGTATGACACGCCAGGTGCGGTGCGGCGTTTTTTGCGTCGCTTTCAGCCTTCTGTCGGCGTGTTGATGGAGACCGAGCTGTGGCCCAACTTGATGCGCGAGGCCGAGCGCAGCGGCTTGACGATGGTGCTGGCCAATGCCCGATTGAGCGAGCGCAGTGCTCGCAAGGGCCGGCGCTTGCGCGCGCTGCTCTACCCAGCGGCGCGCCGCTTGACAGTGGCCCTGGCGCAGACCGAGGACGATGCCAAGCGCTTGGCCGAGGCTGGCGTGCCGCTGATCACGGTCAGCGGCAACCTCAAGTTCGATTCGACACCAGCGCCCGAGTTGATGGCGCTGGGTCAGCGCTGGCGCGGCACGCTGGACCGAGCGGTCGTGCTCGGCGCCAGCACCCGCGAGGGCGAAGAGGCTCCGCTGCTCGCAGCCTGGTTGGCGCAACCGGCGCCACGTCCGCTGCTGCTGCTGGTGCCGCGCCATCCTCAGCGCTTCGAGCAGGTCGCTGCGCTGATCCGGTCCCAGGGCATGACGCTGGGCTGTCGCAGCGACTGGGCCGAGTTGCCGCCGGCGTCGGCAGGCGATGCCGATGTCTGGCTCGGCAATTCGATCGGCGAGATGCCGGCTTATTACGCATGCGCCGATGTCGCGTTGCTTGGTGGCAGCTTCGCGCCACTCGGCGGTCAGAACCTGATCGAGGCCGCAGCCTGTGGCTGCCCGGTTGTGATGGGGCCGCACACCTTCAATTTCGCCCATGCCGCCAAACAAGCGTTGGCCGTGCGCGCTGCGATCCGGGTCGCGAGCATCGAGGATGCCGTGGCGGTCGGTGTGGGCCTGGCGAAAAACCCCGATCGAGGCGCCTGGGTTCGGCGAGCGCTAGGCTTTGCTGGCGCCCATCGGGGTGCTGCAGCCTTGGTCACGCAGCAGGTGCTCCTGCACATCCGGCCCGCTCTTCCTGGCTGACCGGCGACTGGCGAGCGCTCGGCCGTTGCCAGATGCCCAGCGCTCAGCGCGCCAGCAAGGCGTCGACCGCGTTCACGTCCTGGGGCTGGAGTTGGCCCGAGGCCTGGCGCAGCTTCAGGCTGTTGACGACGACGTCGTAACGTGCCTTTGCCAGGTCGCGCTGGGCCTGGAACAGCTGGGTTTGTGAGTTCAGCACATCGAGGTTGACGCGAACGCCGACCTTGTAGCCGAGTTGGGTGGCTTCCAGCGCGAGCTGGCTAGACGACTCGGCCGCTTCCAAGGCCGTGACCTGGGCCCGCAGCGATCGCACACCGAAAAAGGCGCTTCGGGTGCTCTGGGCCACTGAGCGTCGTGCGGCCTCGAGGTCGCTCTGGGCCTTGTCTTCGAGCACCAAGGTCTCTTTGATGCGGTTTTGCACCGAATCGCCGGTGTACAGCGGCATGTTGAACTGCAGCGCGATGTTGGTCGTCAAGCCCGTGCCGGAAAGACTGGGCGGTGACGCGGTCCGGGTCTGGTAGCTCAGACGCGTGTGGGCATCGGTCATCGACGCACTCAAGCCCACGGTCGGCAGATTGCCTGTACGTGCTTTCTGGGTCTCGAGCTTGGCGACTTCGCGCGCGATGCGCAATTGCTGCAGCTGCGGGCTGACACTGTCAGCCTGGGTCACCCATTCCTCGATGTTGGCCGGCATCAGCGTGGGCAGCAGCACCGGCACGGCCATTGGCTTCGGGTTCAGACCAACGCGGCCAACGACGCTCTCGAGCGCCAGGCGCTTGACGTTGAGGTCGTTCTCGGCGGCGAGTTCTTGCGCGGTCGCGAGGTCGAAACGGGCCTGCGCCTCGCGCGTGTCGGTGATCGTCGCGGTGCCGACCTCGAAATTGCGCTTGGCCGAGGCGAGCTGCTCGGCGATCGCCTTCTTGCCGGTCTGAACCGTGCCGAGCGCGTCGGTGGATGTCAGCACGTCGAAATAGGCTTGCGCAACCCGAACAATCAGGTCTTGCTCGACGGCCAGCAACTGCGCGCGTGCCAACTCGATGCCGCGTTCAGCCTGTGAGATCGTCGCGTCGTTGCCTCGGTTGAACAAGGTCTGCTGGGCCGTCAACCCGATCGATTGCTGGACGGTGCTGGTCACGGTGGTCGAGGGGGAGGCCGGTGTGTCGGACCTGATCATCGCGAGCGAGCCTGTGGCGTTGACGGTCGTGCGGTTCAGGGCCCGGCTCTGTTCAGCCTTGAAGACGGTCGATTCGGCCTGCGATCGCGCCGACTGGTAGCTGGCGTCATAGGCGCGGGCAGCGTCATACATCTCCAGCAAGCGCTGCGCTTGAGCGTTGCTGGCCAGCGCTGCTCCCAGCGCCAGCACCAGCAGGCTCGGACGGGCGAGCCGGGGCAGTAGACCTGATTTCTGGCTGTGCATGGACTGAATCCTCTTGGTGGACTGATCGAAAATTGGGTGGATGGCGGTCGGCGGATTCACCGCATCAAGGCATCGGGCGGCGCAGCTCAGAACGCGAAACGGCTCGGTTCGGCGATGCCGATCAGGCGTGGTGCGACGGTGTCGAACAGGTCCTCCGACTTCAGCGCGGTGGCCGACAGCCGGGTGACCCGCACCGCGCGCATCACCGGCTCCTGGCCGACGATGGCCAGCAAGCGGCCGCCGACCTTGATCTGGTCGATCAGCACTTGCGGCAGTTCGGACACCGAGCCCGACAGCATGATCAGGTCGAATGGCGCTTCGCTGGACAGCCCTTTGGCGCCGTCGATCTCGCGGACGCTGGCATTGAGCACGCCGGCACGGCGCAGGTTGGCCGCGGCCATTTCGGCGAGCGCGGGCACGCGCTCAAGCGTGATCACCGATTGCGCCCGGTGCGCCAGCAGCGCTGCCATGAAGCCGGAGCCGGCACCGATCTCGAGCACCCGCTCGTGACGTTGGACATGCGACTCCTGCAGCAACCTGGCCTCGACACGCGGCGCCAGCATGCACTGGCCGTCGCGGCCGCCGAGCGCCAGCGGCACCTCGGTGTCGACAAAAGCCAGCGCTTTGTAGGCTGGCGGCACGAAATCCTCGCGCCGCACCATGGCCAGCAAGGACAACACGCCGTGATCGAGCACGTCCCATGGGCGGATCTGCTGCTCGATCATGTTGAAGCGGGCCTGTTCGATGTTCATCGTGCTTGTCCTGGAGGTCTTGGAAAGGAGCGGGCGCTGTCGGGTGGATCGCTGCGGATTCTATTTCGACGCAGCCGCAGCACCCAACTGCCCGGCTGGCATGGCGCGCGTGAGTTTGCGCTGTATCCATGCCCCCAGGTCATCGAGCCAGCAGTAGATCACCGGCACCACCACCAGCGTCAGCAGCGATGAGGTGATGACGCCCCCGATCACCGCCTGTCCCATGGGGGCGCGTTGCTCCGACCCTTCGGTCAGCGCGAGCGCCAGCGGCAGCATGCCGAAGATCATCGCCAGCGTCGTCATCATGATCGGCCGCAGCCGCACCTTGGCGGCCAGCAACAAGGCTTCGTTGCGCGGCAGACCTGGTATTTCCAGGCCTTGGTCGTCGGTCGTGGTCGCGCGGGACCGGATCGCAAAGTCGACCAGCAGGATTGCGTTCTTGGTCACCAGCCCCATCAGCATGATCACGCCGATGACAGAGAACATGTTGAGCGTGCTGCGCCAGACCAGCAGCGCGCCGACCACGCCGATCAGCGTGAGCGGCAGCGAACTCATCAGCGCCAGCGGCTGCAGGAAACTGCGGAATTGCGAGGCCAAGATCATGTAGATGAAGACCACGCCCAGCCCCAGCGCCGACAGCGCGTAGCCAAAACTCTCTTGCATGTCCTTGGTCGAGCCGCCAAAGCGGTAGCTATAGCCTGGTGGCAGCGGTGTGGCGGCGAGCAGCTTGCGGACGTCGGTCGAGACTTCGCCCACCGAGCGGCCGTCGGTGTTGGCACTGAGCTCGCTCTCGCGGTTGAGGTCGCGTCGGTTGACCTGGGCGGCACCGAAGCCGGCGCGGATGTCTGCAACCTGGGACAGCCGAACGCTGCGCGATGAGCCGTCGGGGTTGCTGCCCAGCACCAGGCTGATGCGCCCCAGGTCTTGCGGGTTGTCGCGTGACGCTGGCGCCAGTCTGACCTTGATGTCGTAGGTCTGGTCGTTGGCCGCGCGCCAATCGCCCACGGTCTGGCCAGCCACCATGGCCCGCAAACTGTTGGTGATGCTGCCCACCGACAGGCCCAGGTCGTTGGCAGCGTCGCGCCGCACCTCGATCGCGACGGTTGGCTTAGGCGGCTTCATACTTGTGTCGGGGTCGACCAGGCCCGGAATTTTCGCCAGCTGAGCCATCAAGGTCGTCGTCAGGCGCTGGAGTTCGACCAGGTCGGTGCCTTGGATCGACAGCGAGATGGGTTTGCCCCCGCCCACCGAATCGACCAGCCCGACATGGGTGACCGTGATGCCGGCCAGCGCGTTGAGCCTGGCGCGCAGCGGCACCGACATCTCGTCGACGCTGCGCTTGCGGTCTTTTCGGTCGACCAGCCGGATGAACACCGACACGTAGTTGCGCCCGGCGGCCTGCCCGGTGTTGATGGTCGACAGCGTGTACTTCACCTCGGGCATCTCGCGCAGGATCGCATCGACCTGGCGTGCCCTGGCCTCGGTGCTCGCCAGCGACGAGCCGACTGGCGTGTAGTAGTTCAGGTTGGTCTCGGAGTAATCGGCCTTGGGCACGAACTCTGTGCCCAACATCGGCAGCAGCGCCATCGCGCCGACCAGGGTCGACAAGGCGATCGAGACCGTCACGCCTTTGTGGCGCAGCGACCATGCCAGGGTTGCGACATAGGCGTCACCCAGCCGGTGAGCGGCTTGGTCCACCGCATGGGTCAAGCGGCCCAGCGTGTGGTCGTACAGGCCGACCGGCTTGAAGCGTTCGCCGCGTTTGTGCCCGCGGTCTATCGCCGGGTCGTGCCAGACCGAGCTCAGCATCGGGTCGAGCGTGAAGCTGACAAACATCGAGATCATCACCGCTGCGACGATCGTCAAGCCGAACTCGCGGAAGAACTTGCCGATGATCCCACTCATGAAACCAATCGGCAGGAACACTGCGACGATCGACAGCGTCGTCGCAAGCACGGCCAGGCCGATCTCGTTGGTGCCCGCCAACGCGGCCTCACGCGCACTCTTGCCCATCTGCACGTGGCGCACGATGTTCTCGCGCACAACGATCGCATCATCGATCAGCAGGCCGACGCACAAGCTCATCGCCATCAGCGTGATCATGTTGATCGTGAAGCCGAACATGTCCATGAACGCGAAAGTGCCGATCAGCGCAATCGGCAGCGTCAGCCCGGTGATCACGGTCGAGCGCCAGGAGTTGAGGAACAGGAAGACGATCACAATCGTCAGCAGTGCACCTTCGAACAGCGTGCGCTTGACGTTCGCCACCGAGACCCGGATCGAGCGTGAGCCGTCGCGTATCACTTCCAGCGACATGCCTGGCGGCAACTGCGGCTTGAGCAATGCGATCGTCGACAGCAGGCCGTCGACGACGTCGATGGTGTTTTCGCCTTGGCTCTTCTTGACCTCGAGCGCGAGCATTCGCTGCCCGTTGTAGAGCGCGAGGTTCTCCAGCTCTTCGGGGCCATCGACCACATCGGCCACCTGCGACAGCCGCACCGCTTGGCCGCCTGCGCCGCCGCGCCGCGCGACGATCAGCTCGTTGAGATCCTCAGGGCGTTTGAACCGGCCGATGATCTGGACGCTGCGCTCGGCCTCGCGCGAGCGCAGGCTGCCGGCAGGCAAGTCCTGGTTCTCGGTTCGCACCGCTGCGATCACCGCCTCGACCCCAACACCGAAGGCCTCCATCGCCTGCGGCTTGAGGTAGACGTTGATCTCGCGCTTGACGCCGCCCACCACCGCAATCGAACCCACGCCCCGGACGTTCTCCAGCCGCTTGGTCAGCACCTGGTCGGCGTAGGTGGTGAGCTCCTGCACGCTCTTGCTCGCGTCTGGCGAGGTCACGGCGATCGAAAAAATCGGCGTGCTCGCTGGATCGAACCGAGAGACCCGCGGCTCCTTGACCTCGTCGCGGAAGCTGGCTTTGACGATGGCGAGCTTTTCGCGCACGTCGTCGGCGGCGCGGCGGCCGTTGACATCGAGGTTGAACTGAACAATCACGACCGAGCTGCTCTCGTAGCTGCGCGAGAACAGCTGGTTGATGCCGGCGATCGTGTTGACGGCTTCCTCGATCTTGCGGGTGACTTCGGACTCGACGACCTCGGGCGCTGCACCCGGGTAATCGGTCTGCACGACGACGGTCGGGAAATCAATCTCAGGAAACTGGTCGACCTTCAGTCGCTGGTAAGAAAACAAGCCCAGCACGACGAAGGCCAGCATGACCATCACGGCCATCACCGGGTTGCCGATCGACAGGCGAGTGAACCACATGGCGGTTCAGCGGCTCGCGTCGGCCGAGGCCAACGCTGCGGCAACGGGCGGCATTTTCAGCAGAACGCCTGCAGGCACCAGCCCGGCGCTGGCTGCGAGCACCTGGTCGCCTTCGGCCAGGCCGGCCAGGATTTCGACCACAGCGACGCCGTCGGACTGGCCGCGTGTGCCCAGGCTCAACATGCGCTGCTCGGTGCGGCCCTGGTTGATGCGAATCGCATAGGGCTTGGCCTGGTCGCTGCGCACCGTCGACAGTGGCAGCACCAGCGCGATGCGCTTGTCGAGCGAGATCCAGCCGCGCGCAAACAAGCCATTGCGCAGGCTGGGGTGCGGTGTCACGGCAAGATAAGCCGTCACGGTGCGTGAGCCGGCCTGGGCGCTGGGGTTGATCCGCACCACGCTGGCAGCCATCGTGTCGGTGCTGCCGTCGACCGTCAACCGGGCTTGCGCGCCGACCCTCAGCGCGGCCAGGTCTTGCGGTGCGATCGCAGCCTCGAGCTCGATCCGCGACAGGTCGACGATCTCCAGAATCTTGGCGTCGACCGCGACCCGCTCGCCGGGCTGGGCCAAGCGCTGTGCGACCAGGCCCGCGATCGGTGCGACCAGCACTGCGTCGGCGCGCGACTTGCGGGCCAGTTCCACGGCTGCCAGCGCGGCTTGCAAGGTGGCCTGGGCACCGGCTTCGCTCGATGCCGAGCTGTCCAGCGCGGTGGGCGAGATAAAGCCCTGGGCCACCAAGGCCTTGTTGTTCGTGAATTGGCGTTGGGCAATCTCCAACTGCGCGCGCGCCGCAGCGGCCTGCTGCTCGGCTTGGCGCAAGCGCCAATCAAACTCGGTCGCGTCAAGCTGACCGAGTTGTTGGCCGGCGCGCACGGCGTCACCTTCGCGAACGTCGAGTCGCTGGATTTCAGCGGCCACCCGGGCTTTGACGAAAGCGCTGTTGACCGCCCTCAGGCTGCCCGAGGCGTCCAGAACTCTTGTCAGCGGCAGGCGCATCACCATGGTCACGTCTTGCGTCCCCAACTCCAGCGCGTTGATCGCGGCGCTGGCCGCCGCGGCGGGCGGTGCCACGGCGGGTTGGCGCGGCCTGAGCGAACGCACGCCGAACACGATCAAGACCAACAGAACAATCGACAGCAGTAACCAACGGAGCCAGGTTTTCATGAAGGATCAGCGAGACAGTGATGGGGTTGGCCGGCCGGCCTTGGGTTGAGCCGCCGGTTGGGCGCACAGCCCGTCGAGCACCAGGTTCACATGCTGGGCGATGAAGGCCGGGCCATCGAGGTGCCAGTCCAGCGCGCAGGCGCCCAGCGAATGGCGGTGCAGGCAAATCATCACCAGCGGCAGCACCAAGGAGTGGACCGCATGGCCGATATCGACGCTTCGGAATTCACCTTGTGCGATGCCCCGGCGAACGATGCCGCCGAGCAACTGGTGGGCCGGCTCGACCACTGCGCTGGCATAGTGTTGTGCGATGTCGGGGAAGTTGCGCACCTCGGTGATCACCAGCTTGAACACGCCGGCGGCCGGGCTGTCGTAGAGCTGGGTCCACCAGTCGATCAGCATGCCGCGCAGCAACGCGCCCGCGCTGCCTTCAAACCGGGCTGCCATGTCGGCGCCCTCGGCGATTCTGGCCGACAGGTGGTGGCTGATCACCGCTTTGAGCAGGTCTTCCTTGCTCGGGTAGTAGCGGTACAGCGTGCCTTTGGAGACACCCGCATGCAAAGCCACCTCTTCAGCCCGGGTCGCCGCAAAGCCTTTTTCGACAAAAAGCTCGAGTGCTGCGGCCAGCAGTTCCTGCGGGCGGGCTTGTTTGCGGCGGCGATGACTGGGTTCGGTGCTGGGCATTTTATTGACTAATGGGTCAGTAATGTAGCCGCAGGCCCTCGATGGGTCAAGCTGCCGCCGGCAAGCCACCGCCGAGTGGCCTGGCCGTACACTGCGCCGCCGCCCAAGAGATGCCATGAACCGACGAAATCTGATGACCGCGATGTCGGCCGCTGCAGCCGCAGGGCTCGCAGGCTGCGCCGGACTCGGCGCACCGACGGTGATCACGCTGAGCGAAACCGAGCTCAGGCTGCTGCTCGCAGCCGTGTTCCCGATCCAACGACGGGTGTTGGAGCTGTTGGACCTGGAGCTCACAGCGCCGATGCTGCGCTTGTTGCCGGCGCAAAACCGCTTGGCGCTGACGTTGAACATGTCAAGCCGTGAGCGCTTGTCCGGCAAGGTCGGCAGCGGTCATCTTGGGTTTGACAGCACGCTGCGCTACGACACCCGCGATGCTTCGGTCCGCCTGAACCAGGTCAGGATTGAAAGGCTGAGTTTCGATGCCAACCCCGCCGCCAACCCCGCTGCCCAGCCTAGCAGTGTGGCTCGGATAGGCCAGGCATTGGCCGAGCGCGCGCTC
>RGQD01000081.1 GCA_010030205.1 Betaproteobacteria bacterium
TGTCAAGGGCTATACCCGCACCCACCCCGACGTGCCCGCGCCGCTGCGCGGCACGTTTGCCGGGCTGTGCCACGACGCGCCGCTGGCCCACCTGCAGGCGCTGGGCATTACCGCGGTCAGCCTGCTGCCGGTGCACTACTGGCTGGACGAACAGCGCCTGGTCGAAAACGGCCTGTCCAACTACTGGGGCTACAACACCTTGGGCTTTTTCTGCCCGGCGCCGCGCTTGGCGGCCGACCCGGCCGATGCACGCAATGAGTTTCGCCGCATGGTGCGCCGTTTGCACCAGGCCGGCATCGAGGTGCTGCTCGACGTGGTGTTCAACCACAGTGCCGAAAGCGACGAGACCGGCCCCACGCTGTGTTGGCGCGGGCTGGACAACGCCGGCAGCTACCGCCTGCCACCCAAGCGCTGCGCTGGCTATGAGAACTACAGCGGCTGCGGCAACACCTTCGATATCCGGCAGCCGCGCGTGCTGCAGCTGGTGATGGACAGCCTGCGCTTCTGGGTCGGCGAGATGCATGTCGACGGCTTCCGTTTCGACCTCGCCCCGGTGCTGGGCCGCGGCGACCTGGGTTTCGACCGGCAGGGGCCGTTTTTCTCGGCCATTCGCCAAGACCCGATGCTGGGCCGGCTCTGGAATGACGGCAAGCTGATCGCCGAGCCCTGGGACATCGGTCCCGGCGGCTACCAGACCGGCAACTTCCCCAAGGGCTGGCTGGAGTGGAACGACAGTTTCCGCGACACCATGCGGTCGTTCTGGCTTGGCGGCGCGGTCACCAGAGGCCAGTTCGCGCAAGCGCTGGCGGGCTCGGCGCAGCGCTTGCAGCCGCGCGGGCGCGAGCCGGTGGAGTCGGTCAACTACATCGTCTCGCACGACGGCTTCACGCTGCGCGACCTGGTCAGCTTCGATTTCCGCCACAACGAGGCCAATGGCGAGCACAACCGCGACGGCCATGACCACAACCTGAGCTGGAACTGCGGCGTCGAGGGGCAGACCGACGACCCCGAGGTGCTGATGCTGCGCGGCCGACTGCAACGCGCGCTGCTCGCCACGCTGCTGCTGGCCCAGGGCACGCCAATGCTGGCTGCCGGCGACGAGATCGGCCACAGCCAGCGCGGCAACAACAATCCCTACTGCCAAGACAACCCTATCACTTGGATCGATTGGTCCAAGGCCGACGTCTCGCTGCTGCGCTTGACCGCCAAGCTGCTGGCCCTGCGACGCCAATGGCTGCCGCTGCGCCCGACCTGGTACACCGGCCAGCCCGATGCCCAAGGCCTGCCCGACTTGGGCTGGCTGCGGCGCAACGGCGCACCGCTCACTGGCTGGGACTGGAACCAATCAGCATCGCGCGTGCTCGGCGCCTTGATCGGCGCACCCGGACGCAGCCCGCGCACCAACGGGCCTGGCGCAACACGGTTGCTGCTGCTGTTCAACGCCGAGGATCTCGACACCGACTTCAGGCTGCCCGAGGGTGATTGGTGCTTGTTGCTGAACACCGCGGCCGACGACACCATCGCTGCAGCGGCTGAAGATCAGCTGTTGCCTACCGTGAGCGGCCACTGCACGCTGCGCGCCCGCAGCGTCATGCTGCTGGCCGGTCAGCGGCCCTCCCAACCGAACCCTGGAGCCAGCACACCATGAGATTACCCCGCGCCAGCGGCGTCTTGCTGCACCCCACGTCCCTGCCCGGCCCGCATGGCAGCGGCGACCTCGGGCCGGCCGCCTACCACTTCGTCGACTGGCTGCACAGCGCCGGCCAGACGCTGTGGCAGATGCTGCCTCTGGGCGGCACCGGGCCCGGCGACTCGCCCTACATGAGCTCGTCGGCGTTTGCCGGCAACCTGCTGCTGATCGACCTGGTCGAACTGCAGCAGCGCGGCTGGCTGGATGCCGAGGCACTGTCAAGCCCACCAGCCGCCAACGCCTGCCGGATCGACTTCTCGACCCTGGTGCCCTGGCGAATGGATCGCCTGGCCTTGGCCGCAGCGGCCTTTGCCGACAGGTCCAACGCGGTCGACCAGGCCGATTTCAAAGCCTTCTGCGCCAGCCACGCCGACTGGCTCGACGACTACGCGCTGTTCATGTCGATCTGCGAGGCCACGCAGTGGACCGATTGGCCGCTCTGGCCGACCGGTCTGGCGCGTCGGCAAGCCTCAGCGTTGGCGGCAGCGACGCAACAACATGCCACCCGGATCGCCTTCTACCGGTTCTGCCAATGGAGCTTCTACCGCCAGTGGGCGGCGCTGCGCAGCCATGCCCACGCCAAAGGTGTTCGCATCATCGGCGACATGCCGATCTTCATCGCCCACCAGAGCGCCGAGGTCTGGTCGCGGCAAGACTTGTTCGAGCTCGACGACCAGGGCCAGCCGACGGTGGTCGCGGGCGTGCCGCCCGACTACTTCAGCCGAACCGGTCAACGCTGGGGCAACCCGCAGTACCGTTGGTCGGCCCATGCCGCCGAGCGCTATGGCTGGTGGGTGCAGCGGCTGCGACGAACGTTTGAACTGGTCGACATCGTTCGCATCGACCACTTCCGAGGCTTTGCAGACTACTGGGAGATCCCTGCGGCCGAGCCCACCGCCGAGAACGGCCGCTGGCGGCCCGGTCCGGGCCTGGCCTTGTTCGACGCGATCAGCCAGGCATTGGGTCCGTTGCCGGTGATCGCCGAAGACCTCGGTCTGCTCTCACCCGCGGTCAAAGCCTTGATGCAGGCCACCGGTTTCCCCGGCATGGCAGTGCTGCAGTTCGCATTCGCCGGCGATGCCGCTGAGCCATTTCTGCCACACAACCATCACCACCACAGCGTGGTCTACACCGGTACCCACGACAACGACACCAGCGTGGGCTGGTGGGCCAGCGCCACCGACCAGGAGCGCCACCATGCCCGGGCCTACCTGGCCACTGACGGTCACGACATCGCCTGGTCGCTGATGCGCGCTGCTGCGTCTTCGGTCGCCGACACCGTGGTGCATCCGATGCAGGACGTTCTCGCGCTGCCCAGCGACTGCCGCATGAACCTGCCTGGTGCGGCATCAGGCTGGTGGGTCTGGCGCTTCGAGTGGCAACAAGTCCACGCTTGGCATGGCCAACGTCTGGCCGAGATGACCCGGCTTTTCGGCCGCGCGCCAGCGGCGATCTGAAGAAACTCCCGACCTGCCAGATATCAGCACCCACAAAAAAAGCCGCCCGAAGGCGGCTTTTAAAAGTTCGGTGTGAACCGATTACTTGCTTGCGGCCATTGCAGCAGCGCCAGCGGCAGCCGAAGCGGCAGCGTCAGCAGGTGCAGAAGCAGCCTCAGCCGATGCAGCGGCCACCGGTGCGGGAGCAGCCACCGGTGCGGGTGCAGGAGCGGCTTCTTCCTTCTTGCCGCAAGCGGTCAAGGAAGCGGCAGCAATCAGGGCGGCGATCAGGATTGACTTGTTCATTGGTGTCCTCAGTGGGAGATGTTGATCAACGGTTACCGGTAACGGGATCCAACACATACGGTTTGAAGCCGATGCATCAAGAAACCAGACCCGGAAAGCTCGAGCCCTTCCGGGGCTAGCCAAAAATTATATCAAAACCTAGGGAAGCTCCCTATTATCCCGGCTCATTGACTGACCACCAAGACTGCTGACGTTGCAAATAGACCGCAGATTGACCTCGCACCGCGGCGGTGCGTCGGTTTGCTGGATCGCTCCACATTCACACTTCGAGCGCCAGGCGCGCCTTGTTCAAGGGACAACGCGCACCCAACCCGCTTGCGCCCAGTCACCGAGCAAGCTGCGGGCCGAAGCGCCCAATGGCGCCAGCTCAGCCGCTTCTAGCCGCCGTCGATCCGCCAGCCTGTGCATCAATCGGGCGTCGCGCCCACTCGCCACAAAAGCCTCGCCATTGATAAAAACATGATGCTCGTCATAGACCATTCGGCTGCGCTGGTCCAGTGCCACGCCGCAGCCTGCAAGCAGCGGCGAGCCCGCATCGAACCAGACCTGCGGTTTGGGCGCGCTCATCAACTGGCCCAGCGCCCGAGCCATGGCCTTGGGGTCGCGCAAAGCACGCTGCAAGGCCTTGTCGGCAAACAAGCGCAAGCTCTCGGGCATCCGGCCCGGGGTCGCGGTGGCCGCTTGGCCCGGGTCGCGGTACAGCGCATCGCCCGAGGCTGGGATCTCCAGGCCTTCAGCCAGTTCGTAGAGCAACTCCTGCGCCAGCGAGGTGGCGGTCGCGGCCCGAAATCCGATCGAGCATGTCATGCACTCGCCCTCGGCCACGCCATCATGGCCCCACAGCGGCGGCAGGTACAGCATGTCGCCAGGTTCGAGCAGGTATTCCTCGGTCGGTAGGAAGTTGGCCAGCAGGCGCACCGGCCGGTCGGGCACCAGGCTGCGGTCGGCGACAGGCCCGATACGCCAGCGCCGCCGCCCTTTGACCTGAAGCAGGAACACGTCGTAAGAGTCGAGGTGCGGGCCGACGCCACCACCGTCGCTGGCATAGGAGATCATCAAATCGTCTAGCCTGACCTCGGGGACGAAGCGAAAGCGCTGCAACATCTCGTGAGCGGCCTGCCAGTGCAAGTCCAGGCCTTGCACCAGAACAGTCCAGTTTGGCTTGCTGATCGGCGGCAGCGCACGACGCCCGAACGGGCCGTGCCGCAGCCGCCAGCCACCGTCAAATTGGGTTAGCAAGCGAGACTCCACCCCGTCAGCACCCGCCAAGTCGAACAGCGCGCCACGGTCTATCGGTGACTGCACCCCTGGCCAAGCTTGGCGCACGAGCAAAGGCTTCTTTTGCCAGTGACGGCGCATGAAGGCGTCCGGGGACAAGCCCCCCAGCAATGGCAACGGTTGAGTGACATCCATCGCCCGGATTGTCGTTGTCGCGGTGCGACGCCACGAGCGGCGCTGGGCGGCCCTTGTGCGATCATCTCGCGATGTTGATCACCGCACCCTGTGTCGTCAGCCTGACCTGGCATCTGGCCGATGCCCAGGGTCAGGCCATCGACGATCTGACCGAGCCGCTGGAATTCTTTTTCGGCGGCCATGACCTGTTGCCCAAGCTCGAGGAATGCCTGACCGACCAGCGCGCCGGCTTCGCCACCGACCTGCATCTAGAACCCGAGCACGGTTTCGGCGATTACGACCCGGCGCTGGTGTGCTTCGAGGATCGCGCACTGTTCCCGGGCCACCTCGAGCAAGGCATGCAGTTCGACGGCCTGCCCGAGGGCGCGGCCACCACCGGCATGAAGACCGACGCGATCTACACGATCACCGAAATCTACCCCTCACACCTGGTGCTCGACGGCAACCATCCACTGGCAGGCATGGCGCTGCGCTTGTCGGTCAAGGTGCACGCGGTGCGCGAAGCCACTGAGGAAGAGGCAGCGGCGCAAACCCTGTCCGAGAGCGCGCTGAGCGTGCTGTCCACCGCCCCGCCCTCGCCCCACCTGCACTGAACACCGCAGGCCAGCAGTCCGGCAGTCCGGCAGTCCGGCTCAGGCTTTGCCGGTCGAGCCGAAACCGCCGACGCCACGCTCGCTGGCGCCGAAGTCGTCAACGCGGCGGAACGTCGCCTGCACCACCGGCACGATGACCAACTGCGCGACCCGATCCATAGGCTCGACCGTGAAAGCCGTCTGGCTGCGGTTCCAGCAGCTGACCATCAGCGGCCCCTGGTAGTCGCTGTCGATCAAGCCGACCAGATTGCCCAGCACGATGCCGTGTTTGTGGCCCAGGCCCGATCGCGGCAGGAGCATCGCGGCCAATCCGGGGTCGGCGATGTGGATCGCCAAGCCGGTGGGGATCAGCACGGTCTGGCCAGGTGCTATCACCAGCGCAGCGGCGATGCAGGCGCGCAAGTCCAGGCCTGCGCTGCCAGGCGTGGCATAGGCCGGCAGATGGCCGGCCATGCGCGGGTCCAGCACTTTGAGGTCTACGGTCGTCATGCGCCCGCAGCCTTTGCCGCCGCCAAGCGGTCGGCGATTTCGCGCACCAACTCGCGCGCCAAGCTGAGCTTGTCGGCGGTGGCAAGCGCGCGCTCACCCTGCGCATCGACCAGCAGCAAGCTGTTGTCGTCGCGACCGAAGGTGGCCGGCCCGAGGTTGCCCACCACCAGAGGCACGTTCTTGCGAACCAGCTTTTCACGGGCGTGAAACGCCAAGTCGTGGCTCTCGGCAGCAAAACCAACGCAAAAAGGCCTGCCGTCCAGCCGCGCCACCGCCGCCAGGATGTCGGGGTTCTCAACCCAATCGAAACCCGGCAAGCTGCCCTGGCCGTCCTTCTTGATCTTGCGCTCGGCCAATGCCGCAGGCCGCCAGTCGGCCACCGCGGCAGTGGCGACGAACACATGCTGGCCCTGGGCCAGCGGCAGCACCGCGTCGAACATCTGCTTCGCCGACTGCACGTCGATGCGACGCACATGGCGCGGTGTGGCCAGATGCACCGGGCCGGCCACCAGCGTGACCTCGGCGCCCGCCTCCTGCGCCGCACGGGCGATGGCAAAACCCATCTTGCCCGACGACAGGTTGGTGATGCCGCGCACCGGGTCGAGCGCTTCGAAAGTCGGCCCGGCACTGATCAGCACGCGCTTGCCCGCCAGCAGCTTGGGCTGGAAAAACGCGATCAGCTCGTCGCGCAACTCGCTCGCCTCGAGCATGCGGCCGTCGCCATATTCGCCGCAGGCTTGGTCGCCATGGCCGGGGCCCAAGACCTGGGCGCCGTCGGCCAGCACTTGCGCCACGTTGCGCCGGGTGGCAGGGTGCAGCCACATCTCGCGGTTCATCGCCGGCGCCAGCAGCAGCGGACAACGCTCGACCGGGCGTGCCAGGCACATCAGCGACAGCAGCTCATCGGCCCGGCCCTGTGCGAGCTTGGCCAGAAAATCGGCCGAGGCCGGCGCGACCAGAATCGCATCGGCCTCGCGGCTGAGGTTGATGTGGGCCATGTTGTTGGGCTCGCGCGCATCCCACTGGCTGGTGACCACCGGCAGACCGGACAGCGCCTGCATCGTCACGGGCGTGATGAAGGCCTGCGCCGCGTCGGTCATCACGACCTGGACGGTGGCGCCCGCCTTGCTGAGCTCGCGCACCAGTTCGGCCGACTTGTAGCAAGCGATGCCGCCGGACAGGCCGAGCACGATGTGGCGGCCGCCCAGCGGCAGCGGCGAATGGGGAACAGGGATGGACATGGCGGAGATCCGGTGTTTCAGGGCAGGACAGCCGACGGGATGTCAGCCAGCGCCATGGCACTTCTTGAACTTCTTGCCGCTGCCGCAGGGGCAAACGTCGTTGCGGCCGGTCTTGACCTCGACCCGGCGCGTCTCGGGCTTGACGCCGTGCTCCAGCCAATAGACCCGCAGGTCTTGCACCGCGTAACAGGCTTCGTCGACCAGTTGGTCGCGCTCCAGGGTTTCGCCAGGATATTGGACCGCGCAGTGCTCGGCCAGTTCATCCTGCGGCAGCATCAGCGCAGTCACCCGGCACAAACAGTCCTCACACCAGCGGCCGTCATCGGTTTCGAGGTCGGGCTCGGGCCAGTCTTGGGCAAAAGTGGCCACCGCCTCCATAAAGCCCTCGGCCCACAGCGCACCGGTGTTGAGCAGGTCGACCGCCTCTTCGGCCGTCATGTGGCCCTCGCTGACCAATTCGGCGCGCGCCGCTTCGTCGAAGCTCAGCATCAGCGGCGACAAGCGCATGTCCTCGGGCTCGTCGAGCAGCGACTGCGGGTCGAGCTGGCTGACAAGCACATGCCAGCGCCCGGTCAGCGCGGCCAGCGCCTGCGCCACATCGGCCGGGTCGGCGAAGGCGCGCTCAAAGGCGTCGCCGAACATCGCCGGCAACCACTCGCTCGCGTCGATCGCTCGGCGGCTGGCCGCCAGTGCGGTCAGATAGCCGTCGACCCACTCAAGCGAGACATCGATGCCGAAACCGACCAAGCGCTCGCAGACGGCGTCGAGCGCGTCGATCTCGGCTTCGGTGCTGCTGCGCGCGACGCGGCTCATCGCAGGCCCTTCACGGCACGGCTGATCACGGCCTGATCCACGCGAAGCGCGGGCGCAGCGCCAGGACAGTCAATCGGGCATGAGGCCATCGTCACTCCACGGTCGAGCAAAACCTCGATTGTCGCCTCAGGCTGACCCGACTCAGCGCCAAGCCCGCCCGGCGCTGCCAACGCAGCAGGGGCTGAACGACAATGCGGCCCTGACAACCCACAAGAAGACGCCGACCATGAGCATGAAAAAGACCGACCTCGTCCGCCAGCTGGAAAGCAAGCTCGAGGGTCAGCGCCAGCGGGCCGCCGTTCCCGGCCGATTCGCCCAGGACAACCCGGTAGACCGCAAAGCGCAGCGCCGGCTAGATGCCGCTGCGGGTCTGGTGCCTTTCGCCTGCAAGTTGCCGTCCTCATTGACCGCCCAACTCAGCGAGCGCGCGGCCGGCCATGCCGGCGGCATCAACGCGCTGGTGGCCGAGCTGCTGACCCGCGGCCTGGCCTGAACAGCGGGCGAAGCGGGCGAAGCGGGCATTGAGCCCGGCCTCCGTCGTCCCCAGACCCGCCGTCCTCAGACCTGCCCCCCTCAGACCCGCTCGCCGACCCAGGCTGCGACAGACGCCAAAGCCTTTGGCAGCCCAGTCGGGTCGCTGCCACCGGCCATCGCCAGATCGGGCTTGCCACCGCCCTTGCCACCGACCTGGCTGGCGACAAAATTGACCAACTCGCCCGCCTTCAGGCGAGCACCAGGCCGCGCCAGCAAGTCGGCGGTGACGCCGGCGGCCAGCTGCACCCGGTCGCCGTCGACCACCGCCAACACGATCGCGGCGGTCTTGAGCTTGTCCTTGAGCTTGTCGAGCGTGTCGCGCAAGGTCTTGGCGTCGGCGCCGTTCAGCACCGCGGCCAGCACCTTGATGCCCTTCACATCGACGGCTTGCGCCATCAACTCGTCGCCCTGGGCCGATGCCAGCTTGCCCTTGAGCGCAGCGATCTCTTTTTCCAGGCTGCGCACCTGGTCGAGCACCGCGCCCACACGGGCTGGCAGCTCGGCGGGCGTGACCTTGAGGTTGCCGGCCACGCTGCCGACGGTGGATTCGAGCTGCTGCAGATAAGCCAGCGCGTTGTCGCCGGTCACGGCCTCGACGCGGCGGATGCCGGCCGCTACGCCAGCCTCGGCGACGATCTTGAACAGACCGATGTCACCGGTGCGGCCCACGTGCGTGCCACCGCACAGCTCTTTGCTCGAGCCTATAGACAGCACCCGCACTGTCTCGCCGTATTTCTCTCCGAACAGCATCATCGCGCCGCTGTTTTGCGCGTCGGCCAGCGCCATCACCTGGGCCGAGGCCGCGGCATTGGCCAGTACCTCGGCGTTGACGATGGCCTCGACACGGCGGATCTGCGCGTCGCTGACCGGCGCGTTGTGGGCGAAGTCGAAACGGGTGCGATCAGCGTTGACCAGCGAGCCTTTTTGCTGCACATGGTCGCCCAGCACTTCGCGCAGCGCCTTGTGCATCAAGTGCGTGGCGCTGTGGTTGCGCACCGTGCGCACGCGCTGCTCGGCGTTGACGCGCGCTGCCAGATGATCGCCGACCGAGATCACCCCCTCCATCACCCGGCCCTCGTGGCCGAACACGTCCGACTGGATCTTGCTGGTGTCTTCGACCAGCACGCGCGCTGTGGCATTGCGCAGTTCGCCCGAGTCACCGGCTTGTCCGCCGCTCTCGGCGTAGAACGGGGTTTGGTCGAGCACGATCACGCAGTCGTCGCCCGCCTTGACGCTGGCCACCGCTGCGCCTTCGACATAGAGCGCGTTGACCTTGGCCGTCTCGCAGGCCAGGTGTTCATAGCCGTGGAAAGCGGTCGGCGTGCCGTCGTAATGCAGCCCGGCGGCCATCTTGAACTTGGTCGCCGAGCGGGCCATCGCGCGCTGGCGGTTCATCGCCGCATCGAACCCCGCGCCGTCGACCGTGACGCCGCGCTCGCGGCAGACATCGCCCGTCAGGTCGACCGGAAAGCCGAAGGTGTCGTGCAGCTTGAATGCGGTGTCGCCGTCGATCACCTTCGTGCCGCCAGCGAGCGCGGCTTCCAGGATCTCCATGCCGTGGTGGATGGTCAGAAAGAAGCGCTCCTCTTCGGCCTTGAGCACCTCGGTGACACGCGAGGCGGCACGCCTCAACTCGGGAAACGCCTCGCCCATCTCGGCATCAAGCGCTGCCACCAAGCGGTGGAAGAAAGGCTTGCGCGCGCCCAGCTTGTAGCCGTGGCGGATCGCGCGGCGGGCGATGCGGCGCAGCACATAGCCACGGCCCTCGTTGCCCGGGATCACGCCGTCGGTGACCGTGAAAGCGCAGGCGCGGATGTGGTCGGCGATGACCTTGAGCGACGGCGACGCCGCGTCGCAATCGCCTGCGCCGGCCGCGTCAACGGCCTGTTTGGCAGCCGCCAGAAGCTGCGCGAACAGGTCGATCTCGTAGTTGCTGTGCACATGCTGCAGCACCGCTGCCAGCCGCTCCAGGCCCATGCCGGTGTCCACACTCGGCTTGGGCAGCGGGTGCATCACGCCGTCTTCGGTGCGGTTGAACTGCATGAAGACGTTGTTCCAGATCTCGATGTAGCGGTCGCCGTCCTCGCCAGGCGACCCCGGCGGGCCGCCGGCGATCTCGGGGCCGTGGTCGAAGAAGATCTCGGTGCAAGGCCCGCATGGCCCCGTGTCGCCCATCATCCAGAAGTTGTCTGACGCATAACGCGCGCCCTTGTTGTCGCCGATGCGCACGATGCGCTCGGCGGGCACGCCGATCTGCTGGTGCCAGATGTCGTAGGCCTCGTCGTCGTCAGCGTAGACGGTGACCCAAAGCTTGTCGGAGGGCAGCTTGAAGTGAACCGTCAACAACTCCCAGGCGTAGCCGATGGCGTCGCGCTTGAAGTAGTCGCCGAAACTGAAGTTGCCCAGCATCTCGAAGAAGGTGTGGTGGCGCGCGGTGTAGCCGACGTTGTCCAGGTCGTTGTGCTTGCCACCGGCGCGTATGCACTTCTGGCTGGTGGTGGCGCGCGAATAAGGGCGCTTGTCGAAGCCCAGGAACACATCCTTGAACTGGTTCATCCCGGCGTTGGTGAACAGCAGCGTCGGGTCGTCGCCCGGGATCACCGGCGACGAGGCCACGATGGTGTGGCCCTTGGACTCGAAGTACTTCAAGAAGGTGGCGCGGATTTCAGAGGCTTTCATTGGGGTACCCAAGGCTGGCAGGGGGTCAAAGTAGTTGTTTTAGGAAAAGACGGGCACACCGGCCCGCGCCGCAGCTTGCGCCAATCGCACATCACAGGTGGCGATGCCACAACGCTGTTGAAGGGCGAGGTCGAGGTATTGCGCATCGTAGGGGGTCAGTCCGTGGGCGGTGGCGAATTGACACCAGTGTTCGACCGACAGCGAGGGGGTCGCCGCAACCTGCACATCCAGCGCTGCAACCACCTCCACCAGACGCTGCAACTGCTCGGCGTTGATGCGACCGCGCCGCTGGCTGACCAGAAAAGTGTTGGCCACCTCCAGCGGCCAGATCGCGGGCGCCAGCAAGCGCGCCGCCATCACCTTGTCTGACTGGGCTGGCGTGGCCTCGTCGCCCATCACCACCGCCAACAAGTAGGAGGTGTCGAGGACGATATCGCCCGTCACAACAGGCCGGCCGCGCGCATCTTGCGCTCGGTCTGCTCGTCGCGCATCTCGTGGATCATCTGCACGATCTGGTCGCTGTTCATGCCCCCGCTGTCGCGCCGGATGTCCTCGCGCACCGCCTCGATGGCGGCCAGCGCGGCACGCCGCCGCGCCACCTTGACGCCTTCTGAGCCGGCATGCATGGGCACCAGCTTGGCCACCGGCTTGTTGTGGCGCGTGATCACCACCTCCTCACCGCGCTCAGCGCGGGCGATCAGTTCGGACAGATGGGTCTTGGCTTCAAAAAGACCGATGGATTCCACGGCAGCACCTCGGTAGGATGGATCTATTGGTTGATTCAACCAGATTCTAGCGGGGCTCATCGAAGCCGGGGCGGGCTGGATGGAGAATCGCACAAGGCTTTGGCCAATCGTCGCCGACAAGGAGAACGCCGTGGAGAACAAGCAGATTTGCGAGGGCAGCCTCATGGCCATGGGGCAGCGCTTCGTCGACGCGTGGCATCGCGCGGAGCAAGGCGATGCGGTGGACGAGACGCATGTCACCTCCGACGATCTGAAGACCAAACCCGAAAACGTCAGCGGCAAAGCCGGGCAAGGCCCACACCATCACCAACCACCCCGCTGTCGTCCACGCGCCAGCCATGGCCGTGCAGGTCTTGCTATCGTTCGTCCATCAAGCGCGGCAGCGCTGGCGCGCCCGCGTGGCGCGGCCAGCGCTGCCAACCCCTCAAGCCATCCACAGGACATCCGCCATGGCCAGCCACGCCAAATTCATCTGGGACGACCCGCTTCAGCTCGACGCCCAGCTCAGCGACGACGAGCGCGCAGTGCGCAACGCCGCCAACAGCTACTGCCAGGAGCGGCTGGCGCCGCGGGTGCTGGAGGCTTTCCGGCACGAGAAGACCGACCGCGCAATCTTCAACGAGATGGGCGCGCTGGGGTTGCTGGGGCCGACGATCCCCGAAGCCTACGGCGGCGCGGGCCTGAACTACGTCTGCTACGGCTTGGTGGCGCGAGAAGTCGAGCGGGTCGATTCGGGCTACCGTTCGATGATGAGCGTGCAGTCCTCGCTGGTGATGGTGCCGATCAATGAGTTCGGCACCGAGGCGCAGAAGCAGAAATACCTGCCCAAGCTGGCGCGCGGCGAATGGGTCGGCTGCTTCGGCCTGACCGAGCCCAACCACGGCTCGGACCCCGGCAGCATGGTCACCCGCGCCAAGAAGGTGGCCGGCGGCTACAGCCTGTCGGGCGCCAAGATGTGGATCAGCAACTCGCCGATCGCCGATGTGTTTGTGGTCTGGGCCAAGGACGATGAGGGCGCGATCCGCGGCTTCATCCTGAACAAGGGTGCTGCGGGATTGAGCGCGCCGACGATCCACAGCAAGGTGGGGCTGCGCGCGTCGATCACCGGCGAGATCGTGATGGACGGGGTGTTCTGCCCCGAGGAGGACGCTTTCCCCGACGTTCGCGGCTTGAAAGGCCCGTTTACCTGCCTGAACAGCGCGCGCTACGGCATCGCTTGGGGCGCGCTGGGCGCTGCAGAGGACTGCTTCCACCGCGCCCGCCAGTATGTGCTGGACCGGCTGCAGTTTGGCCGGCCGCTGGCCGCCAACCAGCTGATCCAGAAAAAGCTGGCCGACATGCAGACCGAGATCACGCTCGGCCTGCAGGGCTGTTTGCAGCTGGGCCGGATGAAGGACGCCGGCACCGCGTCAGTCGAAATCACTTCGATCATGAAGCGCAACTCCTGCGGCAAAGCACTGGACATCGCGCGGATGGCGCGCGACATGCTGGGCGGCAACGGCATCTCGGACGAATACGGCGTGATCCGCCACATGGTCAACCTTGAGGTGGTCAACACCTACGAGGGCACGCACGACGTGCATGCGCTGATCCTGGGCCGGGCGATCACCGGCATTCAAGCCTTTTCATGATGAGTGGCCCCAAACTGCTGGACGGCATCCGCGTCCTGGATTTGTCGCGTGTTCTGGCTGGCCCCTGGTCGGGCCAGTTGCTGGCCGATTACGGCGCTGATGTGATCAAGGTCGAGCGGCCCGATGTCGGCGACGACACCCGCGCTTGGGGTCCGCCCTGGTGGGGCGATGCGGCCGAGCGGATGTCGGCTTACTACGTCAGCGCCAACCGCGGCAAGCGGTCCATCGCGATCGACATCGCCACCGCCGAGGGCGCGGCGATGGTGCGCCAGCTCGCGGCCGAGGCCGATGTGCTGCTCGAGAACTACAAGGTCGGCCAGCTCGCGCGCTACGGGCTGGACTATGCGGCGCTGTCGGCGCACAACCCGGGGCTGGTGTACTGCTCGGTCACCGGTTACGGCCAGAGCGGGCCGATGGCTGGCGCCGCGGGCTACGACTTCGCGATCCAGGCCACCGGCGGGCTGATGAGCCTGACCGGCGAGAAAGAAGGCACGCCAGGCAGCCAACCGCAGAAAGCGGGCTTGGCAGTGGCCGACCTGTTCACCGGCCTGTACGCCACCACCGCGATCCTGGCCGCGCTGGTCGAGCGTGGCCGCACGGGGCTGGGCCACCACATCGACGCCGGGCTGCTCGATGTGCAGGTGGCGATGCTGGCCAACCAGGCGAGCAACTTCCTGGTCGGCGGCGTGGTGCCGCAGCGCATGGGCAACGCGCACCTCAACGTCGTGCCCTACCAGGTGTTCCCGACGAAAGACGGCCACATCGTGCTGGCGGTGGGCAACGACGGCCAGTTCGCCCGCTTCTGCCAGCTGGCCGGCGACGCGGCGCTGGCCCAGGATGCGCGCTATGCCACCAACACCGACCGCCTCAAGAACCGCGAATCGCTGATCCCGGTGCTCGCGGGTTGGATGCTCCAACGCACGACGCTGGAGTGGGTGGCGCTGCTAGAGCCCAACGCCGTGCCTTGCGCACCGATCCTCAAGGTGCCCGAGGTGTTCGACCACCCGCAGGTGGTGGCGCGAGGCATGCAGACCAGCTTGCGCAGCGAAGACGATCGGGTGATGCCGCTGGTGGCCAACCCAATGCGTTTCGATGGCCAACGCGCGATGGCCGACCAAGCCCCGCCCTCGCTGGACCAGCACGGCGATGCGCTGCGCGAGGCGCTGGCCCAGGGCGGCGGCTGGCCGGCTCGGGGTGGGGCGGGACGTTTAGGTTAACCAGATCACGATCGTGCTGGCCAAGATCACTGCAAGAAACCAGCTTACGCTGCCTAAGAGCGTCACCGCCTCGGTGGGTCAGGCTGAGTATTACGACATCGAGGTGCGCAACGGACAGATCATCCTGACACCCGTGCGAATCCAGCGCAGCGATGCTGTTCGGGTCAAGCTGGCCGAGTTGAACTTGGACGAAGCCGATGTCGCTGACGCAGTCGCCTGGTCCAGATGTCTGCCGGCGGCGGGTCAAGCACCCGCTGCCTGACCCGCCAGCCAGCGGTCACTGTGGGACCTGCGGTGTATCGGTGAGCCAGGGGTTGAACAGCGGCACGCGAGCACGGGCGAAGTCGGCTGTATCGCGCGTGACGATCGTCAGGCCATGGTGCAGGCCGGTGGCGGCGATGATCAGGTCGGGCTGAGAGTAGGTGTGACCGGCCTTGCGGCCGTCTTCAACGAGCAGTCGCCACTTGAACATGACGTCCTCAGAAACCGGCAGCACGCGTTGGTCAAACATCGGGCGCAGTTTGTGCAGCAACCAGTCATGGAGTTCGGCGCGGCGGATCGAATCATCGACCATCTCAATGCCGAAACGAATTTCAGCGAAGGTGACGGCGCTGACGAACAGTTGATCCATCGGCTGGCTGGCGACAAAGGCCAAGACCCGCCCATCGGGGCGAGGCCGACGCAGTTCGGAAATGACGTTGGTATCGAGCAGCCAGGCGCTCACAGCACCAGATCCCGCACCGGCATGGCCGACCGCGCGGGCTCGATTTCGATCTCGCGGTGGGGTGAGGACGCGATGGCATCGACCAACAACTGGCCCGAGCGCTGGCCTTGCATCCGACGGAACTCACCGGCGTCGACAACCACGACGGCCTCACGGCCATGCAGCGTGACATGCTGCGGCCCTTCGCTGTGTGCCAACCGAACCAACTCGCTGAAGCGCGCTTTGGCGTCCTGAAGACGCCAGGATGCTGGCGAAGGTGGAATTGCCGTATCGGCTTCATTCATTCTGGTCATGCTGACTAGAATAGCAGGACATGGCTGTGGTTTCAAGCTCAAGCTCAACGGAAAAACCTCAAAGCCCCCGCAAACCCAGGATCAGATAACCGCGAAACCTCACGCGCCCGCCGCGCACTGCCGGGCCGGCCAGCGCGTAGTTCGGGAAGCGCTGCAGAAAGCGCCCGATCGCCACCCTGCCCTCTAGCCGCGCCAAGCCCATGCCCACGCATTGGTGCGGGCCGTAGCCAAAAGCCAGGTGGCGGTTCGGGCTGCGGCGGATGTCGAGCCGGTCTGGGTCGGCCACCACCGCCGGGTCGCGGTTGGCAGCGCCTATGCACAGCGTGATGCGGGTGCCGGCGGCCAGCGTCACCCCACCGACCACAGCCTCGGCGGTGCTCATCCGGTTGCCAAGCTGGTTGGAACTCTCAAAACGCAGAAACTCCTCGACCGCGCCGTCGATCAACTCGGGCTGCTCGATGAGCAACTGCTTCTGGTCCGGCCAGTCCAGCAGCGACATCAGGCCGTTGCCGATCAGGTTGGTCGTGGTCTCGTGGCCGGCGTTGAGGATGAAGATGCAGTTCTGCACCAGCTCAGACTCGGTCAGGCGCTGGTCTTCGGCGCCGCTCTCGCCCTGGATCAACCGGGTGAGCACGTCGCGCGCCGGGTCGCCGGGCTGGGCACGGCGCTGCGCCACCAACTGGCGCAGGTAGGCCGAGAAATCGGTCACCGCCTGGTGGCCCAGCGCCAATTGAGCCGCGTCCAGGCTGGGTTCGAGCGCGCCCAGGATCGCCAGCGACCAGTCGCGCAGCGG
>RGQD01000801.1 GCA_010030205.1 Betaproteobacteria bacterium
GCGTTCCACTGCCCGCTGGGGCCGATCGCGCTCGCTGCCAACCTGCAGCTCGACGCCGTCTGCTACAACGCCTTCATCCAGGAGCAGAGCCTCGGGATCCACTACAACCAGGGCAACGACCTGCTCGACTACGTGACCGACCCCGGTGTGTTTTCCTACGCTGATGGATACGTCAACATTCCTGACGGGCCGGGCCTGGGCGTGGAGATCGACCGTGCGGCGCTGGAGAAGTACCGAGTGCGATAAAGCGCGCTGCGCCGGGCTTTACGCCCACCGTTGCGCCGGCCGCGGGATATAAAGCGAGACCGGCGACGTGAAGTAGACGGTAGCGCGCCAGTTCAGGTCGAGCCTTCAGCGCTGACGACGAAATCGCCAAATTGACAAAGATGATTTCGACGGCCGGGGTCAAAGCGCAACAATAGCCGGCCAGGACTGCGGCCGCGCTGTTCGACCCCATGGGCGGCGTCGCGGGATGCGAAGCCGCCCGAGGCGCGCTGCCGCAAACCGGCAAAGCCCAGCGCGATCGCCAGCCAGCGGCCAGGTAGAGCAAGGCGCCGAAACCCGGCCCTAGCCCACTTGCCAGAGGTCATCCGGCATCAGACCAGCGGGCTGGACCAGCCGCCGCGCTGCGGCGTCGTCGCCCAGCAACCGGGCGCGCCACCAGTCGGTGGTGATGGCGGCCACCAGCGCGTGGTGTGCAGGCTGCAGGCGGCGCGAGGATTCATCGCGCCGGATGATCTCCACGGCGCGCCCGGTCTGGCCGGCGAAACTCATGTGGTCAGCGTCATTGAGCACCAGCTGGGCTTTCTGCCCCGGCGGCAGCGCGGCAAACACGGCGGCCCGCCGATCCGGTGTGGCGCCATTGCCAACGACGTCGTCATCGCGGGTGCCCGTGATGCACAGCATCGGCCGGCGGATGCCTGTGAACGCCTGAGAAGCGTCGCCGCGCGCCGGCATCGACGGCGAGAATGCGATGAAGGCCGCCAGCCGGGGCTCATCGACCGCCGGTGCCCCCGGGTAACGCTGGCCGGCCGCGCCAAGCGTGGTGTGCGCGCCGAATGAATGCCCGCAAAGACCCAAGCGATCCATCCGTGCGCCAACCCAGCGCGCCTGACCCGCCGCCTGCCGCCTGCCGATCTCGTCCACGGCGAAGCGAACGTCCAGCAGGCG
>RGQD01000802.1 GCA_010030205.1 Betaproteobacteria bacterium
ACCGACCTCGTCGCCAAACCGGCCGACGGTCCAGGGGCTGACCACGTCGTAGCTGCGGTAGACCGCAGCCCAGGCCGGCGCGGGCTTGGCGTCACCGCCCAGGGTTCGCCAGTCGCCGGGAACACCACCGATCAACCTGACCGCTGCGAGCCCTGCGCCACCGCTCTTGAGGTCGGCGATCAGCGCCGCCACTTCGGCAGGTTCACCCGGCCGGTCGGCAAAGCCGAAGCCCCAGAGCTGCAACACCGGTTTGCCGCTGTCGTGCAGATAGGCCGGGCTGTCGGTGAGTTGGAGGTCGACGCTGAGCCGACGCCAGTCCTGGCGTATCGCCGCCACCACCGTGGCCGGGTCGGCACCCGAGACGTCGTAGCTGAGGTAGAAAACCCGGCCATTGGCCTCGGCCGCTGCCCGCGCGTTGGCCAACACCCTATCGGTCCGCCGCCGCTTGCTCGCATCAGCGAGCTCGACCACAAAGCGCTGAAGGGCTGCGCCGTCGATGCCGTGCCCCTTCATCCAGGCGAAATGGGACTGCACCACACCCGGGCTCTGGGCCGAAAACAGCCCGACCGTGCCGCCACCTGCGCGCGCGATACCGGTGTCGCACAGGTCTTGCGGGTCCAGCCCGCGCAGCGACGGCAGCGCATCAAAGCTCATCGTCCCGATGCCGGGCTCGCCCGTGAACCAGTGCTGCCAAGCTTTGTTGCCGTCGGCATCGCCGGGGCAGCCGAACCAGCCCTGGTAACCGACGATCAGTCTGTGCCGCAGGCCGGTGGGCGCGGTCGCCGGTAACCCGGACGTCGTCTTGTCGACCGTGACGCTGAGCACAGCGCTCGCAGCACCGCCGCCGCAGCCCGGCAATGCGACGCCAAGCAGCAATGCGGCAAAAAACGACGCGCAGGGGCGCGCCCAACACACCACCGGCTGCCGCCCAATGACTTTCCGGGTAGCGCAATTTCGCTTGCGTGCCGAGCAACACCGCCGGGTGATGCCCGATCCAGAACGCGACCGGACATGGCTCGCCACGATCCCAAAATTTTCGCAAGTTGCGCATGTTGTGCGTGGTGGGATATGGAAACCACGTCATACGCTGGGCACTTTTGACCCAACAGCGTTGAATCGCAGTGTTGTCGATGGCGGTGTCCGGATCAAAAGTCGTCGCATGCGCAGCC
>RGQD01000803.1 GCA_010030205.1 Betaproteobacteria bacterium
GCCTTGAGTTTGAGTGCCACTGCCGTTGCAGGCAGAGCAGCTTTGCGGCGTGGTGCCAGCTCGGGCCCCGGAGCCTGAGCAGTCGCCACATGGCTCACTGCCGTTCACGCTGATTCGAACCTCGCCACCGCGCACTGCAGTGTCGAACCCAATCCGCGACTCGACCTCCATGTCTTGCCCGCGGCGGGGGCCAGCAGCCTTGCCGCGGCGCGGGCCACCTGGGCCAGCTCCGCCGAAGATGTTGGTGAACACGTCGCCGAATGGACCGAACTGCGACGGGTCGAATCCGCCGCCAGCGAATGGCCTGCCACCACGGTCGTAGGCCTTGCGCTTCTCTGCGTCGGAGAGCACGTCATAGGCCTGGCTGACCTCTTTGAACTTCGACTCAGCCTTCGGATCGTCGGGGTTTTGGTCGGGGTGATGCTTGCGGGCAAGCCGCCGGTAGGCCTTCTTGATCTCGTCGGCGGACGCCGACCTGTCCACCCCGAGAGTCTCGTAGTGGTCAGCCATTGCCTGCCCTAGCCCCCTGCGACCGCCACCCGGGCGGGCCTGATCACAGTCGACCCAAGGCGATAGCCGGCCTGATGTACAGCGACGATCGAGCCAGCTTCTGCACCCTCAGCAGGAACATGGGCGATTGCCTCATGCACCTGCGGGTCGAACTTCTCACCCTCGGTCGGGCGATCGATTTCGACTCCGGCGCGGCCGAGCCCAGCGAGCAGTTCGTCGCGAATCAGCGAGAAGCCACGCACTGTCGCCTCAGCTGAAGGGTCGCTGTCGGATGCCGCAGCCGACGCTGCAAGCGCGAGCTCAAAGTTGTCGAGTGCTGCGACAAGCTCGCCTGCCAAGCGAGCTGCGCCACGCTCTGCTGCCATCGCTTCGTTTTGCCTTGCACGCTTGCGGAAATTCTCAAAATCAGCCTGAGTTCGCTGAGCCAGGTCGCGCATTGCTGCAGCCTCGACGAGCGGGTCTTGCAGAGCTTCAAGATCCTGCTCAACGTCATCGGCAGCTGCAGCTTCAGCTTCAGCGTCGAGCACTTCTGCTTCAGCTGCTTCGACCGGGGCTTGCGCCTCGGTCTCTGCAGCATCTATTGGCGCAGCTTCAGCGGGCTCGGCAGCATGAGACTCCTGAACCTCAGGAGCCTCAGCTGCAGCTTCGGCCTCGGTGTT
>RGQD01000804.1 GCA_010030205.1 Betaproteobacteria bacterium
CCACAGGCGCAACTGGCGATACAGGAGCAGATGGCTCCACAGGTGCTACAGGTGACACAGGGGCTACTGGCGCTACAGGTGACACGGGCGCAACAGGTGACACGGGCTCGACGGGTGCTGATGGCTCTACTGGTGCTACTGGCGACACTGGAGCAACAGGAGCAGACGGTGCTACTGGCACTACAGGTGACACGGGCTCGACGGGTGCTGATGGCGCTACAGGTGCTACTGGTACAGACGGCGCTACTGGTGACACGGGTGCTACAGGAGCAGATGGCGCAACAGGTGCTACTGGAGCAGATGGTTCCACAGGTGCTACAGGTGATACAGGTGACACTGGAGCAGACGGATCCACAGGCGCAACTGGCGATACAGGAGCAGACGGATCTACAGGTGCTACTGGTGACACTGGTGCTACTGGAGCAGATGGCTCCACAGGCGCAACAGGAGCAACTGGTGCTGACGGATCCACAGGTGCTACTGGTGACACTGGCTCGACAGGAGCAGATGGCGCAACAGGTGACACAGGTGCTACTGGCGAGACAGGTGCTACTGGTGCTACCGGTGAAACAGGTGCTACTGGATCGACTGGTGAAACAGGTGCTACTGGCGAGACAGGTGCTACTGGCGCTACTGGTGCTACTGGCGAAACAGGTGCTACTGGCGCTACAGGTGAGACAGGTGCTACTGGCGAGACAGGTGCCACTGGATCGACTGGTGAAACGGGTGCTACAGGTGCTACAGGTGAGACAGGAGCCACTGGCGAGACAGGTGCTACTGGTGCTACTGGCGAGACAGGTGCCACAGGTGAGACAGGTGCCACTGGGTCGACAGGCGAAACGGGACCTACAGGTGCTACTGGTGCTACTGGCGAGACGGGAGCCACTGGTGCTACAGGCGATACAGGTGCTACAGGTGCTACTGGAGCAACTGGAGCAACTGGGTCGACAGGCGAAACAGGTGCCACTGGATCGACTGGCGAAACAGGTGCTACAGGTGCTACAGGCGATACAGGTGCTACTGGCGCTACTGGCGAAACCGGTGCTACAGGTGAGACAGGTGCCACTGGCGAAACGGGTGCTACAGGTGCTACTGGTGCTACTGGCGAAACAGGTGCCACTGGTGAAACAGGTGCCACTGGTGAAACAGGTGCCACTGGTGAAAC
>RGQD01000805.1 GCA_010030205.1 Betaproteobacteria bacterium
ATCGCCGGCAAGGCGATCAAGGAAGCGCGCTACCACCAGCAGCATTCGGCCGACTGGCTGGTTCGACTGGGTGATGGCACGGTTGAGTCGAAAAGACGCTGCGAAATCGCGTTATCAGCGCTGTGGCGCTACGCAGCCGAGCTGTTCGACGACGACGCGATCGATGCGGCAGCGCGCGCGACCGGCCTGGGGCCGGCGTGGTCGTCGCTGCAGCGACCGTGGCGCGCTGAGATGGACGAAGTGCTGGCCGAGGCCATGTTGGCCGCGCCCGAGAACAGTGCCTTCTGCAGCACCGGCAAGCGCGGCGTGCACAGCGAGCACATGGGTCGGCTGTTGGCCGAGATGCAGCATCTGCAGCGCAGTTTTCCGGGCGGCGCGTGGTGACGGTCGCTAGGCTGATGGATCTCACTCGGACCGAGCAAGCCTGGGCGGTGTTGGCCACGGTGCTAGACCCCGAGGTGCCCGCGCTGTCCCTGTGCGACTTGGGGATCGTCCGCGACGTGGTTGAGCACGCTCATGGGCTGGAACTCGTGCTGACTCCCACCTACTCGGGTTGCCCGGCCACCGAGGTGATCGCGCAGGACTGCGTGGCCGCCATCGCCGCCGCGGGCCTGGGGGTCGCTTGGGTGACCTTGCGCCGTGCACCGGCCTGGACCACAGACTGGATCAGTGACGAGGGTCGCCGCAAACTGCGCGACTACGGCATTGCCCCGCCCGGTCCGGTTGAACCCAGCGCTGGTGTGGCGATGCGCATCGTGCGCCGACGCACCGTGCTGACCTGTCCGCGCTGCGGCAGCGGACAGACCGAACAGTTATCGGCATTCGGCTCGACCGCTTGCAAATCGCTGCACCGCTGCACTGCCTGCCGCGAACCGTTCGAGCACTTCAAACCGATATGACCACCCCCCCGAAGCGGCCTTTGGCCGCCTCACGCACCTTGCCACCTTCGATGGCCTGCCGAGATATCTGATGAGCACGCCGCTGTTTCATTCGCTGCGCGTTGATCCAGTTCGAGAACCGCCCGCCGCGAACCTTTCGCACGCCAACTCGCAGTTCGCCATCGTCAACGCCGGCGCAGATCGAGTACGAGCGTCGCAAATCCTGACCGTCGATCTGCTGGCGCAGCGTCAGGTACTGGCCCTGGATGAAACCGAAGGT
>RGQD01000806.1 GCA_010030205.1 Betaproteobacteria bacterium
TCGGTGCTTTCGGCAAACACCACGGCGTCTGGCGGCGGCACCTCGAACGGTGATTCATCGCGGCCATGCTGCTCGCACACCGCTTGGGCGGTCGAGCAACGGTCGCCGAAGCGCGCTTTCAGCGCAGCGATCATCTCGGCAGGCACCGCGCGGCGCTCGATCGTCAACAGGTGGGCAGGCAGGGTGGCGTTCATCGCTGGATCTCCGGCTTCAGTGGCGTTCAGGGTGTCAGACCGGGATGGTATGACGTTTGCCGGCGGCGCTGCCGGGGTTGTTGCGAGGCCGGCACTGGCCATGCGGCGATGTTCGGGCAAGATCGCAGCTTGTCCCCAACATTTTCCCGGAGAACAACTGATGGCCCACCGCCTGACCCAGATCGCCACGCGCACCGGAGACGACGGCTCGACCGGCTTGGGCGACGGCACGCGCGTACCCAAAGACCACCTGCGGGTGCAGGCCATGGGCGATGTCGACGAGCTCAATTCGGGCCTGGGCGTGCTGTTGGCCGAGCCGCTGCCGGCCGATGTGCGCGAACTGCTGGTCGTGATCCAGCACGAGCTGTTCAACCTGGGCGGCGAGCTGTCGATCCCTGGGTACACCTTGCTCAAGCCCGAGGCGGTGGCCCGGCTCGACGCCGCGCTGGCGCATCACAACGCGGTCTTGCCGCGGCTTGCCGAGTTCATCCTCCCGGCAGGCACACGGAGCGCAGCGCTGGCCCATGTCAGCCGCACGGTGGCACGGCGTGCCGAGCGTGCGGTGGTCGCGCTCAGCACTGAGGCCAGCGTCAACGACGCACCACGTCAATACCTCAACCGGTTGTCAGATCTGCTGTTCGTGCTGGCTCGGGTGCTCAACCGCGCCAACCTCGACGGCCTCGGCGGCGACGATGTGTACTGGCGCAGCGAGCGCCTGGCCGCGCAGGCCGAACCCGTATCAGCCGACGAACCGTCAGCCTCATCGCCGCCAACGGATACCCAGTAGTTGATTCTGCCGCGGCCCGTCCAAGCCCTCGGGCGGCCTAGCACCAGCACCAGCACCCTTTCCCTGTCTCAGGGCCTGTTCCTGGTTCGAGTCAGCCAGGCCGCGCTGCTACGACGCTGTCTCGCCTCTGGGTCACAGCTTGCGTCGCGCCGCGACCGCATCGCTCAAGACCTGCA
>RGQD01000807.1 GCA_010030205.1 Betaproteobacteria bacterium
GGGCGGCGCATCGCGGCTTTGCCAAAGCTGCGATCAGTTTAGGCAGCCCGGCTCGGGACGTCAGCCTAATCTGCAAATAAAGCGGCAAGCGCTATGGCCGGGCTCGCGCAAGGCCTCGGCGGCGCTGCGAGCCAGGGCAGGTCGCGCGGCCCGGCTATCCTGCGACCATGTACCTGCCATTCTTCGGTCTGTCGCAGCCGCCGTTCTCGATCGCACCCGATCCGCGTTACCTCTACATGAGCGAGCGCCACCGCGAGGCGCTGGCGCATCTGCTTTACGGCGTGGGCGGTGGTGGCGGCTTCGTGCTGTTGTCGGGCGAGATCGGCGCGGGCAAAACCACCGTCTGTCGCTGCTTCCTCGAGCAGCTGCCGCCGGGCTGCCAAGTGGCTTACATCTTCAACCCCAGGCTCAGCGAGACCGAACTGCTGCAATCGGTGTGCGATGAATTCGGCCTGACCGTGGCCGGATCGGCGACGATCAAGACCTATATCGACGCGCTCAACCGCCACCTGCTTCAGGCCCATGCGCAGGGCCGCCAATGCGTGTTGATCATCGACGAGGCGCAAAACCTCTCGATCGAGTTGCTGGAGCAACTGCGCCTGCTGACCAACCTCGAGACCCATGAGCGCAAGCTGCTGCAGATCATGCTGATCGGTCAACCCGAGCTGCGCCGCAGACTGGCCGAACCCGGACTCGAACAGCTCGCGCAGCGAGTGATCGCCCGCTACCACTTGGGCGCGCTCAGCGCCCCCGAGACTGCTGCTTACCTGGCGCATCGGCTGGCGGTGGCCGGGCATGCCGGTGCGATGCCGTTCGACGCTTCGGCGCTGCGCCGCATCCACCAGCTCAGCGCAGGCCTGCCCAGGCGCATCAACCTGTTGGCCGACCGTGGCTTGCTAGGCGCTTTTGCGCAAGGCCGGGCGCAGGTCGGGCGGCGCATCGTCGAGCAGGCGGCGCGCGAGGTTTTCGACATCGATGGGCGGCTTGCTGGATTCGGGCGTTGGTGGCCCGTCGCAGCCTGGAGTGGCGCTGCGGTTCTGCTGTTGGCGGGAGCGGTATGGTGGTTCGGCCAACCGGCTCAGCCGGCATCGCAGCGCGCGGCAGCGGCCTTGGCCGCGCCGAGGGCGCTCATCGCCGCGCCGGCGTCGCCAGCGT
>RGQD01000808.1 GCA_010030205.1 Betaproteobacteria bacterium
GCAATCTGGCTCAGACTGGCTTGCAGGCCGGCCTTGTCGGTCGGCGTCATCGCGCCGCGCTGCAGATAGATCGCGCCCAACGCACGGTTCTGACCCAGCTGCTCGCTCAGCTTGGGCAAAGTGTCGACCACCGAGGCCACCAGGTAATAGGCGCTGGCCACGGGGTCGAGCATCAATCCGGAGCGGTCTGACACATCGGCCAGCAGACGCAGCTGTTCGGCCACCAGCGCGTTGTGGCGTGCAAAACTCGTTGGTGCATCCAGCGCCCGGCTCGCCACATCAGCGCGCAGCGCCAACCATTGCTGCAGCACCGCCGCGCGCCGCCCCTCCAGCCTGCCGCCGAGGTAGATCGCGGTGGTCGATCGCATCGCCTCCATCGCCTTGTCGAGCTCGACGGCGCGGGTTTGCCGGGTCGATTGCAGGCTGTCGTTGCCGCCCAGCCACTGAACGCTGACGCCGCGGTGAATCTGGGTTTGTCGGATCAGTTGCAGCAACGCGCCCACGGGTGCAATGCCTGCTCGTTCGTCATTGTCAGACTGCAGTGTCCGGGTCTGCCCGAGCACGAGCAGCACCGTCGGCGGTGCGCAAAGCACCACCGCAATGGCGGCGATCAGCAGGAATTTCTGCCAGATTTTCAAATCACGGATCAGATGCATGGTCGAGCGTCCCTTCAGGCTGGCAGCCCGCAGCGAGCGCAAGGTGCGCACGCCGGGCCTGGGCTGCACCGGTCTATCGGCAGCGCAGGGACTCGACTGAAGCTCGCGGCGCTGCCGCGACAGCTTGCTCAGCAGTGCCGCGCCGCCCAGCCGGAGATGATCGCGTGCAGTCGGTCCAGGCCGTCGGTCAGCGCTGCAGGGCCGGGCTGCAGGATCAGCGGCGACTTCACTTCGTGCAACTCGCCGTCGCGCACAGCCGGTACCGACTCCCAACCCGGCCGCGCCGCGACCCGCTCGGGCCTGAACTTCTTGCCGCACCACGAGCCGATGATGATGTCGGGTGCCGCTCGCACCACCTCGAGCGGGTCGGCGACGATGCGGTCGCGCCCTAGCGAGGCCAGCGCGCGATCTGGAAAAATGTCGTCGCCGCCGGCCACGCCGACGAGCTCGCTGACCCAGCGGATCGCGCTGATCTGCGGCTCGTCCCATTCCTCGAAA
>RGQD01000809.1 GCA_010030205.1 Betaproteobacteria bacterium
GCCACGCTGTGGAAACATGTGCTGCGCAACGCCATGATCCCGGTGCTGACGGTCATGGGCTTGCAGTTCGCCAACCTGCTTGCCGGCACCATCGTGGTCGAGAACGTTTTCGTGCTGCCGGGGATCGGCCGGCTGGTGTTCCAGGCCATCGCCAACCGCGACCTGGTCGTGGTGCGCGACGTGGTGATGTGGTTGGTGGCGGGTGTCGTGGCGGTGAATTTTTGTGTCGACCTGCTGTACGCGCTGGTTGACCCCCGTCTGAGGGCTGGCGATGCCTGAAATGAGCTCTGCGGCGTCTGCTGGGTTTGTCAGCCGCGGGTTTGTCAGTCGCGCTTGGCGCCACCCCAGCTTTGCCATCGGCGCCACGCTCAGCGCGCTGCTGCTGCTGGCTGCGCTGGTCTCGCTGGGCTGGTCGCCTTACCCGCCTGCCGACATCGACATCCCGGCCAAGCTGCAGCCGCCCTCGGCGGCGCATTGGCTGGGCACCGACAGCCTGGGGCGTGATGTGGCCTCGCAGTTGCTGGTCGGTGCGCAGAGCGCGATCGTCGTCGGCGTGGTGGCGGTGGGCATCGGACTGGGCGCTGGCTTGTTGCTGGGATGTTTGGCGGCAGCGCGGCGTGGTTGGGTTGAGGAACTGGTGATGCGCGCGGCCGATTTCACCTTTGCTTTTCCGGCGCTGCTGTCGGCCATCATGCTGGGCGCGATCTACGGACCCGGCCTGTTGACCGGCATTTTGGCGATCGGGATTTTCAACATCCCGGTTTTCGCCCGCATCAGCCGCGGCGCCGCCAACGCAGTGTGGTCACGAGAGTATGTGCTGGCAGCCCGCGCGGCTGGACTTGGGCCCTGGCGCATCACCTGGGCCCATGTGCTGCCCAACATCGCCAGCGTGCTGATCGTGCAGGCGACGATCTCGTTCGCCACCGCGATCCTGGCCGAAGCCGCGCTGAGCTACCTCGGCTTGGGCACGCAGCCGCCACAGCCGAGCTGGGGTCGCATGCTCAACGAGGCCCAGACCTTGTTGTTTCAAGCCCCGATGCTTGCGGTCTACCCCGGGCTGGCGATTGCGCTGTCGGTGTTGGGGCTGAACCTGATGGGTGACGGGCTGCGCGATCTGCTTGACCCCAGGTTGGCGCGCCGCCGCTA
>RGQD01000810.1 GCA_010030205.1 Betaproteobacteria bacterium
ATCGCAACGCTAGTGGCGACGTTGCTGCCATTGCCAACCAGGATGTTGCCGCTGGTTAGTGTGGCGAGCTTGCTGTAGGCAATCCCAGCGCTGGCGTTGATGTCAGCGTTGACGATGGAGGCATTGCCGCTAACGATTACGTTGCCCGATTGATCCGGGAATACAATGGCGCGGTCAGCAGTTGGATCAACCGCAGACAGGTAGGTTTCGTATGCGTTTGCGGTGCTGCCTTCAAAGCCAAACGTACCAGCAGTGCCGATCAGCAATTCACCGGTCATGGTGCCGCCGGTCTTGGCAATCTTTTCGTCGTCTAGCTCTTGGATAGCTGTTTGAACGTTGGTGGCGGCAATATTGCCAACCGGTGTTAATGAGATATTGGTGGCGGTTTGGCCTGCGATAGCGTTTGAAACGTCAACCAGATCCCAAGTTGCGCCGTTGCAAATGATCATGTCCGGCGGCGCAAGCGCCACAACCGGCGCAGGTGCAACACCGTTGCCCGACTGCGATACAACAACGTAATACTGGTTTAGAGTTGCCGATCCAGCAGGCAACGCACTGCCGACAACTAGGCCGCCCGCTGTGCCTGCAGTCGTTACAGATGCAACCTGGTTTAAGTTGGCGTTGTACGTACCGGCATAAACAAGGTTGCCGCTGATCACCGTCAGCGGTTGCCAGGTGTTGCCGTCGTAAAGGTAATAGTCGCCATTGGTGCTATCGAAGAATCCTTGGCCGGTAAAATCTGGCGTCGGGAACGTGACTACGCCAGAGGTGCTGCCTGCGCCACCGAATTGAACCGTTGAATAATTGGCGAGCTTGACACCTGTGATTGAGTTAGTGCCAAACAAACTGGCGCTTAACGTCCCAGTTGTCAGCTTGCTGGTGTCGAGGCTCGGGATATCAGCGGCGACCAAATTGGCACCAGCGGTGACAATGCCCTTGGTGGTGACTGTCACTTTCGGATATGCGCCAGCGGTGAGGCCAGCCTGGGTCGCCAACGAAATGGTGCCGGTGCTAACGGCAAAATCACCGCCGACGATCACACCACCCAATGCGCTACTGGTGGCGGCAGTAACGCTCAGCGCACCAGCGCCATTTACTGACGTGCCTATGCCTGGGCTAACAGCACCTGGTACGCCAGCGC
>RGQD01000082.1 GCA_010030205.1 Betaproteobacteria bacterium
GCTATGAACGCCAGGTGGTCTTTATGGGTTTGGTAGGCCGTGTAGGACTTGAACCTACGACCAAAGGATTATGAGTCCTCTGCTCTAACCAACTGAGCTAACGGCCCGCTGCTTGTGCGGCAGTGGCGCGATTGTAGAAGGCGGTCATCTGTCCTGTCCGCAGGCGTCGTTGGGCGGCGATCCGAGCCGTCGCCGGCGCGGCTATTTCTGACCCGAGAGCGCGTTGCCGACCAGTCTTGCGGTGATGTCGACCAACTGGATCATTCGTTCGTAGGCCATCCGGGTCGGGCCGATCACGCCCAGTGTGCCGACGATGCGGCCGTCCACTTCGTAGGGCGCCGAGACGATCGACAACTCCTCGTAGGGCACCACGCCCGACTCGCCGCCGATGTAGATGCGAACGCCTTCGGCTCGGCTGGAATTCTCGAGCAGCCGCATCAGTTCGGTCTTTTGCTCGAACAGGTCGAACATCTTGCGCAGGCTGCCGAGGTCATTGCCGAAATCCTGCACGCCCAACAGATTGCGTTCGCCTGCGACCACGAGCTGCTCGGTGTTGTCGGCCAGCGCATCGCTGCCGGCTTGCACCGCTGCCTGCATCAGCTGCGCTATCTCGCCGCGCAGCGTGTCGATCTCCTGGCGCAAGCGCTGCTTGACTTCGTCGATCGCCAGCCCGGCGTAGTGGGTGTTGAGGTAGTTGCTGGCCTCGACCAGCTCGCTCTGCACGTTTTTCGCCCAGCCGCAAGAACTCGATGTGGTGGAAGACGCTCGCGCGCTTGGGCGCGGTCACCACGCCGACAAAGTGCGACAGGTTTGACAGCAGGTTGGCAGCCTGGGCGATCACGCGCTGCGGCTGGTCGGGCTGCAACTGGCTGCGAACGCCTGCCATTTCGGGTGATGCGTGGTGGATGTCGACCGGCCGCGCTGTCAGCATGGTGTCGACGAACAGTCTGTAGCCGCGCGCTGTGGGGATGCGGCCAGCGCTGGTGTGCGGGCTGGCGATCAGGCCCAGCTCTTCCAGGTCGGCCATCACGTTGCGTATCGTCGCTGGCGACAACTCCAGCCCCGAGGCGCGAGACAGTGTGCGCGAACCCACAGGATGGCCGTCGACGATGTAGCGTTCGACCAAGGTCTTCAGCAGGCTGCGGGAGCGCTCGTCCATGGGCTTTGTATGGGGCAGGTTTTCATTGTAAGGACAGTGCCTGGCCCGGCGGCCCGGGACGGGGGCCTGTGGTGTAATTCATCGCATGTCCCGCCGTTTCCACCATGTTGCCTTGGTCGGCAAATACCAGGCCGAGGGTATCCGGTCGCTGCTCGAGGAGATCGCCCATTTCCTGGTGCGATTGGGCCTGGAAGTTTCTTTCGAGCACCAGACGGCGCTCAGCACGGGTGTGGTTGATTACGACATCCTCACGCTGACCGAGATCGGTGCCCGCTGTGACTTGGCGGTGGTCGTTGGCGGTGACGGCACGATGTTGGGCATTGCGCGTGAATTGGCTCGATTCAACCTGCCTGTGGTTGGCATCAACCAGGGCAGGCTGGGCTTCATCACCGATGTGCCTATCGGTCATTACCGCGAAGCGCTGGCGCCGATGATCGCTGGCGACTACGAGGAAGACACTCGCGCCATGCTCGAGAGCGAGGTCTGGCGCGACGGCGAACGCATCTTCGAAGGCTTGTCAATGAACGACGTGGTGGTCAGCCGGGGTGCCACCGCCAGCATGGTCGAGTTGCGCGTGGACATCGGCGACGAGTTCGTTGCCAATATCCGCGCCGACGGGCTGATCGTGGCTTCGCCCACCGGGTCGACGGCCTATGCGCTGTCAGCTGGCGGACCCATCCTGCACCCGGGCATCGCCGGTTGGGTGGTGGTGCCGATCGCCTCGCACACCATGAGCAACCGGCCTATCGTGCTGCCCGACACCGGCGTGATCCGCATCACTGTGGTCGCCGGCCGCGACGCGTCTGCCAACTTTGACATGCAAGCCCTGGCCAGCTTGCTGCACGGCGACCAGGTCCGGGTTCGCCGATCCGCCCACAAGGTGCGCTTCTTGCACCCGCGCGGCTGGAGCTATTACGCCACCTTGCGGCGCAAGCTGCGCTGGTACGAGGGCGTCGTGTGATGATGGTCCGGGTCTCACGGCCTCGGCGGCTGTCCACTGCGGTGGCGCTGGGCTGTCCAGGGCTGTTTCAGCGCGAGGTCTGATCCATGTTGCGGCGACTCGCGCTGCGCGATTTCGTCATCGTGCCGGCGCTGGAGCTTGAGTTTCATACCGGCTTTTCGGTGTTGACGGGTGAAACCGGCGCTGGCAAGTCGATCCTGATCGACGCGCTGCAGCTCGCGCTTGGCAGTCGAGGCGACGTCGGCTTGGTGCGTGAAGGCGCGGCGCGCGCCGAGGTCAGCGCTGAGTTCGACACGCCCGGCGCGCTGACGCAATGGCTGGAAGACGCCGGCTTTGGCGCCGACCCCGACGAGGCCATGCTGCTGTTGCGCCGGACCATAGACGCCCAGGGCAAGAGCCGAGCCTGGATCAACGGCAGCCCGGCCACTTTGCTGCAGCTTCGAGAGGTGGCTGATCACCTGCTCGACATCCATGGCCAACATGCCTGGCAAAGTTTGACCAAGGCCAGCGCCACCCGCGCGATGGTCGATGCCCAGGCGGGCCTCGACACCTCCGATCTGGCGGGCCGCTTTGCCGACCGCAAAGCTGCGGCAGAGGTCTTGGCCAGAGCACGCGATCGCGGCGAAGAACTCAGCCGAGAGCGCGAGCGCTTGGTGTGGCAGATCGGCGAACTCGACAAGCTCGGGCCAGGCGAGGGCGAATGGGTCGAGCTCTCGGCCGAGCACCAGCGCCTGGCCAACGCGCAGGCGCTGATCGATGCGGTGCGCCGCGCGCTCGATTCCGTCACCGACGCCGAGCGCGCCAACGCCGAGGCGCTGACGAGCCGAGCGGTCGATGTGCTGTGCGATGTTTCCGACCACGACCCTCGAATCGCACCGGTCATCGAGTCGCTGCAGGGCGCGTTGGCTCAGTTGCAGGACGCCGCGCGTTCGCTGAACAACTACCTGGGCCACGCCGACCTCGAGCCCAAGCGCCTGGCCGAGCTTGATGCCCGGCTGTCGGCCTGGATGGGTATGGCCAGGCGCTACCGTCGGCCGCCCGACCAGCTGGCAGCGCTGCTGGTGCAGTGGCGTGCCGAGCTGGCCGCGCTGGAAGCCGCTGCCGATACGGCGGCGCTTGACGCCGGTTTGGCCCAGGCAGACCGTCACTACTTGGCTGAAGCGCAGCGTGTGGGCATGGCGCGCGCGCGCGCTGCCGGTCCGTTGGCGGCGGCCGTGACCCGGGCGATGCAAGGATTGGGGTTGGCCGGTGGGCGCTTCGAGGTGGCCTTGACGCCCTTGGCCGTACCGCAGTCGCAGGGGCTGGAGTCGGTGGAGTTTCTGGTCGCAGGTCATGCCGGCAGCACGCCGCGGCCGCTGGCCAAGGTCGCGTCGGGCGGCGAGTTGTCGCGCCTGGCCTTGGCCATCGCGATCACGACGCTAGCTGCCGGGCCCGAGACTGGCGCCAAAGCGCAGGCCGGTGGCGTCCACACCCTGATCTTTGACGAGATCGATGCCGGCATCGGTGGCGCGGTAGGCGACACAGTGGGTGCGCTGATGCAGCGGCTCGGCTGCCAGCGCCAAGTGCTGGCCGTCACCCATTTGGCCCAGGTCGCCGCCTGTGCCGACCACCATTACGTGGTCAGCAAAGCGACCCGTGCTGATGGCCACACCACAAGCACCGTGGTGCCGGTGTCGGGTGAGGCCCGAGCCGTTGAGGTGGCGCGCATGCTCGGCGGTGAGCGCCTGACCGACACGAGACTGGCCCATGCCCGCGCCATGCTGCAATTCACCAGCACCGACCGCCCAGCGAGCGTCACCGGCCAGAACCGAAGGCGTAGCAAGCCATGAGCACTAACGATCTGCCAACCCCTGGGCCTGCTGGTCCTGTCGGCCTGCCCACCCCCTCTAAGCTGCCGGTTCGCGAATTGGTGCTGATTACCGGCATCTCGGGTTCGGGCAAATCTGTGGCATTGCTCGCGCTCGAGGATGCCGGGTTTTATTGCGTCGACAACCTGCCGCCCGAGTTGCTGCGCGAGTACATGCACCTGGCCCATCCGCGCTACACCCAAAGGGTGGCGATCGCGGTCGATGTCCGGGCCGCTGGCTCGCTGCCGGTGCTGGTGCCGCTGATCGAAGAACTGCGCGCCGAAGGCGTCACCATCCGCCCCTTGTTCCTCGACGCCAACACCGACACGCTGGTGCGGCGCTTTTCAGAAACCCGGCGCCCGCACCCGCTGAGTCAGCCCGACAGCGGCGGCAGCGTCCAGCATGCGCTGATCGAGGCGATCGAGCTCGAACGCCTGATGCTCGCCGAGTTGCGCGAGGTCTCGGCGATCATCGACACCAGCACCTTGCGCCCAGCGGGTTTGCGCCAGCATGTGCGTGATCTGGTGTCGACGTCTACCAGCAGCATGACGCTGGTGTTCGAGAGCTTTGCCTTCAAGTACGGTGTGCCACTCGATGCAGACTATGTGTTCGACGTTCGGGTGCTGCCCAACCCTTATTACATCCGCGAACTGCGCGCGCTGTCGGGTCGCGACCTGCAGGTTGCGCAATTCCTGGCCGAACAGCCCGAAGCCGATGAGTTGCTGGGCCAGATCGAGACTTTCATGCGCCGCTGGTTGCCTGTATTGGCCGCCGATCAACGAGGTTATGTCACGGTGGCGATAGGTTGCACCGGAGGTCAGCATCGCTCGGTCTACATGGTCGAGCAACTCGGGCGGCGCTTCGCCGATCACGGTCCGACCGTGATTCGGCACCGTGAACTGGATGTCTTCGATTGAGTACCGATCCCTCACCGGCCGAAGCCGGTCCAGCGCTGCAGCAGCCATCGTGGGCGGAGTTGCCCTTGTTTGCGTTGCAGACTGTGTTGTTTCCGGATGGATTGTTGCAACTCAAGGTGTTCGAGGCGCGTTACCTGGATCTGATCAGCCAGTGCCTGCGCCGCCAGTTGCCATTCGGCGTGGTTTGCCTTGTCCAAGGCGGCGAGCTGCGTGGTGGCAGCGACAGGCCGCAGTTCGAATCCACCGCAGTGCTGGCCCATATACAGGATGTCGACGCTGAGCAGGTTGGCATCCTGCTGGTGCGCTGCCTGGGTGGTCAGCGGGTGCAACTGGTCCAGCCGCACCAGCGGCCCGATGGCCTGTGGCTGGCCGAAGCCAGTGCAGGTCCTGACGATCTGCCCGCTGCCGTGCCACCCGAGTTGCTTGGCAGCGCCGGCGCGCTGGCCAAGGCGATTGACTCGATGGCGGTTCAGGGCCAGCGCCCGTTCGCACTTCCCTATCGCCTTGAAGATGCAGGCTGGGTCGCGAACCGTTGGTGCGAGATCCTGCCGATCTCGATGGCTGCCAAGTACCGATTGATGCGGCTCGACGAGCCCTTGCTGCGGCTCAAGCTGGTCGATGACTACCTGCGCAGCAAAGGCCTGATCTAGCCCTGCGTGCAGGCTACTGTGGTGGTCCGGCTTCGAGCAAGCGTCTGATCGGCGCCGGAAGACCCATCGACAAGGCCTGCTCTCGCACCACCCAGCGGCCACTGGGTAGACTGTTTTCGACCAGGCTGCGACCGGCTGTCGAGAGCTGGTCCGGCAGCGGCCAGTGGCAGGGCCTCAAGGTCCAGTCGAAGTGGGTCAGCGCATGCTGCACGGTGGGCATCGGCCTGCCCACGCCCGGCCAGTCGCTGGCCTGGTCCCACAAGGCCTGGTCGGACTCGAATTCAGGCAGGCTCCACAGTCCGGCCCAGACACCGGTCTGCGGTCGCTGTACCAGCCACAGGCTGTCTTTGTGGTCCAGCCACAGCAGCGCATGCTCGCGCTGGCCGCGCTTGAGCTTGCGCGTCTTGACCGGGTAGGCCTCCGGCTGGCCCTCGGCGCGGGCCACGCAAAGCCCGGCCAGCGGGCAGGCATCGCAGGCCGGGCGCCGGGTGCTGCACAGCGAGGCGCCCAGGTCCATCAAGCCCTGGGTGTAGGCCGCGATGTCCTGCGCCGGCAGCAAGGCTTCGGCCTGCTGCCACAGCGCGCGCTCGTGGCGGCCTTCGGCCAAGTCATTGCTGTTGCCCAGCGCGCGCGTGAGCACGCGCTTGACGTTGCCGTCGAGGATTGCGCATCGCTCATCGAAACAGAAGGCGGCGATCGCTGCTGCGGTCGATCGGCCGATGCCGGGCAAGGTGGCGAGTTCGACGCTGTGACCTGGAAAGCGACCGCCGTGCTGGTCCACCACCACCTGGGCGCAGCGGTGCAGGTTGCGCGCCCGGCTGTAATAACCCAAGCCACTCCACAGCGCGAGCACGTCGTCCTGGTGCGCAGCGGCCAGCGACGCGACATCTGGAAATCGCTGCAGGAAGCGTTCGTAATACCCCAGCACGGTGCTGACCTGGGTCTGCTGCAACATGATCTCCGACAACCACACCCGGTAAGGATCTCGGCTGCCGACCCAGGGCAGGCTGTGGCGGCCATGCACGCGTTGCCAAGCAATCAGCGTGGATGCGAGGTCCAGCGGTAGCGCGCGCGCTGTCATGCTGCGTCGCGCTCAGGCTGTGTCGGCGACCTGGGCACCAGTTGCAGGTGTGATGCTCGATCAGGGGCAGGCGGCGCATTGGCCTGCAGGCTCAGTCGGTCGACCTCGCTCGCCATGTGCTGCGCCAGGGCCTGCTGCTGCGCTTGCTGGGCCTCGAGCGAAGCGATACTGAACTCTAGCCCGTCTTCGGCCTGCTGGATACGCTGATGCGCTTCTCGCCGCTGTTGCAAGCTGCGACGGCGTTCGCGCAGTTGGTCGTCGATCTGGGTGCTGATGGCCTTGGCCAGTTCGACCGAGCACATGGTTGTTCGCCCCGGCGTCGCTGGCAGCAGGCGGCGGCCGGTATCGGCAAAGAACATCGCGTTGATCAGTTCCGCCTTGCCGCGCGAAAACTCGGCGACGAATGCCAGCACCCACCGGTCCGAAGCCAGTTGCTGGCGCACGCCGGCCAAAAGCGTTTGGGCCTGGGCGGCGAGCAGGCTGTGGTCGGTCAGCACGGCGCTGAAGTGCTCGACCCCGCGACCTAGCGCACGGCGCCAAGCGGCGAGCGAGTCCAAGCTAGGGAGAAGGGCACTCGACATTTGGGATTGGCAGATGAGCTGATTCATCGTAACGCAGGGCGGGCGCAGCGCTTGCGCGACCCCGGCCAGGACACGCGAATCAGCCCGTAAACTTCCTGGATGCGGCCCGATTGCTCAACGCCGTTGGCAGCCAGCGCAGAAGTAGGTCGCGCGCTGGCCTTGCACGATGCGCCGCACCACACCGCCACAGCGGCCGCAGTCCTGGCCTTCCCGGCCGTAGACCAAGGCTTCGGTCTGGAATGCACCACTCATGCCGTGGGCGTCGCGAAAGTCGCGCAAGGTCGAACCACCAAGTTCGATCGCGCGGGCCAGCGTCAAGCGCAGCGCGGCCAGCAGTCGCTCGCAGCGCGGCCGGCTCAGCTTGTCGCAGCGGGTTCGCGGGTCGATCGCGGCGCGGTGCAGCGCTTCGCTGGCGTAGATGTTGCCCGCGCCCACGACGATGTCGCCGGCCAGCAGCGCCGCCTTGACCGTCGTGCGCCGGGCTTGCATCGCCGCGTGCAGGTGGTGGTGGGTCAGCCCGGTGTCGAAGGGCTCTGCGCCCAGTCTGGCCAGCAATCGAGCGGCGGGGTCTTGCGTCAAGCTGGGCGACCAGACCACCGCACCAAAGCGCCGCGGATCGGTCAGCCTGAGCATGCCGCGACTGGTGTGCAGGTCGAAATGGTCGTGCGGCCCGGCCGCACCTGGCTGGTCGCTCAGCTGCAACGAGCCCGACATGCCCAGGTGCAGCAACAGCCCACCTTGCTCGTTGGTGTTTCTGGCGGTCAGCGGCATCCAGAGGTACTTGCCGCGTCGCAGCAGCGCACCGACCACGCAACCGCGCAGAGATTCAGGGGGGCAGCCCAGCGGCCAGCGCAGCGGTTTCCCTAGTCTGGCCGAGAGCACGGTGGCGCCGAGCAGGCGGTCGACCAAGCTGGCGCGGGTGACTTCGACTTCTGGCAATTCTGGCATCGACCGGAATTATGGCTGCGACCTAGAATCTCGTGATCGCCCCAAGGCCGGCCGAAGCCGGCCGCCCCCGTGGGGATCAAGCAAAGTGGCAAAGCCATATTTGTTTGAGAGTAATCAGGAGTTTTCATGACCGGCTTTGCAGCCCGCCCTCTAGGCGCCAGGTTTTCCCGCATCAGGTCGGCCGTTTTGCTGCCGTCCTTGCTGGTGGCTCTCGCCTGCGGCAGCGCGTCGACCCAAGCCGCAGCACCGACCGAGCCGGTGAGCAACTCGTCGCTAGACTCGCTGCTGTTCTACCAGTTGCTCATCGGTGAACTCGAGCTCACCGCAGGCCGGGTCGGCAACGCCTACGGCGTGATCCTGGATGCCGCTCGGCGTCACGGTGACGAGGTGTTGTTCCAGCGCGCGGTGGAGATTGCCTTGCAGGCGCGCGCCGGCGACCAAGCCCTCGATGCGGTGCGGGTCTGGCGCGGCGCCAAGCCGAAATCGACGGCAGCGATGCGCTACCAGGTCCAGATCTTGTTGGCGGTCAACCGTGCCGACGATGCGATCGAGCCGATGGCGGCTTGGCTGGCGGCCGTGCCGGCCTTGGAGCGACCTGGCTTGCTGGCCAGCCTTCCACGTTTGACGCAAAGTCTGGCCGACCGGCGGCGTGCGCTGGCCTTGGTCGAGAAGCTGGTGCTGCCCTATCTCGACGGCGTGGCGACCCGCACCGCCAGCCGGGTGAGTTTGGGCCGAGCCCATCTGTCCGCAGGCAACCTGCCGCAGGCTCTGGGCCTGGCCCGCGCAGCGCAGACCGACGACCCCGGCGCTGCAGGCCCGGTCTTGCTCGCGCTTGAACTGCTGCCCGGTACGCCGGCCGCTGAGCCCATCATCACCGAGCACCTGGCCCGCCCGGATGCCGATTCGGCGCTGCGCATGGCCTATGCGCGCTTGCTCACGCTGGCGCAGCGCTACGCCGACGCGGTTCGTCAACTCGAGCGTCTGACTCAGGACAGTCCGCAGCTGCCAGAGCCCTGGCTCACGCTAGGCGCGCTCAGGCTTGAGCTCAAGCAAGCGCCGGCGGCCGAGACTGCGTTGCTGCGCTACGTGGCGCTCGCATCGACGGGGGAGCCCGGCGCTGTGGCTGGCGTGCATCCCGCGAACCCGCCCAGTGTTGCTGTGACCCAGCCTGCCAAGCCCAGCCATCAGGCAAGCCCGGATGACGGCGACGATGGCGAGCAATTGGTCCAAGATCCTGCGGCTGGCCGTGACCTGACCCAGGCGTTTCTGTTGTTGGCGCAGGCTGCCGAGCAGCGCGGTGATGCGCAGGCCGCAGAGACTTGGCTGGCCAAGGTCGACAACCCGCAGCGTGCCTTGGAAGTGCAGTCGAGACGGGCCTCGCTACTGGCGCGTCAAGGCCGGCTGGCGGACGCCAGGGCTTTGATCCGGGCCGTGCCTGAGCGCACCGGCGACGATGCCCGCGCCAAGTTGATGGCTGAGGCCCAGATGCTGCGCGAGCTCAAGCGCTGGCAAGATGCCGCAGAAGTGTTGGCCAACGCGAGTGCGCGCTTTGCCGACGACAGCGACTTGATCTATGAACAGGCCATGGTCGAGGAAAAGCTTGAACACCTGGCCGAGATGGAGCGCTTGCTGCGTCGCGTGATGGCGCTCAAGCCCGATCATCCGCACGCGCACAACGCCCTCGGTTATTCACTGGCCGACAGGGGTTTGCGCTTGCCCGAGGCACGCGAACTGATCGCCCGTGCATTGAGCTTGTCGCCGGGCGACCCTTTCATCACCGACAGCCTGGGCTGGGTCGAGTTCAGGCTCGGCAACCGTGAAGAAGCCCTGCGCTTGTTGCGCCAAGCGCACAGCGTACGTCCCGACACCGAGATTGGCGCCCATCTGGGCGAAGTGCTGTGGGCGATGGGTCGACAGGAGGATGCCCGCAGCGTCTGGCAGGACGCACGCGGCCGCGATGCCGACAACGAAGTGCTGCGCGAGACCTTGAGGCGGCTGAAAGTCGGCTTGTGATCCTGGCATGGCGTTGGTTGATCGGCGCAGCCTTGGTCGGGGCAGCGCTTGCCGCGCTGCCGGGATGCGCTGGCTTGCCCTCAGTCGCGAGCAATGACCGAATCGACAGCGTCAGTGGCCGACTGTCGGTGCGAATTGCCAGCGAGCCCGAGCGCGGTTTGAATGCCGGTTTCGAGCTCATTGGCACGGCGCTCGAAGGCCGCCTGTTGCTGAGCAGCCCACTGGGCACCACAGCGGCCCAGGCGCGCTGGTCAAGCGGGCAGGCCTGGCTGGCCGTCGGCGGGGTCGAAACCAGCTACGCCGACCTCGATCTGTTGACCTTCGCAGCTTTGGGTGAGCGAATTCCGATGGCCGCGTTGTTCGATTGGCTGCGTGGTCGTCCTTGGCCAGGTGCGCCTGCTGCTGCGCGCAGCGACGGCATGCCGGGTTTCGATCAGCTGGGTTGGCAGGTCGGACTCGCGCGCTGGCCCGAAGGCTGGGTCGAGGCCTATAGGCCGGCCAAGCTGAGCCATCCGGCGGTGACGGTGCGGGTCAGGCTGGAGCCAGCGGCATGATGTCAGCGATATACGACGTGCCGGCGCCGGCCAAACTCAACCTGTTTCTGCACGTGGTGGGGCGACGCGCGGATGGCTACCACTTGCTGCAGTCCTTGTTCGTGTTGATCGACTGGTGCGATACCTTGCACTTCGAGCGCCGCAGCGATGGCCGGCTGCAACGCCACGACCTGGGGCCGGTATTGCCAGCAGACGACCTGAGTCTGCGTGCTGCGCGCGCATTGCAGTGCGCCAGTGGCAGCACGTTCGGTGCCGACCTGTCGGTGCTCAAGCAGGTGCCATGGGGTGCCGGCCTGGGCGGCGGCAGCTCGGATGCGGCGAGCACCTTGCTCGCACTCAATCGACTCTGGGGTCTGAACTGGTCGCGCGAGCGCTTGCAGCAGATCGCGCTGACGCTGGGTGCCGATGTGCCGTTTTTTGTTGGCGGTCACAACGCCTTGGTCGAAGGCATCGGCGAGCGGCTCACGCCCATGCCAAGCCTGCCTGCCCAGCGCTACGCAGTGGTCAAGCCGGCGGCTGCGATCGCCACCGAAGCGATCTTCGGCAGCAGCCTGTTGGTTCGCAATACGGAAGCTGTTATAGTCATGAGCTTGCTTGCTGACGCTAAGCTTTGCGATGGTCTCTTGACAGGGTACGGCCGCAACGATTTGCAGCCGCCTGCCGAGGCAGCTTGTTACGAGATCATGGAAGTGGCTGCGTGGCTGGAAGATCGGTTCGGCAACAGCCGCATGTCGGGCTCAGGCAGCGCGGTTTTTGCGAGGATTGGCACGCCGGTCGGTTTTGAGCAGGTAGACAGGATTCAAGGCACAGGCGGTCAGCCTTTGGCGACAAATTCGGTGGAAGAAATTCCGTCGGACTGGGTCGGCCGGATGTGCCTTAGTTTGGACCACCATCCACTGGTTGGTTGGGCCGACTGAGAGGGTTTGAGGAGGTGGTGAAAGCCGCTTCCTGTGTAGGGGAGTCGCCAAGTTGGTCAAGGCATCGGATTTTGATTCCGACATGCGAGGGTTCGAGTCCTTCCTCCCCTGCCAAAGACATTTCATTCCACCGTATCGATAGTCTGGCCTGACGGAGAACGTACCGTGCTGTTCAACACCGTGCTGTTCACCGGCAACGCCAACCCTGTGCTGGCTCAAGAGATGGCCAAGAGCTTGGGGGTCGAGATCGGCAAGGCCACAGTAGGCCGTTTTTCGGATGGCGAAGTCACGGTTGAGGTGCACCAGAATGTGCGCGCCCGTGACGTCTTCGTGGTTCAAAGCACTTGTTCGCCGACCAACGAGAACCTGATGGAACTCTTGATCATGGTCGATGCGCTCAAGCGCGCCAGCGCCCGTCGCATCACCGCTGTGATCCCTTATTTCGGCTATGCCCGGCAGGACCGCAGGCCGCGGTCGATGCGGGTGCCGATCTCTGCCAAAGTGGTGGCCAACCTGCTTGAGACAGTTGGTGTCGAGCGCTTGTTGACGATGGATCTGCATGCCGACCAGATTCAAGGCTTCTTCGACATTCCTGTCGACAACATCTATGCCTCACCGGTGCTGCTGTCTGACCTGCAGAGCAAGGCTTACCCTGACTTGGTGGTGGTCAGCCCCGATGTAGGCGGTGTGGTCCGCGCACGCGCGCTGGCCAAGCAACTCGGTAGCGATCTGGCGATCATCGACAAGCGCAGACCCAAGGCCAATGTGTCGGAGGTGATGCATGTGATCGGCGAAATCGACGGCCGCAACTGCGTGATCATGGACGACATGATCGATACCGCAGGGACCTTGGTCAAAGCCGCCGAGGTGCTCAAGGAGCGCGGTGCCAAGCGCGTTTTTGCCTACTGCACCCACCCCATCCTGTCGGGCCCAGCGGTCGAGCGCATTGCCAGCAGCCAGATTGACGAGGTCGTGATCACCAACACCATTCCGCTTTCCGACGCTGCCAAGGCTTGCAAGAAGATCCGCCAACTCTCGGTGGCTTTTTTGTTTGCTGAGACCATCCGACGCATTTCAGACGGTGAATCGGTGACCTCACTTTTCGCCGAACAAAACAACAATTTCTGAGACCGGCAGCCTCCGGTGCCTGCGCATCGGAGGCTGCCGGCCAAAGGGCTATCGGGCGTACGAGACCGGTGGCTGATCGGCAGCTGCAAAGCTGCTCAACCCAAGCGCCTGGTCGCGGGCGCTACCCATGGAGAAAACCATGAACTTCACAGCTTTCGAGCGCAACCTGCAGGGGACCGGAGCGAGCCGCCGCCTGCGCATCTCGGGCAAGGTCCCAGGCATTGTTTTTGGCGCCGGCGAACCCAAGATGATCGAGTTGGATCACAACGCGCTGTACTTCGCGCTGAAGAAAGAGGCTTTCCACTCCCCAGATGCACCCCTGGAAGCAGCAAGTGCTGCACGTTGACTTCCAGCGTGTCGATGACACGACCCGCCTGCGCAAGAAGGTGCCATTGCACTTCTCGGGCGAAGAAGAGTCGATCGCCGTCAAGACCGACAAGTGTCTGGTCGCCCATGTCTCGACCGAGGTCGAGATCGAGTGCCTGGCCACCGCGTTGCCAGAGTTCATCGCTGTCGACCTGAGCCACTTGGTCAAGGGTCAGTCGCTGCATGCGTCCGATCTGGTGCTCCCTGAAGGCCTGAAGATCGTCAAGCACGGCAAGAACAACCCGGTGATTGTCGCGGCCACCGCGCCCAAGCTGGAAGAAGAAGTCGCGCCGGCCGAAGACGCTGCCGCCGTGCCAGCCAAGAAGGCCGCTGCCAAGAAGGCTCCGGCCAAGAAGGCTGCTGCCAAGTAATCTTCTCGGCAGCGCCCGCACTGCCAGGCAAAACCCCGCGTCAAGCGGGGTTTTTTGCGTCAGGCATGCGCGCGATCTCGGCAGCGCGCGCCCGCAAGTGCTTGCTGGCCGTCCATTGATCGAGTATTTCGCGCGCCCCGTTCAGTGCGGGATCCATCGCCGGGTCGTGACCGATTGCCTTGGCCGCGAGTTCGATCACATAGCCGTCGGGATCGCGGAAATAGACCGAATGGATGAAGCCATGGTCGGAGATGCCTCGGGTCTCGATGCCTGCAGCGCGCCCCTTGGCCAGCATGTTGTGCAAGGTCTGCAAGTCAACCTCCAGCGCGATATGCAGGTCGAAATCGTGCTGGTGCTTGAATCCGAACGCCATGTCCGGTGCTTCGAAAAACGCCAAGTACGAGCCGTCTCCGAGCCTGTAGAAAGTGTGCAGCGTGTTGGTCTTGCGACCGCTCTTGGTCTCGCCGATCTCCAGCGTTCCCGACAGCGGCAGTCCGAGGAAGTCTTCATAGAATCGACGCGTCGACGCTGAGTCGCTGCAACGGTAGGCACTGTGGTGCAGCCCCTGGATCATCTGGTTTGTCCTGACTTGGTTGATGGGCTCAGATCGAGATCGGCGTTGATGCCTTGACCGGGCCGGTGAGCCCGCTGGATTTGCACCGGGAGTCTGGTTTTCATCTGGGAGCTCAGGTTGAAAGACAGGCAAAGTCTACGGGACATGCCGTTCATGTTTTGGCGCGCCCGCTGGCACGTCGGTCGGGCCTGGCGGCAGCCTGTACTTTGTGGCCATAGGCACCTAGAGGCCGGAGGACTCGCTCATTCACCGAGCTGCGGCAACTGAACCCCACGCTTTGGATTTTCTGGCGCTGTATTTATAGATTATTCATGAATGTCCTCTCATCGGTCGGCGAGCTGAACAGCTGTACCGGCTGTCAGCCTTGCCTCCAGAATATGTCGAGTACGCTCAGGCGTTTGGCACATGCTGCGCATCTGCGGGTTGGCCACATTGACCCGCTGCACGGCCAAAGCTACATTGTTTCGCCATCCCGCAAGATTCGCCAAGATCCTTGGAGCCAGGCATGAACCCAGGCATGAACCCTTCCATCACGCCTCGATCAGCTTGCTGGTTTTTCGCCGATAAACTCATATTGCCGAGCTTTGGTGCTGCGCACCAGAAGCGCTGGCTGTCCGGTACGGCAGGCTTCTTGCGCTGAGGGCCCGCCCGTGATGCAAAGACGTCGTTTCATCGCCGCGTTGTCGGCTTCGGGCACGGCCGCCTTGGGGGGACTTCCGGCAAGAGCACAGGCTTTTCCGGTCCGACCGCTGCGCTACATCGTGCCGGTGGCCGCAGGTGGCGGCAGCGACTTGGTCGGCCGCACGGTGACCGAGCGTTGGGGCCGCTTGCTGGGCCAGGGTTTTGTCGTCGACAACATCGGTGGCGGTGGCGGCGCGATCGCTTGCCTGGCAGCTGCCAAGTCTGCGCCTGACGGCTACACCTTGCTGCAAGGTTATGTCGGCACCCATGGCACGAACCCGGCCACGCGCAGCAAGCTGCCCTACGATGCAGTGAAGGATTTCACCGCCGTCGGCATGATCGGTGCCACGCCCAATGTGCTGGTGATCCACGCCAGCCTGGCGGTACAAAGCGTCGCTCAATTTGTTGAATACATGCGGCGCAACCCTGGACGCGTCAGCTATGGCTCGGCCGGCCAGGGCACGCTGACGCACCTGACGATGGAACTCTTCAAGCAGGCCGCCAACGCCTTTGCGCTGCACATCCCTTATCGCGGCATAGCGCCCGCGTTCAACGACTTGCTGGGGGGCCAGACTCAGGCGATGTTCCCTGGGCTGGCCGCAGCGCTGCCGCATCTGCGGTCCGGCCGGGTGAGGGCGCTGGCAGTCACCGGCGCGGCCCGCCACCCGCTGCTCAAGGACGTGCCCACGCTGATTGAGTTTGGCTACAAGGGCTTTGATGCGGTGCAGTGGTACGGTGTTGTCGGGCCTGCCGGGATGGCGCCGGCGGTGGTCAAGACCCTCAATGACACGCTCAACACCGTCCTGACCGGTTCTGACCTGCGCGACAGGCTTTCGTCTGAGGCGATTGAGCCGCAGGCCATGACGCCCGAGGCCTTCGGCCAATTCATCCGTGACGACATCGCGCGCTGGACCCGGCTGGCGCACGATCACAAGATCGACCTCGACAGCTGAGCGTTTTCCCAATCATCCGTATTCCTGCAAACTCCCAACATGGCCCTGAACACCGAAGTCAACGCCGACCCCAACGCGCCTGCCATCACGCAAGCCTTGGCCCAGTTCGTCGCAACCCATCCCTCGCGCGGCTGGAGCGAAGCGGTCGACCACGAGGCGCACCGAACCTTTGTCAATTGGCTGGGCTGTGCGGTGGGCGCGGCGCGACACGAGGCGGTCGATGCTGCGCTGTGGGCAGTGCAGATGCTGCAACCGGCAGCGCAGGCCCAGGTGCTGGGCCGGACTGAGCGGGTCGACATGGCCAGCGCGGCCTTTGTCAACGGCATCTCCTCGCACACCTTTGATTTCGACGACACCCACCTCAAGACCATCATCCACCCCGCCGGCCCGGTGGCCAGCGCTTTGCTGGCGCTGGCCGAGCATCAGGGGTCTAGCGGCCGCGCGCTGATCGATGCGCTGGTGATCGGCATCGATGTGTCGTGCCGTGTCGGCAACGTGGTCTACCCCGAGCATTACGACCGCGGCTGGCACATCACCGGCTCGACCGGCATGCTGGGTGCTGCTGCGGGTTGCGCCAGGCTGCTGGGTCTGGACGTCGAGCAAACAACGATGGCGCTGGGTATCGCCGCTTCGCAGCCGGTGGGCCTGCGCGAGCAGTTCGGCACGATGACCAAGCCGCTGCACCCGGGTGCAGC
>RGQD01000811.1 GCA_010030205.1 Betaproteobacteria bacterium
GGCACGTTGCTCATCAGCACACGCTTTGGCGAAGTTCGCCAACTGCATCGAGTGACCTCGCCCCTGGGGCAGCGCGAGCAGTTAAGTTTCGGCGAAGAGCCGGCCGAAGACGCTCTGCCCAGCGCGCAGACAGCCACCGAGTGGATCCAGCTGCAGGCACGCGGCGATGGCAGCTTTCTGCTGCTGCCCACCCAAGCCCGGCAGCTACCAGGCACACCGCTGGCGCCGGGCCTGGTCAGCCGCCAACGGCCGATTCGTGCTCACGACGGTCAACGTATCGCCTATGGCAGCCACCGCGAAGACGGCGAGAACCCAGGGCTGACCGTGCTCGATCCGCGACTGCCCACCGCACCGCAAGTTGCGTGTCCGGCAGCGCGCGCAGTGCTGGCGCAAGACTGGTCCTATGACGATGCACGCGTACTGCTCATCGAGGCCACCAGCAGCGACACCAGCACGTTGCAGGTTTGCGATTTGGCCAGTGGCAAGCTGACCCGCATCGAGCCTGATGCCGGCACCGCAGCCAAAGACACCCAGGTCATTGCCGCGCAGTTTTCGCGCGATGGTCGTGGCGTTTATTTTGTGTCGACCCATGGCGACGACTTCACGCAACTGCGCTATGTCGACCAGTACACCCGCGAATCCCGGGTCATCGCTCGTCATGCCGGTGCGGACATCACCCAACTGCACTTAAGCGCCGACGGCCACTGGCTGGCGTGGACTGTTGCCGAGGCCGGTGGCGATCGGCTGGTCGTGCGCGACCAGACCACTGCGCGCGTGCTGGCGCTAGCTCCCTTGCCAGCCGGCGCACTGATCGGTCGCATGGCATTTGACGGCGGCGGCACGCAACTGGCCCTGTCGGTCGACTCGGCGCAGGCCGCCAGCGAAGTGCTGGTCTATACGCTGACAGGGTCGACCACCCTGAGCGTCTGGACTCACAGCGAACAGGGTTTGCTGCCGGATCTGCCGCGCGTCACGCCACAGTCCATGCGCTTTGCCAGCTGGGATGGCGATGAACGCGGCCCGCGCCAAGTACCCGCCTGGATTTATCAGCCGCCCGGCGAGGGACCTCATCCGGTACTCATCGATCTGCCCGACAGCCCCGGTGCCCGCTTTCGACCCGGCTGGGACCCACTGCTGCAAC
>RGQD01000812.1 GCA_010030205.1 Betaproteobacteria bacterium
TGAAACCGGTACTCCCGGCGTATCGCCATGTCATCGACACGGCCACGGAGGAATCGGGTGTTGGTCCGACGATTCGCGTTGTTATACGCGGCGAGGGTCATGTTGCCGGTGGCGCCGACCGCGCCGCCGGGATAGACGTTCTGGTAGAACTTGCCGTAGTGCGTGATGCGCAGTGCGTTCTTCAGTTGCCAGCCGCTGGCGAATTCGGGGAGACGGCGATGGGCAGGGCCAGTCGGCAGCGCTCCGGCCGCTCGCCGCCAACTTGGTAGTTCGTCATTTGCGTCACCGTAGGGCACGGCGGGCGCCAGGAGAGGGTCGCTTAGTAGGCGTACGCCTCGCCCTTGGACTCGCCAATGTGGGGCTTGGCCAGGAAGTCGGTGAACTCCTGGAAGGGCGCCTTGGTGTACTTGCTCTCGCGCCACAGCTCGGGGGTCAGGAAGCCGTAGGTCCTCGACAGCGCGTTGAAGGTGGCGCGCACGAAGTTGCCCAGGGTCTTGGTGGAGCCGCGCGAGCAGGTGTAGCAGTCCTCAATACCGGCCATCTGCAGCACCTTCTTGGGGGTGCGGGCGGCCACGATACCGGCACCACGGGGGGCGGGGGTCAGGCGAATGGTGACCGAGCCGCACTTGCCGGTGACCTTGGTGGGCACGGTGTGCACCTTGCCGATCTTGTTACCCCAGTAGCCGCGGCGGACGGGCACGACGGACATCTTGGCCTGGATGATGGCACCGCGGATGGCGGTGGCAACCTCCTTGGCGCACTTGACGCCCAGGCCGATGTGGCCGTTGAAGTCACCAACCACGACGAAGGCCTTGAAGCGGGTGCGCTGGCCGGCGCGGGTCTGCTTCTGCACGGGCATGATCTTCATCACCTCGTCCTTCAGAGCCGAGCCCAGGAAGTACTCAACAATCTGGTACTCCTTGACGGGCATGGAGAACAGGTAGATCTGCTCCAGCGACTTAATCTTGCCCTGCTGGACGAGGCGGCCCAGCTTGGTGCAGGGCACCCACTTCTCCTCGTCCTCCTTCTTGCCGCGAGCGCGGCGAGCACCCCGGCCACGGCCGCGGTCGCCACGGCCGCCGAAGCCGCGGCCGAAAGAGCCACGCTCACCGCGCTCTGCACGCTCACCACCGCGATCGGC
>RGQD01000813.1 GCA_010030205.1 Betaproteobacteria bacterium
CGCACATGAAAGCGCGCCAGCAGTTGCTCGCGCGTGGTGCCAGGCGGCAGCGCAAATGGCAAGGGCAACGCTGTGTCGTTGACATCGGCAAAACACACCGGCGAATCCGCGTGCAGCGGTCGCAAGCCGCGATAGACGCCGATCTCGCGCCGGCACAGCGGGCACGCGCCGTCGTAGAGCACGGTCAGCTGCGGGGGCTCTTGGCTGGGTTCGGTCATCATGCGGTGAACAGGTCGTCGCCCCGCAGGTCGACGCCAGCGCCGGCTTGGGTGCCGACATCGCCATGGCGAATGGCCGCTGCGCGGTCGTTCACCGCCAGCTTCTGCGCGTCCGTCAGGCGCGCTAGGTTCTTCACCTGCAGCGCCATGCGCGGGTTGCGGGCCAGCAACGCTTGATGGCGCATCAGGAAGTCCCAGTACAGCGTGGTGAAGGGGCAGGCGGTGTCGCCGCTGCGCTGCGCGGGGTCGTAGCGGCAGCCTTTGCAGTGCGGACTCATGCGTTCGATGTACTTGCCGGTGGCGATGTAGGGCTTGCTGCCCATCACGCCGCCATCGGCGTACTGGCTCATGCCCAGGGTGTTGGGCAGCTCCACCCACTCCACGGCATCGACATAAACCGCCAGGTACCAGGCGTGCACCTGCTTGGGGCTCACACCGAGCATCAAGGTGTACAAGCCCGTGACCATCAGGCGCTGGATGTGGTTGGCATAGCCATGCTCGAGCGTCTGCGTCAACGCGTCGCGCAGGCAGGCCATGTCGGTGGCTCCGGTCCAGAACCAGGCCGGCAAGTCTTGCTGCGCGTCGAGGGCGTTACGTTCCAGATAACCCGGCATCTGAGTCCAGTAGACGCCGCGCACGTACTCACGCCAGCCCAGGATCTGGCGGATGAAGCCTTCGACGCTGGACAAGGGGGCATGCCCGTCGCGGTGCGCAGCTTCTGCCGCAGCCACCAGCTCGCGCGGGTTCAGCAGCTTCAGGTTGAGCGCTGCCGACAGATGCGCGTGGTAGAGCCAGGGGTCGCCCGGCCACATCGCATCCTGAAAGCGGCCGAACAGCATGCCACGGGTGGCCATCTCGTAAATCAGCGCATTGAGCCAATCGGCCAGCAGCAGCTCGTCATCAGGCGCTTCACAGTCAATCTG
>RGQD01000814.1 GCA_010030205.1 Betaproteobacteria bacterium
CGCCAGCGCTTGACGTTGGTCTTGCCCTGCCTGGGGCTGGAGCCGCATCCGCTGTGGCTGATGATCCAAGGTTTGGTCAAGGGCATCCCGGTGCGGGCCTGCGAGCAGGTGCTGCGCGGCCCGCCCGTGGACGGCGCGAGCGCAACGCTGCCCTGCCTGCCCTTGCCAAGGCGCCGTCGTTGGTGGCAGTTGCCCATGGGCACGCAGCTGGCGTGGCCAGCGGCGGCTTCATACACCAGCCTGGAGCTGCTGCTGTTCAACCCTTTCCATTGGTTGCTGGCCTATCCGGCCCGGCTTCGCATGCCGGCGCTGCTGAGGCTGCCCGATGACTTCAGGCTGCTGGGCAATCTGGCGCATCTTGTGGTTGAACGCCTGTACCTGGCGCCAGGCAGCACCGGCTGGGCACCGGCGCAGGTTGGCAGCTGGTTCGATGATCATCTTGACGCGTTGGTCGACGAGCAGGCCGCGTTGCTGCGCATGCCGGGCCGGCGAGCCGAGATCGAATCGTTCAGGTTGCGCTTGCGCGATTCGCTGCTGGGCTTGCACCGACATCTGCAGGCTGCGGGCGTGCAGTCGATTGAGTCCGAGAAAGCCTTGGCGGCCAACACGGCCATCGGCCCGGTGCGGGGCAGTTGCGATCTGCTGTTGACGCTGGCCGACCGGCGCCAGGTCGTGATCGACATGAAGTGGTCGGGGCTGGACAAGTACCGCCGCAAGCTGCAGAGCCAGTCCTTCCTGCAACTCGCGATCTACAGTGAACTGCAGCAGCTCTCAAGCGGGTGCCGGCCCGCGGTGGGCTACTACGTCTTGCGCGAGGGCGAGTTGCTGACGCCGGCAGCGGGCTTGTTTCCAGGGCTGCAGCCGGTGCCGCTGCCGGCCAACGCCAGTGCAGAGCTCTGGCAGCGCGCGGTGGCCACCTGGTATTGGCGCAAGGCGCAGCTCGACGCCGGCGAGGTCGAGCTGGTGATGGCCGACATGGCGGCCACCGATCGATCGATTCCGCAGCCCGGCGCACTGGCCATCGAGACGCTGCCAGCGCAGTACAACCCGTTCGTCCACCTGGCGGGTTGGGAGTCGTGATGACCCAGGCCACCCAGCGGATTGAGTTCATCAGCGCCGGCGCGGGCAGCGGCAAGACCA
>RGQD01000815.1 GCA_010030205.1 Betaproteobacteria bacterium
ATCAGGATGACCGAAAGCTTCATTCGATGCACCAGTTCGCGCATCAGCGCCAGTATCTGCGCCTGGATCGTTACGTCCAGCGCCGTGGTGGGTTCGTCCGCGATCAACAGCCGCGGTGAGCCGCTCAGCGCCATCGCGATCAGTACGCGCTGGCGCATACCCCCGGAGAGCTGATGCGGAAACCGGCCGAGCAAGCCTTGCGCATCGGGCAGGCGCACCAGCTCCAGCATCTGCACGGCGCAATCGCGCACCGCATGCGCGGACAGGCGCCCGGCACGCGGCTTGGCCGCCTGCTGTGCCTGGATCACGTCGCAGACCTGCTGACCCACGCTGAACACAGGGTTCAGGAAGGTCATCGGGTCCTGGAAGATCATCGCAATGCGCAGCCCGCGCAGGGCTCGCCAGTCGGATTCGCTGCAGTTGAGCAGGTCTTGGCCTTCAAACTCAATTTGGCCCGTGAGCGTGCGCGCCGGCGGCCTGGGCAGCAAGCCCATGATGCTCTTGGCCAGCACCGACTTGCCGCAGCCGGTCTCACCCACCAGGCCCAGGGTCTCGCCTTCGGCCAGGTCGATATCGATGCCATCGAGCACATGGTATGCGCCATCGAAGGTGTCGAAGTCGAGCCGGTAGTCGCGGATGGACAGCAAGGGTGTCATCGGCCGCGGCTCTTTGGGTCGAGAATGTCGCGCAGGCCGTCGCCGAACAGGTTGAAGCCCAGCACGGTGAGGTAGATCGCCAGGCCCGGGAACAGCGCGTACCACCACCAATCGGGCATGTAGCTGCGTGCCACACTGATCATCGAACCCCACTCGGGTGCCGGCGCCCTCGCGCCCAGGCCGATGAAGCCCAGGCTCGCCGCCGCCAGGATGGCCAGCCCGAAGTCCATGCTGGCCTTGACGATCAGCGGCGAGACGCAGTTGGGCAGGATATGCCGGTAAAGGATATAGGGCGTGCTGGCGCCCACCGCGCGCGCCGCCTCGACAAAGAGCTCTTCCTTCAGCGCCAGCGTCTTGCTCTCGATCAGGCGCACGTAGCCGGGCCACCACACCAGCGACAGCGCGATCACGCAATTGGTGATGCCCGGTCCCAGGGAGGCTACGATCGCCAGTGCCAGCGCGAGCCCAGGCACCGACAGGAAGA
>RGQD01000816.1 GCA_010030205.1 Betaproteobacteria bacterium
CATCGACGGCAGCTTCCTCAACAGCCACGGCGGCGACGGCTTAGTGGTCGCAAGCGCCACTGGCTCAACAGCCTATGCACTCTCCTGTGGCGGGCCCATCGTCGCACCCGACTTAGACGTGCTGGTAATGGTGCCCATCTGCCCGCACACGCTGTCAGATCGTCCCATCGTGGTGTCGCGCCACTCACGCATCGCCGTCACCTTGCACGAGCGAGCCGGTACCCGCGCCCAGGTCACCTGTGACGGTGTGATCTGCGACGAGCTGCTGCCCGGTGAGCAACTGCTCATCACGCCGGCCATCGAACAATTGACCCTGCTGCACCCACCCGGCTATGACTATTTCCGCCTGCTGCGCGCCAAACTGCATTGGGGTCGCGCGGGTCTGGACCACCAGCGCTAGGAACGCGCCGCTATGCTCACCCATCTGGTCATTCGCGATCTAGCCATCGTCGACACCGTCGAACTGGAGCTGGGGCCCGGCCTTACGGTGCTCACCGGCGAGACCGGTGCCGGCAAGTCCATCATCGTAGACGCACTCCTGCTGGCCAGCGGCGCGCGCGCCACCGCAGACATGCTGCGCGCCGGCGCTGAACGTGCAGAGGTGTGCGCCACCTTCGATCTGGCACAGGCCAGCGCCGCGCTGACAGCTGTGCTGGTCGATCAGGTCATCGAACATGACGGTGAGCTGCTGGTGCGGCGTGTCATCACCGCAGACGGTCGCTCGCGCGCCTTTCTCAACGGCCAGTCGGTCACCTTGCAGGTACTGCGCGATGCGGTCGGCGAACTGCTCGATGTGCACGGTCAACATGAGTTCCAATCGCTGGCGCGGCCCACTGCGCAGCGGGACCTGCTCGACGAATTTGGTCGCCTGAGTGCGCAGCGCAGCGCTGTCGCCGATGCCTATCGACAGTGGTCTAGCGCGCAAACGCGCCTGCTAGCATTAGAGGGTCAGGATCGGGATCGCGATGCACGGCTGCAGTTGCTGCGCTATCAAGAAGGCGAATTGGCGGCGCTGGACCTACAGCCCGGAGAGTTCGAACAACTGGGCATCGAAAGCCAGCGCTTGGGCCAACATGGCCGCTTGCTCGAATCTGCTGCCGCTGCCGCGCACCTGCTTTATACGGGCGAAGAGTCCACTGC
>RGQD01000817.1 GCA_010030205.1 Betaproteobacteria bacterium
CTATATTATCATTTTGGAAACCTAATGATGATAAAGGCAAAATTTAATAATACAAATCTTTAAATATACAAATCTTTAAAGCTACTAGCTTTGGGATATTTGTCAAATTCCATAGAAACTACAGTGGGAGTAACTATACTAACGTTTGCTTTTGCATCCTTTCTTGCTTTCCTAACCTTATAAAGTTGCTCTTCAATATCTTTATTATATGTAGATAGTGTTGTATATGGATAATAAGTTTTATTACGATAGGAACGATTAATTTCTTCTATCTCTTCATCCATAGTGCGCAAAGGTGTTGCGGCAGATTTAGCCGTTGTTACTTTACTTTTATGTGCTGTTATAGATGACTTTATATTATGTTCATATATGTTATATTCTCTACTTATATCTGCAATTTGCGTAATAATATAAGTGTCTAATATTGACAAATGAGAAGAATCTAATGTAACTGATAAGTTATTAGTATTATAACCAATTTCCCCCAATAGCGTATTATCAATAGCTACAGCAATATTCTTCTGTATAGTAGTTAAATGATCATTAGCACTTTTTTGTATTATATCTAATTTTTTTAAATTTCTTTCTCGTTTAAAAAGAATTTTAATTCTATTTACATAATCATCCAAATATTTTATTAATTTATTTGTTATATCTAACGATTCTAGGAAAGAATCATTGGCTTTCTTGGCGTCTTGCATTTTCTTTTTTTCTTTATCTTGTTTGCAAGAGTGTTTCTCCAATGCTGCAATTATATCCTTAGTAGTATTACCAGTAGTAGGATTAGCAGTAGTAGCGTTACCTTGACTATTGGCACTACTAGCTTGACTAGAGTCACTAGTGCGACTAGCTTGACTAGAGGTACTGTTACTCCTGGGCCTGTCCTTAATACTATTTTTAAGTTGGTTAAGTTTGTCTTCAGAAGCTTTGGCAGCAATTGCGTGTTTGGCATTTTCTACTATAATATGTGCTTTTCTTGTTTTTTCTTCTTCTGTTATTACTGCTTCTTCTCCTACTCCTACTCCTTCTCTTTCTTTTGCTCTTGCTCTTGCTTCTTCTATTGTATTTATATCTACTAACTCAGTTAAATCACTATCTACGTCTACTATATAAGAGAGCAATTTATCAATTATTACACTA
>RGQD01000818.1 GCA_010030205.1 Betaproteobacteria bacterium
GGCACGATGCGCGAGACATTGCCGCGAAAGCGCATCTCGGGAGATCGCGCGCGAAGGCACCGCACCCGAGGTGCCCGTGGCCGAAGAAAAAGGCGTGATCATGTCGCCGACGTTGGCGTTCTTGACCAACACCACGCCGTCAAAGGGCGCGCGGATCTCGGTGTTGGTCTGGTTGACCTGCTGTACCTTGACCAAGGCCTGGCTCTGCGCGATGCCAGCCTGGGCGCTGACGACCGCTGCCTGGAGCGTGGCGAGCGCTGACCGGGCGACCGCCAGGCGTCGCTCGGCACCGTCTACCGCTTGCGCCGAGACGAAGTTCTGGGCCCGCAAGTCCTGCTGGCGCTGTAGTTCGACCTCTGCATTGGCCAGTTCGGCCCGGCCTTGGCCGAGCGCTGACTCGGCCTGGGCTTTCGCCGCCTGCACGTCGCTGGCGTCGAGTCGCCCGATCAGCTCGCCTTGCTTGACCACAGTGCCCTCGCGCACCCGCAGCTCGATCAGCCGGCCGGTGCCCTTGCTGGCCACTGCGGCACGGCGCTGGGCGACCACATAGCCCGATGCGGTGAGCTCGGCGTATTGTTGCGACGGGTAGGCTGCGAGCACCGCGACGGCCTGCACCTCGGTCTTGCGCGGCATCGCGAGCAGCGCGCCGCCACCGATCAAGATCACCAAGCCCAGCACCCAGGGCCAACGCTTGCGGCGTCGACGCAGCGGCGCGCTGCGGTCGATCTTGAGCTGAGACAGTCGGTTGGCAGGAGGGTGGGGCGCGTCGGCCATGGCGTGATCGGGCTGATGCCTTGCGGGCGAAGCGCCGAGCATGCCATGACTTGCGCGCCCACAGCTCCTGGCAGACCTTGAAAGCGGTTCGCCGGCCCCAAAATGACAATAGCGGGCCGCGTAAAGGCCAGATTTTTGATGAACAAGCGCCGACCGTCGGCTCCAACGACCCCAACCTCTAGAAGCCCATGACCAAGCAAACCCACGCCTTCCAGGCTGAAGTCAAGCAAATCCTGCATCTTGTCACTCACTCGCTGTACTCGAACAAGGAGATCTTCCTACGTGAGCTGGTGTCCAATGCCTCCGACGCCTGCGACAAGCTGCGGTTCGAGGCGCTGGACAACAACGCGCTCTACGAAGACCAGG
>RGQD01000819.1 GCA_010030205.1 Betaproteobacteria bacterium
CTGCGTTACCAGTTTGATGCGGCCTGGCTGGGAATTCCGGTGGTGGGCAAGCTCGCCCGCAGCTTCAATACGGCGCGCTTTGCCAGCACCTTGGCCATGCTGGCCGGTGCCGGCGTGCCGATCCTCAAGGCCCTGCAGGCGGCCGCCGATACCCTCAGCAACCAGGCCATGCGCCAGGACGCCCAAGACGCACTGGTGGCCGTGCGCGAAGGCGCGCCGCTGGCCTCGGCTCTGGCACAAAAGAAACGCTTTCCGCCCCTGCTGTCGATGTTTGCCCGCTTGGGCGAACAGACCGGACAGTTACCGCTGATGCTGCAGCGCGCGGCCACCCAACTCAGCACCGAAGTCCAGCGCCGCGCCATGGGTCTGGCCACCCTGCTGGAGCCGCTCTTGATCGTGGCGATGGGCCTGATCGTGATGCTGATCGTGCTGGCGGTGCTGCTGCCGATTATTGAGATGAACCAGCTGGTGAAGTAAGCGGCGCAGGTCCTAGTCGATCGCCCCAATCGTCGCAACGATACGGTCGGGCGCACTGGCCGAAATGGGCTGGCCCATGTTGTAGCCATAAGGGACCACCCACACAGGAACCCCGGCGTTGCGAGCCGTGGCCACGTCGATGCTGGAGTCGCCGACAAACAGCGACTCGCTTGCCGCGACCGCGAACTTCGCCAGGCACGACAAGGCGCCCTCGGGGTCTGGCTTCTTGGTGGAGAAGGTGTCGCCGCAAATGATGGCGTCAAAGTGGCCCGTGAGGCCGTGGGCGTCGAGCACGGTTTGGGTGTAGGCGCTCTCCTTGTTGGTGACCACTGCCAGGCGCGCGCCGCGCTGACGCAGACGCGCAAGCGTGTCCACCACATCGGCATAGGGCCGGCTGCGGGTGCCACAGCGCTGGGCGTAATGCGTCTTGAACACGGCGGCAATGTCGGCCAAGGCGGCAGACGCGCGCACCTCCGCCTCGGTCTGGCCTTGGCTAAAGGCCAGGGCTTGCACCAGCAAGGAGTGCGTGCCGTGGCCGATCCAGTCGTTGACCTGCTGCTGGGCTACAGGTGCGAGCGCAAAGTGGCTGAGCGTGTCGTTGACGGCATCGCAGATTTCCGGGGCCGTTTCGACCAGGGTGCCGTCCAGGTCAAACATTACTAG
>RGQD01000820.1 GCA_010030205.1 Betaproteobacteria bacterium
CGCGAGGAACGCGAGACGGTGGCCAAGATGGTCGAGCGCGGCTTGGAACCCAGGCTCGAATTGGTACGCATCGACCGCAGCGTGTCCGAGCTCGAAGCCCGCGCCGAATTGGCGCCCGTGACGATCGAGCGGGTGCGCTCGGCGATCGTCGAAATGCGCGCGCGCCGCGAGGCCACGCTGGGCCAGTTCCGCTCAGAGGCGCTGGCCGACCTAAATCGAACGATGGGCGACCTGAACGCGATGCAGCAGGCGATGCCGGCGCTGGCCGACCGGGTGGCTCGAACGGAGATCAAGGCGCCGATGAAAGGCATCGTCAACCGGGTCTTCGTCTCGACGATCGGCGGCATCGTCAAGCCTGGCGACGCCATCCTCGAGATCGTCCCAGGTGACGACAAACTGGTGGTCGAGGCGCTGGTGCAGCCCAAGGACATCGGCTTCACCAAGATCGGTCAGCACGCCAACGTCAAGATCACCGCTTTCGACTACGCGATCTTTGGCTCGATGGAAGGCCAGGTCGTCAACATCAGTGCCGACGCGGTGCCTAATGAACGGGGCGAGGCTTTCTACCAGGTGCGGATCGAAACCCGCACGCCGGTGATCGAGGCGATCGACAAGAAGCTGGCGATCATCCCCGGCATGCAGGCGCAGATCGACATCGTCACCGGCAAACGCACCATCCTGCAGTTTCTGTCCAAGCCGCTGATCGCGCTGAAAGAAAACGCTTTCAGGGAACGTTGATCGCTGGATGACCGCGCCGAGGTCTAAGCCAGCGCGGCGATGACCTCGGGGGGCGCCTGAACCAATTCGATCAGCACACCCTCACCGCTGAGCGGAAACTGCTCGTTGCCCTTCGGATGGATGAAGGTGATGTCATGGCCGGCAGCACCTTTGCGGATGCCGCCTGGCGCGAATCGCACGCCATGGGTGGTCATCCAGTCGACCGCGACGACGAGGTCATCCACCCACAGGCCGACGTGGTTGAGCGGCGTGGTGTGCACCGCCGGCTTCTTGTCCGGGTCGATCGGCTGCATCAGGTCGACCTCGACGGCGGTCGGGCCAGCGCCCAACGCGCAGATGTCTTCGTCAACGTTCTCGCGTTCAGAGACAAAGTTGCTCTTGACCGTCAAGCCCAGCATGTC
>RGQD01000083.1 GCA_010030205.1 Betaproteobacteria bacterium
TGCCCTACAAGCCGCACATCGGCACGCTGAGCTGCTCGCCGCAGATCGACTCGATCAACAGCCTGACGCCCGACCAGCATGGCGGCAACATGGACCTGCCCGACATGGGACCTGGCAGCATCACCTACCTGCCGGTGCGCACCGCCGGTGCGCGCGTGTTCATCGGCGATGCGCACGCCTGCCAGGGCGATGGCGAGGTCTGCGGTGTGGCGGTCGAATTCCAAAGCACCACGACGATCCAGGTCGACCTGATCAAGCATTGGGCGATCGAATGGCCCCGCTTGGAGACCGAAGAGATGATCATGGCCATTGGCAGCGCGCGGCCGCTCGAAGACGCGACCCGCATCGCCTACAAGGAACTGGTGCTGTGGATGGCTGCCGAGTTCGGCTACGACAAATGGGACGCCTACATGATGCTCAGTCAATGCGGCAGGGTCCGGCTTGGCAATTTCGTCGATCCCAAATACACCGTCGGCGCGGGCATCATCAAGCGCTATCTGACGATGCCCTGAGCTTCGAGCAAACCCTGCCACGCCAGGGTTGCGCGGCGTCGCACAGGTTTGAAAGCCTTTGCTGGGCGCTGTTGCAGTGTTTGTCAGCAAGGTTCCTGCCCTTCTCATCTCGATTGGACGATGCATCATGAAGCTCGAATTCACCGTCGACGCGGCTGCGGGACAGCGCAAGCTGCAGGTGGAGATCGAGCAGCTCATCATCGCCGGCTGGGCCGGCCGCGACCGCGAATCGATCGAGCACCATATCGAGGAGCTTGCTGCCATCGGCGTCCCGCGTCCGAGCGCCGTGCCCTTGTTCTACCGGGTGGCGGCCAACCAGCTGACCCAGGAAGACGCAGTGCAGCTTGTCGGCAGCCATTCATCGGGTGAAGCCGAGGTCTTTGTGTTCATGGCCGACGGCGAGCTCCATCTCTCGGTGGCCTCAGACCATACCGACCGCAAGCTCGAATCACACAGCGTGGCGCTTTCCAAGCAGCTCTGCGTCAAACCCGTGGCCCGGACCGCCTGGCGCTTGGCCGAGGTGGTCGACCATTGGGACGAGTTGGAGCTTCGCTCGCGCATCGTCGAGGCCGGTGTCGAGGTGCTGTACCAGCACGGCACGCTGGCAAGCCTTCGCACGCCGCAAGACCTGATCAAGCGCCATGATGCCAGCGGCACGCTGGGCCAGAACACCGGCATGCTCTGCGGCACGATGGCGGTGATCGGCGGCATCCGTCCGGCCGCTGTCTTTGAAATGGAACTGGTCGATCCGCGCAGCGGGCGCAGCATCCGCCATCGCTACACGCAGGCGATACTGCCTGAAGTGGCCTGAGGGTCAGCGCGTAGCATCCCGTTTTCGCCAGGAGATCCTGCCCATGTTGCCGACCATCGAATCCCTTGCCGCTGCATTGGCCGCAGGGCGCACCAGTTCCGTCGAGCTGACCACCGCGGCGCTGGCCCGCGCAACCGACCCGGCAGGCGAGGGCGCCAGAGTCTTTACCCGCATCGATGCCGACCGCGCGATGGCGCTCGCACAGGCCTCCGATCTGCTGCGCGAGCGCGGCCTGGCGCGCTCGCCGATCGATGGTTTGCCGGTGTCAGTCAAAGACCTCTTCGACATCGCTGGCCAGACCACCTGCGCCGGTTCGGTCGTGCTGAGCGACGCCGCGCCGGCCGCCCGCAACGCCGCGGTCGTCGACCGCCTGCTCGCCGCCGGTGCGGTCATCGTCGGCCGCACCAATATGACCGAGTTTGCCTACTCCGGGCTGGGCATCAACCCGCACCACGGCACACCGCGCAACCCCTGGGACCGTGGCGCGGGCCGTATTCCCGGCGGCTCTTCGTCAGGTGCTGCGGTGTCGGTGACGGACGCCATGGCGGTGGCCGCCGTGGGCACGGACACCGGCGGCTCGGTTCGCATCCCGTCGGCGCTGTGCGGGCTGGCCGGTTTCAAGCCAACGGCGCGTCGGATACCGATGGCAGGAACGCTGCCGCTGTCGACGGCGCTCGATTCGATCGGCCCGCTGGCGGCCTCGGTGCGCTGCTGCGAAATCATGGATGCACTGCTCGCCGGTGAAGCGGTGCCGCAGCGCGCTGCGACCGATCTGGTGGACGCGCGGCTGGCGGTGCCGACCGACGTCGTGCTGAACGATCTCGACGATGCGGTGGCCTCAGCATTCGACGCGGCTTGCCGCATCCTGACAGCGGCCGGCGCACGGCTGCGGCGCATCGCCATCCCGGAATTTTCGGCGCTCCCGGCCATCCACCGTCGCGGCAACTTGACCGCTGCCGAAGCCTGGGCCTGGCATCGCAGCCTGATCGACACCAAGGCCAGCGCCTACGATCCACGCGTGGTGTCGAGGATCAAACTCGGCGCCAACATGACCGCGGCCGACCTGATCGACCTGGTGGCGGCTCGACAGCGCTGGATTGCTGCCGTGCAGGCGCGCATGACCGCCTTCGACGCCTTGTTGATGCCCACGGTGCCCCAACTCGCGCCACGCATCGACGCTTTGGTGCAAGACGAAGATGCCTACTTCCGCGCCAACGGCCTGATGCTGCGCAACCCGACGCTGATCAACTTTCTGGACGGCTGCGCACTGACCTTGCCCTGCCAGCAGCCAGGCGCTGCGCCGGTGGGCTTGATGCTGGCAGGCGTGGGCGGGCAGGACCGACACATCCTGGCGCTGGGGCTGGCGATCGAGTCGGCGCTAGGCTCGGCGCCGTGACGCTTGAAAAGGCTGCGCAACTGAAGGCTTGATGGCCAGCGCTTGACCGGGCTGCAGGACGCTTGGCTGTTGTCGCTAGCTGCTTCGCAGGCCAGACGGTTCAAATGCCAGCCCGCAGCGCGAATCAGTTACCGAGGCGCATCATCATCTGAAAGACAAACACGCTGCCGACCTGTTCTGCCGGCAACTGGCTGGCCAACGAGCTCGCTGCATCGAAAGCGCTGGCGGCATCTGTCGCCTCGATCATCGCAACCCTGTCGGCCTGCGCCGGCGTGGCGGTGGCCGACAAGGGCGCAGACAGCGCAACATCGGTACACAGCAACGAGGCCCTGACGATGTGGTCACGCGAGACCACCGCCTGGAGCCCGGCCTTGATGTGGTCCAGCATCGGACTGTCATCCTTGATGACGAACAGTGCCAATGCACCACCCTCGACCCGACCGACTTCGACCGTCAACTCACCGACTCGTCGCTGCGTGTCGCGCATTCGACCGAAGCTGCGCTGTGACCAATCGGTCTGCTTGGCAAACGCCTGGCGATAGGCGTTGCTGCGAAAGATCTGGACGCTGTCGGTGTCATAAAGCGCCAGATAGGGCCGTGGGCAGCTCACTATGGAACGAAAACGCCGACCGGTTCTAAACCCTGGAATGCTCATGCGCTCCTGCATGTGCTCACGGTCGTACCAACGGTTGAAGTCCAACTCATGCTCAGGATCGACGTCGGTCCAGATCGACAATTGGCCGGCGGATGCAAGTGGGGCACTGCTCATGAGATGGATCAGTCCAAAAGGGAGTGATGTTCAGTCTCGTTCATCGTACTGACTTCGTCTAACAAGAAATTTGCGCCGAGAGCGATCGGGTCTGCTTATGAGACTCGGCCAACGCCAGGTCAGCTGCACGCTTCAGGCGGGCGCCGGCAGCTTGACCAGGCCGTCGCTCAGCGTGCCCGAGTTGGGAGCCGTCTCGGTCAGCCAGCGGGTGAGCCGTAGCGCTCGACGCTGCCAGAGCCGAACCCGCGGCCCGTCTGAAAACTGCGGCCCGGCCCGCCGAAGGTGTCCGTGATGTCCCCGGCACGAAGTCCTTCGAGGTCGATCTCGAAGCCATGGGCCGTCTTGCCGGTGTCGTTGATGACATCAATTTGCGCAGGAGCCCGACTCCGGCGGCTGGCGCTGTCCCCGGAATGAGGATCGACAGTGTGACGCAGGCCAACAGCGAATGTTTAACGCGGTTCGTCTCAATACCTGTGTGTAGGCGAAAATGATGCGCTGTCTGCGGCAAGACCTGTGGACTGCAGGCAAGAGCGCGAAGTGGCGAGATTTGCAGATTTGGTTCGAATCGTGGCCATCCTGGCCGCCCGCCACGCGTGGCACCAACAGGCCCGCGAACGCAATCCAGCACGCTGGTCGGGCAGCACAGGCGACTGGTCACCCGTCGCGGCCGTCACCCTCAACCCGGAGCGCGACGTCGCCGCCGCCGAGCATCTCAAGAACGAAGACAGGCAGGCGTTGGCTGCATGAGAAAGGCGACAGCCCGCTTGACGCGCGCCGCCGATAATGAAAGGCTTTCTTCAACCGCTGGTCATCGCCCCCATCGCCCCTTGACTGCACCCGCCCCTGGGTCACCCGTCGTCGATTCGCAGATCGCAGCCCATCGTGCCGCCCTCGGCGTGTTGATGATGTGCACGCTCATCAGCGCGATCTCGCGCGGCGTGGGCGAGAGTTTTGCCATCTTCCTGCTGCCGATCGCCCGCGAGTTCCAGACCGATCGCGCGGCGCTCACCGGCGTCTACTCCACCTACATGGTCGCGCTCGGCGTGATGTCACCGATCGCCGGCACGATTTTCGATCGGCTAGGCGCACGGCTTTGCTACAGCGTCGGCCTGGCGGTCTTTGGCTTCGCCTGCCTGCTTGCCTCGCAGGTGAGCGCTCTGTGGCAGCTTTACCTGCTCACCGGCCTGGGTGGTGCGATTGGCGCATCGATGGTCGGCATGCTGCCGGCCTCCAGCCTGGCCAGCCTGTGGTTCCAGAAAAAGCTCTCGACCGCGATGGGCGTGATCTCGGCCTCGATGGGCGTCGGCCTGCTGGTGTTCGCGCCTATCGTGCAGTCGCTGGTCGCGCATCGTGGCTGGCGCGGCGCCTATCTGGTGCTCGGGCTGATGCTGCTGGCGGTGCTGGCGCTCATCCAGTTGTTGCCCTGGCGCCGGATTGCCGCCGGTGCGCCCGAGATCGCGGCGGCGCGCAAGCAGCAGGCCGCCGATGGTCAGGCCTGGACGGTGAGTCGAGCCATGCGCACGCCGGTCTTCTGGGCGCTCTTTGGCGTCATATTCTGTACTTCGGTGAGCACTTTTGCGGTGAGTGTCCAACTGGTGGCTTATCTGATCGAGTCGGGGCTGCCACCGCTGCAGGCCGCGACGATTTACGGCCTGGTCGGCCTGGTCTCGATCGTCGGCACCTTTGTTGCCGGCAGCCTCGCCGAGCGCATTGGCGAGATGCGGGTGGCGATGATCTCCTATGGCTCGACGATCGCCGGCGTGGCCGCGCTCGCGGCGCTCGGACACTCGCCTGCCATGGTCATGGTTGCCGCCTTCGTGATGCTGTTCGGCACGATGCAGGGCTCGCGCGGGCCGCTGGTGGCGGTGCTGTCGGCGCGCAACTTCGCCGGGGGGCGCCAGACCGGCATCTACGGCGCGGTGCTTTTCGGCATGGGCATGGGCGGCGCGCTCGGCTCCTGGGGCAGCGGTGCGCTCTACGACCTGACCGGCGGCTATTACGGCGGCTTTGCGCTGTCGGCTGCCGGGGCGGCCTGCGGGCTGCTGCTCTTTGTGACCGTGCCTGGATTGCGCGGTCAGCGCCCGCCCACTCGCCATGAGGCCCGCGCATTGGGCGCCCCAAAGCCGGCCGAAGCCGGCCGTCCCCCGTGGGGATCAAGCAAAGTGGCAAAGCCACATTTGCATGAGAGCGTCGCGGCATCAAAGCCTGCCAGGCGCTTGTAGCGCGCCCCGACCTCCTTCAATTCGGCCTGCGCGCCGGCATGCGCATCCTGCCGGTCCATCGCGCTGACCTGGGCCATCACGTCGTTGGCCTGCCGGCGCTTGGCCAACTGCCAGGCCAGCACGCGGGCATCGAGGATGGCCTGCCAGGCTGCTCGAACCGAAGGAACCTCATACGCAGATAGTTTTGATTCCAAAGTGCTGATTTAAAACAGTTTTGTAGTGTCTTATGACAAAGAGAAACTAGAGGAGTGGTCGCGCTAGGCCAGGAAGGCCGCGATCTCGCGGTTGAGGAAGGCGGCGTCCTCGGCGCGCGTGCCGCCGGCGGCCTGATGCCCGAGCAGCGAGGGAATTTCGCGATAAAGCGCTTGGGGGATCAGCGTGGCGGCGGCACGGGCTGCGGCGGTCGGGTTGTAAAGATCGTCGGGTGCCGCCACGATCAGCGTGGCCGCCGTCACGCTACGCAGCGCAGCGCAGAGGTCACCGGCGAAGCCCTGCGTGGTACCGACATCATGCGCGTCGTAGGCATGGGTCTGGTAGATCCAGTCGATGGCGCTTGCGGCCATTTTTTCCTGCGCCTGCCAGCGCTGTTCGATCCAGGCGATGGCATCGGCGGGCGAGTCGCATTCGGCCTCCATCGCCGCCGGCGTGCGGCCCGCGAGCACCTGCATGACAGCGGTCCAGGCATGCCAGCCCTTGCGGGCGGGACCGGTCGCCCAGCCGGGATCGGCCATCAAGGCCCGGCGCGAGGCCTCGTTGACGGCGGCCGACCAGGCGGTCGTGCGGGCCATGGGCACCAAGGCCACAGCACGGGCCAGCCGCGCCGGGTGCGACACCGCCCATTGCAGTATCTGCATGCCGCCCATCGAAGCGCCCACCGCGGCATGCAGGATGGCGATCCCGAGATGATCGAGCAGCCGGCGCTGGCTCTCGACCATGTCGCGGATGGTGAAGCGCGGGAATGCCTCGCCCGGTTGCCGGCGGCTGGTCGAGGGCGAGGTCGTGAGGCCGTTGCCAATCGCATCGGCCACGATCACGCAATAGCGCTCGGTCTCGAGCGCCTTGCCGGGGCCGATGAGGAAATCGAGCCGGTGATGGGTCGAGCCGATGGCGGTGACGGCAAGGATGGCGTTGGAGCGACTGGCGTTCAGCGTGCCATGCGTCACATAGGACAGTTCGAAGTCATGAATGACTTCGCCGCTTTCCAGTCGGAAGTCGCCCAGCGCCAGCCGTTCATGGGGCCGGTCGATCCAGCCAGGCTGTAGCGGTGGGTGCATCAGAAAACAATGACGGTGCGAACGGCCTCGCCGCGCGTCATGGCCGCAAAACCATCGTTGATCTCGCCCAGGGAAATGCGCCGCGTGATCAACTCGTCGAGCTTGAGCTTGCCTTCGAGATAGAGCGCCCGCCGTCAAGGCCTTGACCTGATCGATCAAATCCTTGGCCCTGCCATCAAGCGTATGGGTCGCGCCGAAGCTACGCGCCATCGCGAGGCGCCCGGCGTCGACATCGATGGCGATGACCCTGTCCGCCCGTTCAAGCGCTGCGCCCTGCACGGCGTTGAGGCCGACCGCGCCGCAGCCGATCACGGCCACCGAAGCGCCGGCCTGCACATGGGCCATGCGCGACGCGCCGCCGACGCCGGTCATGACGCCACAGCCAATCAAGCAGGCGCGGTCGAAGGGTATTTCCTTGGGGACGGGTATGGCACTGGTCTCGTGCACGATGCTGTATTGGGCATGGGATGACACGGCCGAGAAGTGATGGAGCCGCTGGCCGTCGATCGACAGCCGCGAGCCGCCATCGAGCAGAGCGCCTTGGCCATTGTGTTTGTTGTGCGGCTCACAGAGGATAGGCTGACCGCGGTCGCAGTAGAAGCAATGCCCGCAGGTCGGGCTCCACGAACAAACAACATGGTCGCCCGGTTTGACCAGGCTGACGTCGCGGCCGACCGCTTCGACGATGCCCGCGCCCTCGTGACCGAGGATGACCGGGATCGGCCAGGCGAGCTGGCCCTGGATGATCTCCAGGTCGGTGTGGCACAGGCCGCTCGCCTGGTTGCGCACCAGTACGTCGTAGGGCTTGAGTGCCTCGGCCGTCACTTCGCGCACGACCAGCGGCGCGCCGATCTGTTCGAGAACGGCCGCGTTGAACCGCATCAGTTCGCCCGTGCCGCCGGGGCGTCGAGGTCGCGCACCTTTTCGGCGCCAGCGTAGAGAATCTTGGTCTGCCGCTCGATCAGGTCGGCATGGTAGGCGACGGCGGCGGGATCGAATTCCGACTTGGGCGAGGGGTCGCGGTCGAAATAGCCAAAGGTGTCGACGCCGCGCACCAGCATCGCGCTGTCGCGCACCGGCGTGAGTTGGCGGACGTGGGTGGGAACATAGCGGATGGCATAGCCGATGCGCCGGTGGTCGGCCTGGTTGGGCGACGAGCCGTGGATCAGGCGGACATGGTGCAGCGAGATCTCGCCCGGCTGCAACACGATATCGACGGCCTTGGATTCATCGACCTCGACTTGAATTTCCTGGCCGCGGCTCAGCAGGTTTTGTTCGTTGAAGCTATCTTTGTGCTCGATCTGCTCGCCGTGCGTGCCAGGCATGACCTTCATGCAGCCGGACTGGACGGTGCTGGGCGTGAAGGCGATCCAGGCGGTGACGATCTCGGGCTTGGACAGTCCCCAATAGGTCGAATCCTGGTGCCAGCTGACGAAACTGGGATCGTGCGCGCCCTTGGTGAAGAAGCCGCTGCCCCAGGCGAGGATATTGGGTCCGATGATGTCTTCGACCGCATCGAGCACCTTGGGGTGGCGCACGAGATCCTCAAGCCAGGGCACGAGCAGGTGCGGCTTCATATTGGTCTTGCGCGAGATCGTGCCGCCCTCGCGATGCTCGAGCGCGCGCAGCCGCTGCTCGCAGCCAGCGGCATCGGCCTGCGACATGATGCGGATGGGGAAGTAGAAACCATCACGGTGATACTGTTCGGCTTCAGCGGCGGTGAGCACTTTGGGCATGGTGGCCTCCTTCACCGTGTGGGGCGCATCAGGATGCGCATGCGATTGATGCGGGATTCTTCCTGGGTGGCGATGGCCTCGGGCGAGAAGTCGCTCTTCGGGCTGGGCTCCAGGCGAAAATGGTTGAACCTGTCGATGCCCCGCACCAGCATGGCCGAATCGCCGGCCGCCATCGTCTGGCGCACATGGGTGGGGATGTAGCGGATGGCCAGGCCGATACGCCGGTCGTTGGAGCGGTTGGGCTCCGAGCCGTGCACCAGCTTGATGTCGTGCAGCGACATCTGCCCGGGCTGCAGGACCAGGTCTACGGCCTGGGCCTCATCGACCTTGACCGCGATTTCCTGGCCGCGCGACAGCAGGTTGTTGGCGGCAAAGGTGTCGACATGCTCGGCGACCTCGCCCTTGTGCGTGCCCGGGATCACCCGCATGCAGCCGCTGTCGACCGTGCTGGGCGACAGCGCCACCCAGGCTGTGACGACATCGAAAGGCTCCAAACCCCAATAAGTCGCGTCCTGGTGCCAGCTGACATAGGCTGGATCCTTCGCCTCCTTGGTAAAGAGTACGCTTTCCCAGCACAGGAAATTCGGCCCCAGGATCGCCTCGACCGCGTCGAGCAGGCGCGGCTCGTTGACGATCCGGTCGAGCGCTGTCATGACGAGATGCGGTTTGTGACGTTGATCCTTGCCGATTCGGCCGCCCTGGCTCTTCTCGAAATCCTCGAGAGCGCGCCGTGCATCCAGCGCTTGAGCGGCGTCTATCGCCGGCAGCGGAAACAGGTAGCCGTCGCGCCGGTAACGATCCACCTGCTCGCGGCCCAGGACTTGCGAAGCGACGGTGTCGGGCATTACAGGGTCTCCTTGAGTGCACAAGCGGGGCTGAAGGCTTCGAGCGCACCGGTCCAGGCCGAGGCCCGCCGCGGGTCGCTGTCCCACAACAGCAAGAGGTCGAGAAGTTTGGGGTGGCAGCGCAGCCCGAGCAAGCTGGCGGCGAAACGACCAGCGGCGATTTCGGCCATCGCAGGCACTTCGGTCTTCAGATGCCAAGACCCGAGCTTTAGCGAGCTGATCGGGTAGCGCTGCGCGAGCGAAGTCGGCCGCGCGAGGTCGAGGTGATGGTAGATTTCATGCGCCAGCAGCACCGGCGCCGACAGCGCTGTACCGAGGGTGTTGGCAACGCCAGGTATCGCAAGGCAACGGTCGATCGCCGCGAGCGCGCGGGTATAGAGGCGGATCCGCGGCGGCTTCGGACGATAGTCGGCGCAAAAGATCTGCCCAGCGACAGCGATCTCGCCATCGTCGTAGGCCACCGCCAGGCCGAGTTCAGCGGCCAGTGCCGCCGGTTCCGATCCGACCCGCGCCGTTTTTGCCAGCGCCTGGCCATCCGCCAGGGCCGCCACCGCAAGTGCGGTCTTCGCGCCATCGTCGAGACGGTAGGCATAGCGGTCGTTGCCCAGCATCCAGACGGCCAGCCGGACGTCGTCGACCGAAGCGGCCCGCAGCACCAGGTCGTGCAGAGCCGGCCGGTTCATCAGATACCGCGCGAGCCCTGCACGGCGATCAGGGCGATCTGCGCATCGGGCGCCAGGCCGGCGAACTCGCCTTTGGCCACGGCGATCGCCTGTTCGACGGCGATGATGCCGCAGAGGTCGATGACATGGGCGCCGGCGATGACGAAGAGATCGGGCGTGATGTTGCTGTCGCCGTTGTAGATGGTGAGATCCTCCCACAGCGTGCGGATGGCCGCGAGGCCCTGACCGGCCGGCGCGGTATTGACCGTGGCGTTGCTGCGCTGGACGCGGATCACGCCCTCGCGGTCGACCGCGCGCACCGGGTGCCGCGTCTTGCTGAAAAAACGCCATTTACGCTCGGTGACAGTACCTTGGAAGACGCGCATCTGACCGGTATTGGCGGCCAGCGTCACGGCGGCCTCAGGGATTGACATGGAGCTCGCAGCGATGGCGAGGCCCTCGGCCTCGTCGATTTCCTTGGAGAGATCTTGGGCGCGCATCTCCGATGAGCCCATGGCGGTGGCGCGCACGCGCTGGGTTTGCGGATCGACTTCGACCGTCACCTCGACATTGGCCGGCGCCGCGCCGAGGCGGACCACGGCGTCAAAGGCCTCGCGCTTGATCATGGCGATGTCTTCGGGGCGGACATTGGGAATCGTCCGCTCGATCGTCTCGCGCACCAGGGCAAGCGCCACGCCGATCGAGGAGATGACCTCTGCATTCTCTGAAATACGGAAGCTCAATCCCGTCTTCTCCGAGACGAAGGGAATGAGCGCGCCGGCGCCGCCGCCTTCGCCGACCAACACGGCCTGGTCCGAATCGAGACGGTATTCCTTGATCAAGCCCTCGACCACCGGGATCACCTTGCGCGAGGCGGTCTCGAGAATTTGGCGCGCAACATCCTCCGCCGAGCAGTTGAGGTGTCGGGCCAGCGGCGCGATGGCCAGGCGCACTGACTGCGGGTTGCCGTAGGAATGCATGCCAGGCTTGGCATAGCCCAGCAGGTTGGCAGCGCAGGAGTTGGTGATGGCGATGCGCGTGCCGTTGGCGCAGCGGATGGCGACATAGTCGTCGGGGTCGCCAGGCTTGGGCCGGAAGAGTTCGAGCGTCGGATCGACGATCATGGCCGGATCGGTGAAAGCGGCATAGCCGAGGCCAGCGATATGGGCGCTGCGCGGCCCGACATCGTGCAGGCTGTTGCCCGAGACGCGCACCATGCTGCCGCCGGCGATGCCGACGACGCGGACATCTAGCGAGTTGATATAGGTCTCGTGGCCACCGACCTGGGCGTATTTGATCGTCGGCCGGCCGTTGCGGATCACGCCGATATTGGTGCTGGTGCCACCAACCTCGAAATAGATGCCGTCGGAGACCTTGAGATGCATCAGCGCGCCCGCCACCGAGGCCGCGGGGCCCGACAGCATCGTGACGGCGGGCCGGCGGCGCATCTCCTCAATGCTCATCACGCCGCCGTCGCCCCGCATGATCATCAGCGGTGCCTTGATGCCGGCCTCGCGCACGCTGGCCTCGGTCATCGTGGCGGTTTCGATCATGCGCGGCAGGATGCTGGCGTTGATCACGGCGGTTCTCGTGCGTGTGGTCAGGCCGTAGAGCTTGGTGATCTCGTGACCGCCGGTCGACGACAGGCCGGCATCATTGGCGAGCTTCATCACCAGAGATTCCTGGGTGTTGTCGTCGACGCCGAAAGCATTGCTCGCGACGATCACCTTGGCGCCGGCCGCAGCAAGTTCGGCCACCGCCGTCTTCACCGTCTCGTCGGTCAGCGACTCGGTCAGCAAGAAGCGGTGTTGCGGCACCAGGAATCGCCCGGGCGCCAGTTCGATCCTGCCGATCGCCGTCTGCCCGCGCGCCAGCAGCGACTCAAACCGGCTCGACATGCCGACGATGCCGACGGTGGCGACATCGCCTTCGAGCAAGGCATTGGTCGCCTGCGTCGTGCTGTGGGCCAGGAAGACGACATCGATCGGATCGACGGCAGAGCCGTCAAGCACGTTGCGAAAGACCTCGACAACGCCCTTGGCGACGCCGCGGGGGTCGTCGTGGGTGGTGAGGACCGAGTAGCGACCGACCACCGAGTGGTCCCGGTTGTCGATCAGCACAGCCTTGGTGAAGGTCCCGCCGACATCGATGCCGATGCGGAAGCTACGGCGGTCAGCTGCGACTTGATCGGTCATTGACAGGCGTACTCGATCCCTGACTACAGAAGCGCGTAGGCCAGGGCGGACATGATGGCCACCATCAGCATGCCGAATGGAAGCGCGACCTTGAGGAACTCACCGTGGCTGACCCTGGTGTGGCCAATGGTCCACAGCGTCCATGAGTTGGTCGGGTCGACGCTGCCCTGCATGGCCGTTGGCGCCAGCCAGATCGAGTACAGGAAGGCCACCGGCAGCACGTTTTCGCTGAGGATCAGGGCAAGCATCGCTGCACCTGTCCCGATCACCACCATCGGCCCGCGATAAATGCTGCAGATGCCGCCCAGCAGGCCAAAGAAGAGCGCAGCCTGCAGCTTGGTCGAGGGCAGGATCGGCCCGAAGAGCGGCTTCAGCGCCCCCGAGACTTCCGGCGTCTGCCCAGCGACGATGATCATGCCGCAGATTGTCCAGAGGGCGGCAATCGTGGCGATGTCGGGGAAGGCGTCGAAGAAGGTCTTGTTGAAGAGATTGATGTGCTGCTGGAAAGTCCGCGACTGCCAGGTCAGCGCCAGCGCGAGCACGATGCTGAGGATGAAGGTCGGGATGATCTGCCACTTGAAGATGACGATCATGATGACCGGGAAAATCGGCACGATGTAGGTGTAGTAAGGCGTACGCTTGCGCGGCGTGTTGCCCTCTGCGACGTCCACGCTCGAGGCCTTGCGCACGCCGGCACGGCGCAGGTGGACATAAATCATCAGCCAAGCGACCAGCACATAGACGACCGCGCCCAGCAGCCAGAACCTGAGCTGCTCACCCTCGTACTTGATGCCGGGGAAGAGCTTCTGGAAAGTGCCGAACTGCACGACGTTGACGAAGCTGCCGGCGCCAATGCCCATCGTGAAGGCGGGTGCGGCGACGGCCGGAGGGATGCCCTGGCTCATCATGATCGGCAGCGCAATGACGCCGATGGCGATGGCGGCGCCAACGCCGTACATCGAGGAGAAGAGGACGGCGGTGACCAGCGTGATCGTCATCGCCGTGACGAGTGGTCGGTCGCCCGCCAGCTCGACGGCGGATCGGATGACACTTTCGGCGATGCCTGTCTGGATCAAGACCTGCGCGAACCAGGCGCCAAAGACGATGATGATGACAGCACTGGCATAGGCGACGCCGCCACCCTGCAGGACCTTGGACTGGATATTGTCGACACTGATGCCCGCGATCACCGACCAGACGATCGCCAGCACGAGCAGCATGATGACCGGACTCTGCCCCCGGATGATGGTCACGACGACGACCAAGAAACAGGCGAGCAACGCCAGACCAGTTAGCGTATCCATAGATGCCTCCTCACAAGTGCCGGTCTTACCCGGCTGGTTCGGCTTGTGTCTGGATAGACCGGCCGATTGACTGAAATCCTCGGCGCGCAGGCCGGGGCGGGAAACAGCCTGCTCGACTGAAAGTCTTGCCAGTCGAGAGCATTTGCTTGACCATGCACTCGGGAAGACGAATCGTCATTTGACCCGTCTCAATTCGAGTATGGCACTATTTATCAAATTTGAACCCAGGTAAAAACCCTCGCCAATCCGGTCGCTGCGCACTTCCTGCGCGAGTCGCAGCAAATTGCAGCTTCAAGCAACGCGGCCTGCTCTGTGTCGCGAATGGCTCTCACCATTGCTCTGTGCTATTTCATACACACTGTTGTGCGCTCATTGAATACATTAGGCACTTTTTCGAGTTGTTGCGCGGACGAATGCAGCGGCAGACAAATGTGTCAGCTTGCCAAGCCCCAGGTACGCGATGGCGATATGGGGGTCGCAGTTACGCAGCCTCTGGGCGCCCGCTTGGCCTGATACAACACGCCGCTCAGGCCCTCGACAAAAGCGTTGGATTGGTCGTTGAGCATGCTGCGAATGACGTTGCCGAATGGCTGCTTGGGCGCAGCGGCAAGTCGCTTGAATGGGTCAAGCCGGCTGCGCCGCGCTCCACTGAGCGGGCGATTTAGGCCGACGTGAGCGAATGACAGGCTCATCTTGGTGACAAGGTCTACACTCAATAGCCCGTAGCGGACTCAAACGGCCGCGACCGGCGGCCTGACTCTGAACCTCCAGAATTTTCCGGAACTGGTGTTGCCGTTCGGTAGGGCACGATCCAAACGAGGCAGCCCAGCGTGCCTGAGAGGTTCAAAGATATGAAACTGTCCGACGGCTGGGTGCTTGTCGGCGCCGGCATGCTGATGACCTGTATCGGCATTGGCGCCATGATGTCACTCGCGACGCTTGCCGGCTGGCTGCTGGTCCAGCATGACTGGCGCGCCAGCACGTTGATCATTGGCGTCGCGGCCATCTTTCTCGTGCTGCCTGCGGCCTGGTTGGTCCGTGATCCGCCCGGGCATTCGAAGGTCGCTGTACTGCTGCTCCAGGCGATGGCGATCGGCGCTTACGTCTTCATCGACACGCTGCCGGCCTTTTATGTCGCGGCGATCGTCTTCGGCCTGGCCTATGGCGGGGTCATGCCCTTGTACGCCGTGCTGGTGCGCGACGCCTTCGGCCCGCGCATCATGGGCGCTGTGTTCGGCGCCGTCACCTTGTTTTCGAGCCTGGGCATGGCGCTGGGCTCCGGCGCCGGTGGTTTCGTGTTCGATACCTGGGGCAACTACTCCCGCCTTTACATCGGCGCCTTCGTCATCGGGCTTTGTGCGGCCGTGATCGCGCTGACATTCCGTCCGGTACGCGAGGCCGTATCCTTGCATCCCCACCAGATGAAGCCCGCCTGAGGCCTTATCGCGCAGTGGTGCTGCCGATGTCGATGGACGCCAGGCCAAACACCAGTCGATCTACCGAAGATGAGTTTCCCGAAATTTCAGCGATGCCACGGCATCACCGACGCTATTCGCGAGGAGCAGACATGACGCAAACAAAATCGATCAGGCTTGGAGAACTGGCCTTCACGGTTGATCTCGCTGGCCCGGAGAACGCAACGCCGGTACTGCTCCTGCACGGCTTCCCCGAAACGCGCCACATGTGGCGCCACCAGATCGAGGCACTCGCAATAGCGGGCTATCGCGCGATAGCGCCTGACCAGCGCGGCTATTCATCTGGCGCAAGACCTGCGGAAGAAAGCGCCTACGCCACGGACCTGATCGTCGCTGATGCGATCGCGCTGATGGACGCCATGGGCGCCGCGAAGTTTCACCTCGTGGGTCACGACTGGGGCGGACAGATTTCCTGGCTCATCGCAGCACGCCATCCGCAACGCCTGCGCTCGTTGTCGATCCTGTCGCGGCCACATCCAGAGGCATTCATCCGGGCCATGAAGGAAGACAGCGCACAAGCCGAACGCTCGCGTCATCACCGCGCCTTCCGCGAGGCCGACGCCATCGCCCGCATGCGAGCGGCAGAACTCAAGCCGCTGCGCAATGCGCTGCAGGGCCAAGGTGTCTCTTTGGCAGCGGCCGATGTCTATATCCGCGCGCTCATGGAACCCGGCGCCATCGAGGCCGCGATGAACTGGTATCGCGCCGGCTCGCTCGCGGCCAGCGCCGTTCCGAAAATCAGCGTGTCGACACTCTATGTCTGGGGCACCGAGGACGCGACTGTGGGGCGCGTGGCCGCCAGCCTCACGCGCGACCACGTGCAAGCCTCATACCGTTTCGTGGAAATGGAAGGCGCAGGCCATTTCCTCGTCGACCAGTTCCCCGATCAGACCACAGCCCTGCTGCTGGCGCACATCAGCGCTCACTGACCTGATGCTGCTGCACGCGGTCGTTCTACGGCAAGCTCTCGATCAAACCAGACGGACAGACCAGGCGGACAGACCAAGCGGACTGACCGGGCGGACTGACCACGCGGACAGAGAGGTTGACGTCAAGTACCCAGACAGGGCGTCAGACGGCGAAGTCCGTAATCTTTGCACCGGCGGCTAGCGCAGCCTTGAGCCATCGAGGCTGCAGACCCCGCCCAGACCAGTTGTCGCCTGTGACGGCGTTGTGAAATTTGACTGCC
>RGQD01000821.1 GCA_010030205.1 Betaproteobacteria bacterium
TCAAGATCTACAACGGCGCGGCGCGCCTGGAGACAAGCCCCTTTCCGCAAGGCATGCGCGGGCACATCGACGTGGCCGACCGGGCGCAGCAAGACCTGGCCAAGGCGCGCGAGTTCCTCGCCAAATCGGCCTATCCCAACGGCGGCTTAGAGCTTGACTACTATTACGTGGCCGGGCTGGAGGATGCGCGGCGCATCGGCTTGGTGGTGCTGCAAAACCTGTCCAAGCTCAACATCAAGGTTAATGTGATCGCCGAGCAATGGCCAAATATGGTGGCCAAGGGCTCCAAGCCCGACACGTCGCCGCACATGACCAGCGTCTACGTCACGCCGATCTCCACCGATCCCGACTCCGTGGCATACCAGTACCACCGCAATGCCTGGGGCCAGTACTTCGCGATGAGCCACTACGACAACCCGAGGGTCAATGCGCTCATCGACAGGGCGCGTGGTCTGGGCAAATGGGAAGAGCGAGCGCCGCTGTACGCGCAGATACAAAACCTCATCATGGCCGACCAGCCCGAAGTCTTCGGCATGATCATGAACCGGCGCTGGGCGCACCGCGACTACCTCCAGGGCTTCAAGTTCAGCCCGGTGCTCTTCACTGGCGAGGTCGACCTTTACCAGCTTTGGATCGACGCAAAGTAAGCCGCGTCGTCGCTGTGGCGATGCCTGCGCGCGCCCGCATCGCGGCATGAACCGACGATGATCCTATACATTTGCAAGCGGGCGCTGCTGCTGGGCATGATGCTGCTCGGCCTTCTGACGATCATGTTCGTCATCACGCAAGTAGCGCCGGGTGACCCGGCCCGCCTGATGGCCGGCCCTAACGCCACACAAGACATGGTCGAGACCGTCCGGCGCGAATACGGACTAGACCAACCCCTGGCCCGCCAGTTCGTGGACTACCTCGGCGGCATCGCGCGCGGCGACCTGGGCCGCTCTATGGTCTCCACCAAGCCGGTGCTGCAGGAACTACTGCGCTACTTTCCGGCCAGCTTCGAGTTGGTGCTGGTGGCCATGGGGCTGGGCGTGTTTCTCGGCGTGCCCCTGGGCATGCTGTCGGCGGTTTACCGGGACCGCTGGTTCGACCATCTCACGCGCATCTTCTCGGTGTCCGGCGTGGCGCTGCCGGCGTTC
>RGQD01000822.1 GCA_010030205.1 Betaproteobacteria bacterium
GGCGGAGGTCATGCAATTGCATCTCGGAGGTCTGACTTGAGCAAGGCTGCGATTTTGCGCCGTGGTCGCAAGCGTCAAAATCGGCGCCTTCAATGTACTGCCGCAGAGTCGTCTATGAACTTGGCTATCCGTGTGTCCGCGCTGGGGCCTGTCGTCGTCCTGATCACCGCGCTGCTCGCAGCTTGCGCTGCGCCTTCGGCGAGCCCGACGCTCGCGCCGCCACCCGCGCTGCTGCTGCAGGGCCTGCCGCAGGTGCCCGCCAGCTTGGCCACCGAGGTCGAGCGCTACAGCGATTTCGCCGGACACGGCTGGGTCGACTGGCATCCGACCCGGCGCGAGATGCTGGTCAGCCACCGGCCGGTCGGTGGCAACACCGTGCAGCTCTACCGTCTGGCCGGTCCGCTGGCCGAACCCGAGGCCTTGACCGATGGTCTAGACCCGGTCAGCAGGGCCTGGTACGAGCCGCGCGAAGGCCGCTATGTCGTGCTGACCCGCGGCACCGGCGGCAACGAGGCCTATCAGCTGTACCGGCTCGACTGGGCCGATCGGCGCCAGACCCTGCTGACCGATCCCGATCAGCGTCACAGCCTGGACGCATGGCTGCACCGAAGCAGCCTGTGCCTGGTCAGTTCGGTGCCGCTGGACCGCACCGCCCAAAACGGGCGTCGCAACGCGGTCAACACCAGCCTGTGGATGCTCGACCCGGCCTTGCCAGCGCAGCGCCGCAACCTGGCCGAGTTGCCTGGCACGGGCTGGCGCGCGGCGGCGGTCTCGCCCGATGACCGTCAGGTGGCGTTGCTACGCTACCGCTCGGCCGGCGAGTCAGAGGTCTGGTTGATGGATCTGGCCACCGGTCAGCGCCGCCAGTTGCTGCCTGCGGCTGGTGTGGGGCCGGTCGCGAGCCACTTGCCAGCCCGATTCAGCGCCGATGGCCGAACCCTCTACCTCACCAGCGACCGCGCCAGTGAGTTCCGCGAGCTGATGGCGCTGGACCTCGCCAGCGGCGCATTGCAGCGCCTAGACGCGCCGCCGCCCTGGGACGTCGAGGCGGTCGATCTCAGCGCCGATGGCAGCCTGTTGGCGCTGCAGGTCAATGCGGATGGCCGCGAGCAACTTCAGCTGGTCGACAGCCGCACGCT
>RGQD01000823.1 GCA_010030205.1 Betaproteobacteria bacterium
GCTGCGGCCACCGTCATCGCCAACGCGGTCGACATCGATGCGGTGGGCATCGTTCGTCGCCCGGCCAACAGCTTGCGGGACGACAGCGATCTTGGCGCGATCGCTGTGACCGTCGCGGTGCCTGCTTTGCCCGCCGACCTCGTGCAACGCGCGCTGCAGCAAGGCCTGGACTGCGCGCATCGACTGCAGCGCAGGGGGCTGGTGCATTCGGCACTGCTGGTCTGTCAGGGTTCCCTCGCTCGGCTGAAGCCTGTGCAGGCCTTAGAGTCGGCGCTGGTTCACTGATCAATTCATCCGATTGAGAATGCCTCGCCATGAGCCTGATCGACATTCGCCGCGTCTTCACCCAGGTCGAAGATATTCATCACGAGGGTGGACCGCGCTCAGCCACGCCGTTACGCCGTGGCGCCATCGCCGCTGTGCTGACCAACCCCTATGCCGGTCGCCATGAGCCCGACCTGCTGCCGTTGATGGCCGCACTCAACCCTGTCGGACTGGACATGGCTCGCCGCTTGCTGGCGGCGCTGGGCGTGCCGACCGACCGTATCCAAGGCTATGGCAAGGGCGCAATCATCGGTGCCGCCGGCGAGCTCGAGCATGGGGCGCTCTGGCATGTGCCAGGCGGCTATGCGATGCGCGAGTTACTCGGTTGGAAAGGTGACGCCGCCAGCGACGCCAAGGGCATTGCAAGCGGCGGTCAGAGCGGCAACGCGCTGGCACTTGTGCCGAGCACCAAGAAGGTTGCCGGCCCAGGCGCGACGCTGGATGTACCGCTGACCCACCTCAATGCCTGCTATGTGCGCAGCCACTTCGACGCGATCGAAGTGCGGGTGCCCGGTGCACCGCGGTCCGACGAAATGGTCGTGTTCCTGGCGATGAGCACCGGGCCGCGTATCCATGCCCGGATCGGCGGACTGGCCGCGAGCGACATCGCCAATTGGGACGGACAGCGCTGATGACCCAGCCCGTAAGCCAGCGCAACACCGGCCTCGCATCGCCGGTAGGCGCTGGCTGGTTCCCACTTTCATGCTCAAGCAGCGGAGTCCATCGATCATGAGTGCTGACACAAGTTCTGACATACCTTCCTACATCCGCAAGATCGTTGTTCAGGTCGACGAGATCCACCGCGA
>RGQD01000824.1 GCA_010030205.1 Betaproteobacteria bacterium
CGGCCAGCCCATGCGTGTTGCCAGCACTGCCGAGCCGTAGGCGCCGAGCGCGAAAAAGCCGGTCTGGCCCAGCGACAACTGACCTGAGAAACCCAGCAGGATGTTCAGGCCGATCGCACCGATCGCCAGGATCGCGATGTCCTGGCCCAGGTGCAGGAAGAAATCGTTCGGGATGATGAACGGAAAAACCGCGATCAGCACCGCGGCGAACAGGTAGAGGCGAAAACGCTTGATCACGGCTAGCGCACGTCTGCCTGGTGCTCGCCGAACAGGCCCGAGGGCCTGATGATCAGCAGCAAGACCGCGGCGAGGAAGGGATACAGGTCGCCGAAACCGGAGTCGAAGTAGTTCGAGAAGCTCTCGAGCAGGCCGAAACCGATGCCGGCGATCAGGATGCCCAGCGGATTGGCAAAACCACCGATGCTGATCACCGCGAAGCCCTTGATGATGAAGACAATGCCCATGTGCACCTGCACGGTGGTGACTGGCCCGGCCAGGATGCCGCTGGCCGCGGCCAGCATCGACATGATCACGTAGGACAGCACGACGGTGCGCCTGACATCGATGCCCAGCAGCGCTGCGGTGTCTTTGTCGAAGGCCACTGCGGCGACTTCCTTGCCCCATCGGGCACGAAACAGCAGCCAGTAGAAAGCGGCGACGATCAGCAGCGCGAGCACCGCAACCGCCAATTCTTCGAGGTAGAAGCCGGCCTCGCCGATCCGCACGATCTGCTGCTTCTGGGTCGAGAACAGGGGTGGCGAATACATGCTCGACTTGCCCCAGACCAGTTCAGCGGTGTTTTGGATCAGCATGCCGAAACCCATGGTCGTCAGGATCCAGGCCAGGCTGCCGGCGCTGCCGATGCGCTGCCGGGCCAGCGGCGCCACCGCAACGCGTTCGATCACCGCGCCCAGCAGCCCCATCGCCACGATCACCGCCAGCACGGACAACCAGACCGGCCAGCCCGCGACCAGTGCGGCCATGGCCAAGAAAGAGGCGAGCATCAGAAAGTCGCCCTGCCCGAAGTTCAGCGCCCGGGTGGTCAGGTAGGTGATCAGCAGCCCCTGGGCCATCAGCGTGTAGATGCTGCCCTTCGAGATGCCCGAGATCAGCACCTGCAGGAAATCGC
>RGQD01000825.1 GCA_010030205.1 Betaproteobacteria bacterium
TCAGCAGCGCCAAACCGGCGTGCAGCGCGCCCATCGGTGCGGCGTCGATCAGGCCGAGTGACGCGAGATGGAACACGCTGTTGGCGGCGGCCAGCAGCAGCAGGATCAGCGCCAGCGGCAGGTTGCGGTGGTTGCCGGCGCGCAGCAGCACGGTGGCCAGCAACGCGGCCACCAATGGCAGCAGCAGCAGGTCCAGCGCTGCGTACAGCGCGTAGGGCGCCACCAGTGCTGCGATGCGTGCCGACAGCCACAGCAGCGCGAGCGCGCCCAGCGTCGCGCCGCGCGGCGTGGCCAGCCCGGTCCAGGCTCTTCCAGCGGTCAGCAGGAAACCGATGACGACGGCTGCGGCGAATCCGAACAGCATTTCGTGCGCATGCCACAGCAGCGGCGCCATCGCCATCGGTGGGCTGACCCAGCCCAGCACGATCGCCACCCACAGCGGAATCGACAGTGCGGCGAACGCAGCCGCGCCCAGGTAAAACGGCCGAAAGCCCAAGCGCAGAAATGGCAGGCCGCGCGCCGGCGGTGCAGCCGCGCCGGACGGGGCGGCGCTGAGAATGACGAGGGGTGGGGTGCTCATGGCATGGTCCAGGCGAACTGGATGGGTTTCGGTTGAGGCTTAAGATGCATGTGATAAGCATGTTATATTGAGTGTCGCCACAAAGCAATACGTTAAATACATCTTTTGGACAACGATGCGGCTTTCCGACTACACCGACTACACGCTGCGCGTGCTGATGTACTGCGCAACCCACACCGACCGACTGGTGACGATCGCCGAGATCGCGGATGTTCACCGGGTGTCCAAGAACCACTTGATGAAGATCGTCAACGATCTGGCGCGCCAGGGCCTGCTCGAAACCACCCGAGGTCGTGGCGGCGGCCTGCGCTTGCTGCAAGCACCATCGTCAATCCGGGTCGGCGAGGTGCTGCGCAAGGCCGAGACCGATTTCAGGCTGGTCGAGTGCTTTGATGCGGCCACCGATCACTGCACGCTGACGCCGTCTTGCCGCCTGAAGGGCTTGCTCGGCGATGCGCTCAAGGCCTACTTCAGCGTGCTCGACCCTGTGACCCTGGCCGACATTTCGGGCCCGGCACGGGCGCCGGGTCTCAG
>RGQD01000826.1 GCA_010030205.1 Betaproteobacteria bacterium
AGCTGTTCGCGCAGCTCATCGTGGTTCTCGATGATGCCGTTGTGCACCAGTGCGATCCGGTCGTTCGAGAAATGAGGATGGGCGTTGTGCAGCGCCGGCACGCCGTGGGTGGCCCAGCGCGTGTGCGCGATACCGGTACCGCCCAGCACTTGGTCCTCGGCAACCTGCTGACCTAGCTCGGCCACGCGGCTGGTGCTGCGGGTGCGGCGCAAGCGGCCGCCTTGGTGCACAGCGACGCCGCAGGAGTCATAGCCCCGGTACTCAAGCCGCTTCAGGCCCTCGACCAGGATCGGGACGATGTTGCGATGACTGACGGCGCCGACGATGCCACACATGGTTGAAGCCTTGCTAAAGGGATGGAGGCCAGATTGTCATCAAGCACCCAAAAAATATGTGCTAATTTTTTTGCAAATTTAGAAATATTCAGTCAAAGTCGCCCAGTCAAGAAAGATAATTTCAAAAACTTTGTGAAAATGGTAGATCGATCACCATGGAAGCGCTGGACTCACTCGACCGCCGACTGCTGGACTTGCTGCAAGCTGATGCCTCGCGCTCCAACCAGGCCTTGGCCGCGGCCGCTCAGGTCTCGCCTGCGACCGCGCTGCGCCGTGTGCGAAGGCTGATCGAGACCGGCGTGATCGAGCGCCAGGTGGCCATCGTCTCGCCCCAGCAATTGGTCGGGCTCAGCGCAATCGTCGAGGTCACGCTCGACCGCCAGGGCGCCGAGCACCTGAGCGCTTTCGAGCAACGCGCGGTGATCGAAGCACCGGTTCAGCAGTGCTATCGGGTCTCGCCCGGGCCCGATTTCGTGCTGGTGCTGTGGATGGCCGAGATGGCCGACTACCACGCACTGGTGCAGCGCCTGTTCACCCAAGATGCCAACGTTCGCAACGTCAAGACCTTCTTTGCGACCCCCTTGAGGTACTCGCCCTCGGGGAACTCGATCGTCGTCGGATGGTCGCAGCTGGCCTCCAGACGCTGAAGGATCGCCGCATTGACGCCAGCGTCGATCCCGGCACCGGCGACGATTTTGTGGAACAGGTCGGCGCTGATGCCGCCCGAGCAACTGAAGGTCAGCAGCAGCCCGCCCGGCGCCAACAGCTTGAGCGCCAA
>RGQD01000827.1 GCA_010030205.1 Betaproteobacteria bacterium
TCGGCATCCGGTGGCGTGACGATCGCGGCGAACAGCACCCAGGTGCCACTGCGTACCGCGATCGTCGACGACCTGGCGTTCGAGGGCCCGGAGACCTTCACGCTGAGTACCCGCAGCATCACTGGCACGGTGAGCAACACCGCTGCCGCGACTGGCACCGGCACGATCAAAGACGATGGCAACAGCACCCATGTCTTTGCGGTCACCAACAATACCGCGACCCCGACCGTTGGCATCGCCGACAACGACAAACCCACGATCTCGATCGCGGTCAATGCTGCAAGCATGCCCGAAGACGCTGCCGGCGTGATGACTTACACCTTCACCCTGAACAAGGCGTCTGCCTTTGCCAGCACGGTGAATTACAGCCTTAGCGGTACGGCAACTTCCGGCACCGATTTCACGACCACGGCCACTGGTGCGTTGACGATCACGGCAGGGCAGTTCACAGCGAGCTTCACCGTGGATCCGACCGCGGATGCCCTCTTCGAGAGCGACGAGACGGTCATTGCCACTGTCGACAGTGCCACTACGATGGGCCTGGCGCTGACGATCACCACCGCAACCGCTACCGGCACCATCACCAACGACGAGGCCGCGCCGTCGTTCAGCATCGGCAGCGCCAGCACCCCCGAGGGCGGCGCCGCGATATTCACCGTGACACGCAGCGGCGACGCCCAAGCCACGCAGTCGGTCAGCTATGCAACTTCGATCACTGGCGCCAACACGGCCAGCGCGAACGACTTCAGCGCCGCCTCGGGCGTGCTGAGCTTTGCCAGTGGCGAATCCACCAAGACCTTCACGGTCCAGACCACTGCGGATGCGCTGTTCGAAGCCGACGAGACCTTTACCGTCTCGCTCAGCAACTCAAGCGCCGGTGCAACGATTGCCGCCGCCAGTGCGACCGGCACGATCACCAACGACGACGCTGCGCCGTCCTTCAGCATCGCCAGCGCCAGCGTCACCGAAGGCGGTGTCGCGGCCTTCACGGTGACACGCAGCGGCGACGCCCAAGCCCCACAGACGGTCAGCTATACGACCTCGATCGCCGGCGGCAATACCGCCAGTGCGAATGACTTCAGCGCCGTCTCGGGCGTGCTGAGCTTTGCCAG
>RGQD01000828.1 GCA_010030205.1 Betaproteobacteria bacterium
TTCATCTCGCACGACCTGGGCGTGGTGCGCCATATGTGCGACGAGGTCGCGGTGATGTACCTCGGACGCATCGTCGAGCGTGCCGGTCGCGACGCATTGTTTGAACGGCCGCTGCACCCCTACACGCTGGCGCTGTGGTCAGCCGCACCGTCGTTCGACCCGCGCGAGCGTGGCCGGGGTCGACGCATCCGGCTGCAAGGCGAGCCTCCCAGCCCGGTGGATGTGCCTGCGGGTTGCCGCTTTGCCGGTCGCTGTCCTCATGCACAAGCGCAGTGCACAGAGTTTGAGCCCGAGCTGCGCGAGCTTGAAGGCGGTCATTGGGTGGCTTGCCACCGGGTTGGCGACAACGGCGTGCCGCAATACCCTCTGAGCTGATTCTGGCCGACTGGGCGCGAGCGACCTCGGTGGGTGCGGTGTGTGTCGCTCAGGCGCGCTGGTTCACCAGCACGCTTTGAAGGTAATCGATCGAGCGTGCAATTCGCATGGTTTCTTCGGCTGGCAGTTGGCGGATCACCTCACCGCTGTTCGGATTGACCACTCGCAACACGCTGTGGCCGGTGCCGGATTCGACACTGAAGGACAGCGACCTGCCAACCGATTTGACGAAATCTTCGATGCGCCGCGCCGCTTGGTCCACGACCTCCCGGCTGGGCGCGGTGCTCTGCTCGACCTGAGAGGGCCTGGTGTGGCGGCAGGCGAAGTCGTCATTTGCGCTGCAGGCCCGCGATCAGGCAGCGTGCCTGCGGTTTGCATCAGGGCCGGCGTGGCTGTTGCACCGACATTCAACGCACTCATGTGATGATCCTCGATTGAACTTCGCCAACTTGTGCGCTAGCGTATTTAACGAGGCTACAGGTTTGTACATGACAAAAACACGAAATTTCACGCTAAAGCTCTCAAAAAGCTGCGAAATTCAGACCTGAATCTCATCGCGCAATGACTTTTCATGGAACGATCTTGGCGGCTTCGCGTAGTTTGCGGGCGAATTCGGTGTTTTGCTGCTGTTGCATGCCTTGACGGATCTGGTCTTTGCTTTGCTCCAGGCTGGGCGCTTTGAAGGGCCGCTTTTCATCGACCTTGAGCACGTGCCAGCCTGCCGGGGTTTGGATCGG
>RGQD01000829.1 GCA_010030205.1 Betaproteobacteria bacterium
GAGGTGCTGCGCATCGCAGGCGAGGTGCTGCGCCATTTCCCGGCCACCGATCAACTCGAAATCGAGGGTGTGACGATCCACGCCGTCGCCCCCGATGGCCGCATCACCGACGCCAGCGCCCGCCGCGCCTTGGCCAATGGTGACGCCAGCGAGGTGCAGTTGCTCGGCGCCGCCCAAGTGACGAGCCAGATCGGCGCCGGCGACCGGCTGCAGGTGCAGAGCGAGTTTCTGCACGCCTTTCTGAGTTTCGAACGCCTGCGCTCGCACCTGCCGGTGCAGGTGCACCGCGCCGGCAGTGACGCCCGCGCCGCCGGGCTCGAGTACGACCACGCGGCGCGTCGATTGACCCTGCTCGGGCCGGTTCGCGCAACACTGCAACCCGGCCGCGAAGCCGGTACCACCGTCGAAAAACGACCGCCCTGATGAAAGCTGGCCGATGAGTACCTCGCCCTTGGTCTTGATCACTGGCGCATCCAGCGGCATTGGCCAGGCACTGGCCTTGCGCTACCACCGGGCGGGCTGGCGGCTGGCACTGGTGGCACGCCGCAGTGACGAGATGCGCCAATGGGCGGCGGCGCAACGCATAGCCAGCGACCGTGTAACGGTGTATGGCGCCGATGTCTGCGACCTGGCTGCGATCGGCGAAGCCGGTCGAGACTGCATCGCCAACCAGGGCCTGCCAGAGGTGGTGATTGCGAACGCCGGCATCAGCGTCGGCATGGACAGCGCCGTCTCTGCTGATCTGGCGGTGATGCGCAGCATCTTGGAGACCAACGTGCTGGGCGTCGCGGCGACTTTCCAGCCCTTTTTAGCGGCCATGCGAAGCCGCGGCAGCGGCACGCTGGTGGGCATCGCCAGCGTGGCAGGCATCCGCGGGCTGCCTGGCCACGGCGCCTACTGCGCCAGCAAAGCCGCCGTGATCGCCTACTGCGAAAGCCTGCGCGGAGAATGCCGGCCCGATGGCATCAAGGTGGTGACCCTTGCGCCGGGCTACATCGACACACCGCTGACTCAACGCAACCGCTACGCGATGCCTTTCCTACTTAGCGCCGAGCGCTTTGCAGACAAGGCGTACCGAAGCATCAAGGCCGGCCAGCGCTTTCGCGTCAT
>RGQD01000830.1 GCA_010030205.1 Betaproteobacteria bacterium
TTTAATAATTCTTCTTTTATATATGTTAATGTCCTATATCTATCAATAGTAGTTCCTACCCATATATGATCTTCTGGTATTTTATGCAATAAAATGCTTGTCATTATTGATACTGGTCGTGTTATCATAAATTGAGCATCTGGATATGCTAATCTAGATGATGCCATTGCAAATATATGTAATGGTATAGATACGCCTTTATGAGATATTAACTTCCACCTTCTAGCGCCATATCCTTGTATATCAAAACATTTTATATTTTTAAATATTCCCATATGAGATGTTACTGGAATTCCTTCTTTTGCAGCAACTAAAAATGATATTTCAATATCATTAGAATCTAGTCTACTGCTATCTAATATATTTTTATGATATATATATGCAATCCATATATCATATATATTATCAGATGGAGCAATTCTTAATCTACGACATTCTAATTTATGTTTAGCCATTTTATCATATAAGACAATTCCTTCATTAAATGCTGGAACTGCATCATTTATATTTATATATTGTCTACTTATAGGATGTACAACAGTACTTGCAGGTTCTATATTTGCTTTGCTATACTTCTTCCAAAACTCATAATTATGATCTCCTAGTTTTTCAAATACAAATTGAACCTCACTATACTCTCTAGGACTATACTCTCTCTCAAGAAGTTGCATTTGAATATAGCCTTCTCGCCCATATAGGCGAAATGGTTCTATTTTAGTTAATAATCCATCCCATAGTTTTTTTAAAAAATTAATATCAATTATTATTGTAGGGTATACTGATATATTATTATTATCATAATCATTGGCTAATTGAGGATGTGATATATTTTTTGTATGTTTAAATAAAAACCAAGGAGGGCAGTTAATTTCAATATCTGCTAGTTTCCAAATTGTTGAAGAATCATCTATGGTAATACTAATTTGTTCTGTACCATCTTTTTTATAAGAGGGATGAAATGTGTTAGTTTCACTTTCTATTAATTGTTGATTATTGGTACTTTCTAATAATTGCATTATTTTATTTCTATCATATATAGAACCAATATACATATCATAACTTTCATTATCGCTCCTAAACCTGTTATTAACAAGAATAAGATGTATATAT
>RGQD01000084.1 GCA_010030205.1 Betaproteobacteria bacterium
GCGAATGGCCGCAACACTTTTTCATCCAGCCAGCTTGGTCACTCGGGCCAATGGCAAGCCCTCGAACGGACTGTCGGCGGTCGAACTGATGATCTCACTGGCCATCAGCACAGTGCTGTTGGGCAGCGCGGTACCGATGCTCAAAGACTTGCGTAACGGCCAGGCATTGAGGGCCACCGCCGCACTGCTGGAGACCGACATCCAGTTTGCCCGATCGCAAGCGATGGCCAGCGGCCAGCCGCTGAGGCTGTCGCTGCAGTCAATCAATGGCGCTCAGAGCTGTTACGTCATTCACACTGGCGCGGCCCACGCCTGTCGCTGCGATGGCGCTGGCCAAGCCCAATGTGATGCGGGTGCCAAGCTGCTGCGTTTGGCCGAGCAGTCTGGTGCATCAGGCATCACGCTCGCGCCGGTTCAACGGTCGCTGCTGTTCGACCCAGGCAAGGGTACCGTGACGCCAACGGCGACGCTGCGGGTCGAAGACCGGGAAGGCCGCGCCATCCATCAGATCGTCAACATCATGGGCCGGGTGCGGTCTTGCACCCCCAGCACCGGCCTGAATGGACTGAAACCCTGCGCCTGATCACCCCCCGCAATCGAGGGGGATTCGCCTCGAAAAGCGAAGCCAAGCGACCCATGACAAGCCTACCGGTCGAATCGGCGCCAACACCTGCTGATAATGAACAGATGACGCAGCATCAAGGCCTCCGGCATGACGACACCGGCATGACCCTGATCGAGCTGACGGTCGTTCTGGGGGTGGTCGCTGTGTTGGCAACGCTGGCTTGGCCAAGTTTCCAGCAAGCCATCCAAAAAAGTCGCAGGTCTGACGCGATGGCCGCTCTGGCCGCGATCTCCCAAGCCCAGGAACGCTGGCGCGCCAACAACCCAAGCTACCAGGCTGCGCTCAGCAAACTGCCGGGTGCCAGCAGCCCGGTCTCGGCCGCAGATCACTATGCGCTGACCATGGCCGAGGGCAGCACCAACGGGTCAAGCTACACCGCGGTCGCGACAGCGAAATCAACATCGCCTCAATTCTCTGATGGTCGATGCAGAGTCTTCAGATTGATGGTTGAGGGCGGCAATATCCGCTACAGCTCGGCGACCAGCACCAACGTGGTCAACCCATCACCGGATCCCTGCTGGGTGAAATGAACCCAGCCACGGCTCAAGGTCGCCCAGATGGACCAACTCGCCGCAGTCTCAGGGCGGCAAAGCTTGAGGCTGGCCGTCGAAATCTGCGGATGCCTGATGCCAAGGGCTGCGCCTTTGGGACGCGAGTCGATCGCCAGAGAGTCGATCACCAGAGGGCGGGCGCAGGGCACGCCCATGATCACCAGGGCTTGACAATGCGCCGGCCCGAGGCCCCGGGCGCGATGCGAGCAAGCCATGGCCCTGAGCGTGGAACGTCCATCGTCGAACTGCTGATCGGTATCGCGATCGGCTTGTTCATCGCAGCCGGCGCCATGCTGTTACTGACCAGCCAACTTGGCGACAACCGCCGACTGCTGCTCGAAGCCCAGGTGCAGCAAGATCTTCGCGCAGCCGCAGACCTGATGTCCCGCGACCTGCGCAGGGCCGGCTACTGGGGAAACGCCTACCGCTATGTGTGGGCGCAGAACGCAGCCGATGTGTCAAACCCGTACCAGGACACCACAAGTCTGAGCAGTACCGGACTGGTGTACTCACGGTCCATCGACGAAGAAACAGGACCGCTTGGCGTCGACGCCGGCATCGTCTCTGCCGGCGAACGCATCGGCTTCCGGCTCAACACCACCGATCACATGATTGAAACGCTGATCGGCGGCAGTTGGCAGGCGTTGACCGACCGTGATGTACTCCGCGTCACTCGATTCGAGCTCATGCTCCATACCCAGAATATTGCGCTGCCCTGCGGTGCGCCATGTCCTGCCTCGGGCCCAGGGGGCTGCCCGCTGGTTCAGCAGTCGCGATATGTCACGCTGGTGATCAGCGCACAAGCACTTCACGATGCCACGGTCCAGCGCCGCCTGAGCGACACCATCGGCCTGCGCAACGACGTGCTGGCGCTGTCTTGTTCGCCATGAGGGCAGATGGATTCGACCATGCCGAGCCGGCGACGCCAGGCTTTGCCGCCTTGACCGTGGTGTTGATCCTGTTCTTCGTGATGGCTTTGGTCGCTGCCTACACCAACCGCAACCTGATTTTCGAACAACGCATTTCCAGCAGCAGCTACCAGTCTGCCCGCGCGATGCATGCCGTCGACGCCGCGCTGGACTGGACCTTGGCGATGCTCAATGCTGGCCGGATCGACAACGCTTGCCAGCCCAGCACCGATGAAGCCAACAGTGATTTCCGCCGTCGCTACCTGACCGAGTCGACCGACGGTGGCTACGACGTCATCCGTCGCGGCGCACCGCTTGCACAATGGCTGCGCCCGGCCTGCGTTTTCACTGGCGCAGGCGAGATGGCCTGCATTTGCCCCAGCATGGCCACCCCCGACCCCGCGATCCCGCTCACCGATGGCATGGGCAGCGCGTTCAGCGTCAGGTTCATTCTGCCGGGCAACGCCGTGCGTCCTGGCACGCTGGCGCTGCTCGCGCGGGGATGCGCCATGCAGGGTTCTGGCGCCAGTTCGTGCCTGACGCAGACTGACGACAGACCCATCGTCGATGCAGTGGTCAGCACGCAGGCGACCTTGGGCCTGTTGCGCGCGCTGCCCAAAGCGCCAGTCGCCGTGCTGACTGCCAACGGGGCGATCATCGGCATGGGTGATGCGAACAAGCCGGCAACATTGCCGGCAGTGACCGACGAAGCCGGGTTTGCGGCGCTGTTCGGCATGGACCGCGTCACCTACCAACGTCAGCCTGGCGTGGTGCGCATGGCATGCAAGGAGGTCTGCACTTCGTCAGACCTGGGCCCTGTGCTGGCCGGTCACCCCAGAAATACGATTTGGGTGCAGGGCGACCTGACGCTCGACACTGCCGGCCCTCTGGGCAATGCAGTCGATCCGATGATGCTGATCGTCAACGGGACGCTGTCGGTATCGGCCAACGTCAAGATCTTTGGGTTCGTCCATGCCAACCGCATCGCCTGGGCGGCAGGTGCAGATGCGGCGAGCTTGCAGGGCGCCATGGTGTCGACGACAGATTTCACCGCCACGACGGCACCGAACCTCAGCTACAACAAGGAACTGCTGGACATCATCCGCCTGCGCTATGGCGCCTTCGTCCGTGTGCCTGGCGGATGGAATCTGACAAACTTGCAGTGACGCAATGGCAAGAACCCCGCACCCGACACGACATCATGGCGTCTCGCTGGTCGAAGCCCTGGTCGCACTGGTGGTGGTGGCTTTCGGCATGCTGTCCCTGGTCAACGTGCAGTCGACGATGCGGCTCAACGTCGACCTGGCCGGGCAACGCACAGAGGCCACACACATCGCCACCGAAGAGATCGAAAACCTGCGCCTGTTCGATGCCGTCCAAACAGGGAACTCAAGCTGGGACAATATCGCCAGCCGCACGGTCGACCCATACCCTCAGGCGTCCGGCACCGGCAATACCAGCTACCGCCTGGTTCGAACAGTCAGTGCAGCAAGCTTCAGTTCGCACAAGGTCGTGACCGTGCAAGTGCTGTGGACCGATCGAACCGGCACAGAGCAGTCTGTCAGGATCGACACTGTGGTCGCAGGGATAGACCCGGCGCTGTCGGGCCTGATCTCGGTGCTGCACTAGCCACAACCAGCCAACAGCCAACAGCCGACCGGCAGTTGGCCGGACTGCCCGCCCCGGCGAAGTCCGGTCCCTCGTTGAGCAAAAGCGCGAACGCGCGCTAAAGCCCATCAAGCGATTCTCGCTGCCACCTCGATCGAGCATCTGCAACAGAGCCTCGCCCAAGCGGGTCCGTCAGAATTTCCAGCTCAACCGCGCCACCGTGGTCTGACCAGCCGACAATCCAATCTGCGAGATCATCAACGGCAACGCCCACCCTCACCTACAGCCCTGAATGCCGCTTTCCACTACCGACCACCAACTTCTTCTGCATGCGATCAAGCTCGCCGAAGGCTCGATAGGTCTGTCTGAGCCCAACCCGCGGGTTGGCTGCGTGCTGCGCGACGCCCAGGGCCAACCAGCAGGCGAAGGCTTCACCCAGCAGGCCGGCGGCCCGCATGCCGAGGTGATGGCGTTGCGGCAAGCCGCGGCGGCTGGCCGATCTTTGACCGGCGGCACCGCTTGGGTCAGCCTTGAACCCTGCGCGCACCATGGCCGCACACCGCCTTGCGCCGACGCGTTGATCGCCGCAGGGCTGAACCGGGTGGTGGTGGCATGCCCCGATCCCTATGCCGAAGTGGCAGGCCAAGGCATCGCACGCCTGCGAGCGGCAGGCATCACGGTTGACCTGGCAGAGCCCAGCGCAACGCTCAACGCAGCGCGCGAACTCAACATCGGATTCTTCTCGCGCGTGCAGCGTCAACGCCCTTGGGTGCGCATGAAGATCGCCGCGTCACTCGACGGCCGCACGGCACTGCTCGACGGCAGCAGCCAGTGGATCACCAGTGAGGCCGCACGCGCCGACGGTCACCGTTGGCGTCGGCGGGCCGGTGCGGTGCTGACCGGTATAGGCACGGTGCGCGATGACGATCCGAGGCTTGACGTCCGAGGATTTGACATCGCAACGCAACCACTGCGGGTGGTGCTGGACTCCGGCTTTGCTACACCACCGACCGCCCGTCTGTTGCAAGGACCGGGCCGCACGCTGGTCGTGGGTGCACGCGAGGAGGCCCTTAGGATGGCCCGACTTCGCGCTGCTGGTGCCGAATTACTGCTGCTTGCAGACGACCGGGGCCGAGTTGACCTGCGGGCGTTGCTCAGCAAGCTCGCGACCGACGGCGTCAATGAACTGCATGTGGAAGCTGGGGCAACCCTCAACGCCGCGCTGCTGCAGACCGGACTGGTCGACGAGTTGCTGGTCTACTTGGCGCCCAAGCTGCTAGGACCAGGCCGGGATATCGCCGCACTGCCAGCATTGCAGCAACTTTCTCAGGCCATTGCACTGCGCTTCGAGGACGTCTACCGGGTCGGCGACGACGTCTGCCTGCGGGCACGTCAAATTGCTGCCGACGCCTTCCTCGCCTGAACGAGAGCCGTGAAGCGGGATGCTCACGCGTCCCTCGATCCCAAAGCTTTCGCGATCCGCCGAGCCGTCCATGACCCGGCGCGTCAGTCCATGGACAGAAATTCTCTGCCTTCAATGCAGGGTTTCGGAATATTTTTTGCCACCGACAGAAGAGCCATGCCTGCCTATTTTCTGTAAGCCATGTAGACCAGCAGTGAAAGGTTCAATGCAGCCAGCACCATGCCGATCAGTTGCAGGGTCAGACCGCGGCGCGCGAGCTTGATGCCAGCTGCCAATAGGTCATTGACCCGCCGGTCGACGTTGACGAGCAGCTGCTCATTCTGTGCCTGCATTTTTTGATCAACTGCAGCGAGCGCAGTGACCACCTCGGCATGGCTTGACTGCAGTTGCAGACTCAGCGATTTTTCGATGCGCTGAGAGTTCGTCCATAAATTAACAAATATATTTTCCTCAGACAAGCCTAAAGAAGCCCGATATTCTTTGGCTTCCTCGGTCAGTCGCCCATCGGTGTCAGCTGCCAGTTGGATGAATTGGTCGTCGAATTTTCGTTCGATCGCATCAAATATCGATTTCATACGCTCTGATACCGAACCCAGCATCGCAGCGCTGCTCTCGCTGGACATCTCCAGCAGCACACGCGTCTTCCTGGCTTCCTGCGTAAGCTTGCCGCCGGTCTCAATGCTCAGTTGAGCCAACTGTTCGCGAAAGCTGTGCTTGACAGCATCCAACTCGGACTCAAAAACCTCCCGCAACTGATCCTTAACGCCGACGGTTTGCAGCAGCAGTCGTTTCTGCGCAGCGCCAATAGACTTTTCGAGCCCGGCTTGAACTTCAGGCAGCGCGCGCGCCAAGTCGTCGCGCAACGGCTGCACGGTGCTCGCTGACAGAACCCTGTCCAACAGAGCCTTCAAGTCCAACTCTTCGGCCGACAGCGAAAGTTTGGTGTTGGCATCATTCATGAGATTCACTGGCTTGGTTCCCTGAAATTTGTCACCGACGAAAGCAGCAAAACCTTCTCATCGTCCAACTGGCGCAATGCTAGCAAAAGAACAAGCTTGGCCGCGGATGAAATATTTTCAGCCAGACCTGCCCTGATCTGCCGCGTCTGAAGTTCAAACGCTTCCGACAACAGCGCCAGAAAGCAGCGCCCATTCGCTTCATCACGCTCGAGCCGGATTGAATTGTCTTTCAACTGCTGCTGCATGTTTTTCAAATATATCGGAAAAGAACTCAGCGCGATGGATTTTCCGGCTGCGTCATCTTTGTCTATATTAATATTAATTACTACTTTCTTGCGCTGCTGATTGACATCACGGTCGAGCCCAGTGATCACCGACTCCCAATTGAAACGAAGCGCCACATGCAGCACTTCAAGGCCCAGTGTTGACAATCGCCTCAAGTCGGAAAGGTCGCCGTCCAACGAAGTCGGTACAAGCGTACTGACTTGCCGCACCGGGTCAAAATACGACTCAAGGCGCTGCTTGAGTGACAACAATTGCGGCTCAAGCCACTTGTCGCGAATCCGGTCGATCGTCGGCATGTGGTTCATGAGACTCAAACTGACCAAATCTGCTGGATCACAGCGAAGCGCAGTACGCATGAGGTCATCGACACAGTCATGAAGTAAACGCAGCAATTCGCTGATTCTATATTTAATGGCAGCCGAGTCCTCACTTTCCAAATTACCTGAGCTCGTGATGCTAGTGCGCAGACGGGATTGATAATGTCGGACTCGTTCAGCGCTTGGAAGGCGTCCTGCATCAAGCCGCGTCCATGCCGCCGCTGCTTTCAGGATGTGCGTCTTCTGCTCTAGTTCGAGTGAATCGTCTGAAACATTTCTGATTTGGGTCTCGTACTCCATCTGGCGCGCTCGCTTGTGCTCATTGGCCACAATGTGAACCTGCGCCGCATGCCGCAGTCGCCGGCGCACAGAAGAAGAATACTTAATATCTCGCTTCAACTCCAACAACAACTGCGCCGTCAGCAGTTTGGTCTGAGGCTGAGATTCAAGCGCAGCGGCATCGAGCGCGGATTTCTTCACGCCAAGATCTATTGGATAATACAAACAAAGATTTAATGCCAATTCAGGAATAATAATTCCTGCGGCATCAACCAATTCCGCCAAGAGCTGTTGAAAGAGTGCTCTCTGTTCAATTGGATCTTGCTGCGCATGTACGCCCCGATACCAGGCCGCCCGGGCTGTTGAGGTCGTGATGATGCGAAACCTGCTCGGGCTATAGCACCAGTCGCTCAAGACAGGAAATCGCATGCTAATCGGATCAATGAAGCCCAAATCATCAACATCACCAACCAGCAGCACCAAATCAACATTTGGAATGTAATTTTCAGCAATCGAATTTATGTATGCCTGATCGATTTTATTATCTGAATCAGCTTCGGCCAAGTCAATGATATTGACAGGATACTCGGCTTTCGCATTGGCAGTAAAAAATTTCGCCGGAAATCTTAACTCTATCGGATCTTTCGGGCGCAAGCCACTGATCCTCAGTTCGCTGCGGATCGTTGAGATACGATTTTCGATAGCTTGTTGATTGACAAAGCGCGCACTGTGGCCATCCACCCCCAGGTGCCAGTGATTGTCGACCGCGCGACTGAATTTCATGATAATTTCCGCACCGCCATCGCGGGAGTGCACACCATGCAGCACCTGCGTCGCCAACCCAAAATATTCCGGTGCGATTCCCAAGAGCGTGAGGATCAACGCGGTCTTGCCGGCCTGGATTTTACCGAAGACCGTCAGCGTGACTTCATCGGCGTGTTGCCGGTATTGCCGAGCCAAGGTTGGATCAAGTGTATTCAGAAAGGAGCCGTAGGCCGACTTCGCCCAATCCATGCTACGACATGAATGACTCGTCCAAAGGGTGGAAGCATTATTTGGTAAATTTATATCCAACAGCATGGCTTGATATGATTTCCCGTAACAATCAATTTCAACCAAAAGACAGTCGGTACCAGCCAATGTCAAATACAGCCTCAGTAGCAATAATATCAATTGCCGACCCAGAACAAACGCAACAGGTCATTTCTTCACGGCCTAGGCTAGCGTTGCAACCTGGTGCTGGGGCGCAATTGGTACGGGTCATTATCGGGTGAATCTCGATCGCTGCCGCCAGACAAGGGCGCAAGCCGACGGGTACAGGCTGGGGGGAGCTCGATCAAGCAGGCAGTGTCCAACAATCGGCACAAACATGCCCAGGCGCAGGCCGTCGGATCTGGAAACACCGCCCGCCCCTCCCTCCCGCGCTTCCCGCGCTTCCCGCGCTTCCCGCGCATCCCGCGCATCCCGCGATCAACACTGCCCTAGCGCCGCCAGACAACTGCGCACTCAGCAGAACGAAAAAAATCCCCGTGACTCACTGAGTTACGGGGATTTTTTGTTGCATCGCTTGGCGGAGCGGACGGGACTCGAACCCGCGACCCCCGGCGTGACAGGCCGGTATTCTAACCAACTGAACTACCACTCCGCGACAGCTAGCACTATAGCACGTGGTTTGCCGCCAAAGCAAGCGCTGCGCTTGACTATCTGCCGAGTCCTGAGCTTGGGTCGACACGACAAACAATGCGCCGCCATTGGGTCTCAGTCTTGCGTGACAAGCGCCACCCATCGTTGAGGGAGCCGAAGAACTCGCATGCGGCTAGCGCTGTGGACACCGACTTGACATATCTCAAGCTGCAAGGCCCAAGCGCCACAGACACTCCTGAAAGAGCGGGCTGGATGGCCGGCCCACCGCAACGGAGCCCACCATGTACCAACGCATTCTCGTTCCCACCGACGGGTCAGACATCACAGCCAAGGCCGTCAGCACCGCCATTGCGATGGCCAAACTATCTGGCGCTGCGATCATGACCTTGAGCGTCAAGGAGCCCTTTCCCTACAGCGCGATCTCAGAAATGCAGCCCGTGCCGCCGCAAGAGTTCTATGACGCGCAGGAGCGTATCGCCGCCAGCCGGGTCAAAAGCGTGTTGGATGCTGCCACAGCGGCAGGGGTGAGCTGCGACGGCGCCACGGTCGAGGCATTGCACCCTTGGGAGGCGATCCTGGACATGGCCAAACAAAAGAGCTGTGACCTTGTGGTGATGGCATCGCATGGCCGACGCGGCATCGCGGCGCTGCTGATAGGCAGCGAAACCAGTCGAGTACTGACCCACAGCCCGCTACCGGTATTGGTCGTCAAGTGAGTTGAGCCCGGGGCCGCCGCCCCAAGACGGTCAGTGGGCGAAGCCCTTGACCCCCATCACCAGCCCCAGCCCAGCGCCGATCCAGCCGAGCTGGGCTGCGGTGGCGCTCAATGGCAGACGGCGTTGCAACTGCGGCAGCAAGTCGGCCACAGCCACATAGACAAAGCTGCTGGACGCGGCCACCAGCAGGTACGGGAACAGCCCCTCCCAGGGACCCACGACAAAATAGCCCAGCACACCGCCCACCACCGAGGCCAGGCCTGACAAAGCGTTGTAGAGCAAGGCCTTGGCGCGACTGAAACCCGCGTTGAGCAGCACGATGTAGTCACCAACCTCCTGCGGGATTTCGTGCGCGATGATCGCCAGCGAGGTGAACAAGCCCAGCTGGGTGTCGGCCAGAAATGCCGCCGCGATGATGATGCCGTCGCAGAAGTTGTGGATGCTGTCGCCCACGAGCACGCTCCAGCCGCCGCGGCCAGCCTGGTCGGTGTCGAATTGATGGTGATGCTCGTGCCCGTCGCCCTCGTGGTGGTGGCCGTGGCGATAGAGCTCGGCTTTTTCCAGCAAGAAAAAGAACAGCAGACCGCCGAGCAAGGTCATGAAAAGGCGGTGCGGGTCGACTTTGCTCTCAAAAGCTTCGGGCAGCACCAGCAGCAAGGCCGTGCCCAGCAGCACGCCCACCGACAGGCTGACCAAGTGGCGCACCAAGCGGCCCAGCAACGCCAGGGTCAGCGACGCAGCGATCAGCACCGATAGCAAGCCGCCGGCCAGCGTGGACAGCACGATGTAGAGCAAGGTCATGGCGTCTTTCGCCTCCAGATAGCAAGCGCGCCAGTTTGGCACGCTTGGATGCAGCCGCTCGCGGCGATCAGACCACGCCTTGGAGCTTGAGCCAGGCCAGGCAACGTTGCCAGGCGTCGCCTGCCGCGTCCTCGCGGTAGCTGTTGCGGTAATCGGCGTGAAATGCATGCGGCGCCTCAGGGTAGACGTGCAGCGAAGACTGCTTGGCGGCATCGCTGCCCAGCGCCAGCGCAGCTTTCATGCCGTTGATCGACTCAAGCGGTATGCCGCTGTCCTGCCCACCGTAAAGGCCTAAAACCGGCGCTTTGAGCTTGGCCGCCAAGTCCACCGGATGGGACGGTTTCAGGGCCGATATCGGACCCGTCAACACCCCGTACCAAGCCACCGCCGCCTTGACCCCAGGGTTGTGCGCAGCGTAGAGCCAAGCGATTCGCCCGCCCCAGCAAAATCCAGTGATGCCCAGCTTGGACGTATCGGCACCCTGCCCAGCAGCCCAGGCCATCGTGGCATCGAGATCGCCCATCACTTGGGCGTCAGGCACTTTGGCGACCACCTCGCTGAGCAACTTGCCGATTTCGCCGTAGGCGCCGGGGTCGCCTTGGCGTACGAACAATTCGGGCGCGACCGCAAAATAGCCTTGCTTGGCCAGTCGGCGTGCGACATCGGCAATGTATTCGTGAACCCCGAAGACCTCGCTGACCACCAGCACCACCGGCGGATTGACCCGGCCCAATGGCGCGGCACGGTAGGCTGGCAGCTTGAAGTCGCCGGCTGCGATCGTCACTTCGCCAACGAGCAAGCCGACGCTGTCGGTGTTGATCACCGTCTGTGCGGCCACCGGCAGCACGGCAGCGGCAAAGCCCGAGCCGATCGAGGTGCGAACGAAATCCCTGCGGTTAAAACCGCGGTTTGTGCTGGGGCTGTCGAGGTCTTCGCGCAATGTGAGTTCTTTTCGGTAAATCAGGCCAACTGTGTATTCTAGGAACCCGCGCTTTGCTTCAACGCGGGGGCAGGGTTTACCGGTAGCATGCTGCATGCTTCTGCCCCCTACCAGCGCCACTGCGCCCCTCGCCGCGATCGACATCGGTTCCAACAGCTTCCGGCTCGAGATCGCGCAATTGCAGCACGGCCGCTACCGGCGCATCGCCTACCTGAAAGAGACGGTCAGACTGGGTGCCGGACTCGATGCCAACGGCTACCTCACCGAAGCGGCAGCACAGCGCGGGCTGGACTGCTTGCGCCGGTTTGCGCAGCGGCTGCAAGGGTTTGAGGCCTTCCAGGTGCGCGCGGTGGCGACCCAGACCTTGCGCGAGGCGCGCAACCGCGATGCGTTCCTGCTGCGTGCCGAGGCTGCGCTGGGCTTCGGCATCGAAGTGGTGTCGGGGCGCGAGGAGGCCAGGCTGATCTACGCCGGGGTGTCGTTCCTGCAACCGGGCCAGGCGAGGCGACTGGTGATCGACATCGGCGGGCGCAGCACCGAGATGATTGTTGGCCAAGGCCGCAAGATCAGCGCGGTCGAGTCGTTCAAGACTGGCAGCGTGAGCCTGTCGATGCGCTGGTTTCCCGATGGTGTTTTCACTGAACAACGCTTTCGCGATGCCCAGGTGGCTGCTGGCGCCGAGTTGGAGGAAGCCCTCGAGCCCTTCGCACCAAACCACTGGCGCGAAGCGCTGGGATCGTCGGGAACAGCGGGCGCGGTGTCGCAGATCTTGGCGGCGGCCGGCATCACCGATGGAACGATCACGCCAGATGGCCTGCGCTGGTGCATCGCCCAATGCCTGGCCGCCGGCAGCGCCGACAAGCTCACGCTGCCGTCGCTGCGCGAAGATCGCAAAGCCATCATCGGCGGCGGCTTGGCACTGCTCTACACGCTCGCCACGCATTTCGGCATCGCCGAGTTGAAGCCGGCAAAAGGCGCGTTGCGCCAGGGCGTGATCATCGACCTGCACGAGCGCCACGCCGCACGCCGCTTGGCCGGTGGCGGCGACCTGCGCGACCAGACCGTCGCCGCACTGCAAGCACGCTTCGACGTCGATACCGACCAGGCCGCGCGGGTCAAGTCGACGGCCAGCGCGATGCTGCGCAGCGCGCTGCCCGAACTGGCCGAAACTGCAGACAGCGAAGTGCTGTTCGAACTCGGCTGGGCCTGCGACCTGCACGAGATCGGCCTGATGGTCTCGCACCATGACCACCACCGACACAGCGCCTACCTGATGGGCCATGTCGACGCACCGGGTTTTTCGCAAAGCCAGCAACGGCGCATCGCCGATCTGGTGCTGGGTCAGCGCGGGGGCTTGCGCAAGCTCGAGTCACAGCTCAGCAATGAGCGTTTCGGCTGGCAGGTGCTGGCATTGCGGCTCGCGGTCATCAAATGCCATGCCCGCTCGCCGGTCGACACCCAAGCCTTGCGTTTGAAGCGCGACGGCAAGCAAGCTCGATTGAGGCTCTTCGCTGACTGGGCCAACAGTCACCCGCGCACCATGCACCTGTTGCGTGAAGAGGAAGAAAGCTGGACACGCCAAGACGCGCCGCGATTGGTGCTGATACCGGCTTGATCCGCGCCGGCGCGCAAGCCTTAGAACTTTTCCGCGGTGCGAACCGACACCAGCGCCACCTCGCCGTCGCGCTCGCGGTGGCGCAACCACCACACCGCACCCTTGCGCACCGACCAAGGCGGCGCATCCAGCGTGGCAGCGCCGGCCATCAGGTAAGCGGTCAACTGACCGAGCATGGGCTGGTGACCGACCAGCAACACCGGCTCGCGGCTGTCGGGCCAGCGCGCTGCCGCCAAAGCCTGGTTGTGCGAAGCGCCCGGCGCCAGCGCGTCGACGATGCGCAGCTTGCGGCCCAGTGCCTGGGCGGTCTGGCGTGCCCGCAGCGCAGGGCTGACCAGGATGCGGCTGCTGTCGGGCAGAAAGCGATTGAGCCACTCGGCCATGCGCCTAGCCTGCTTCTCACCACGTGGCGTCAGCGGTCGGTCAAGATCGTCTTCGACCGACTCGCCTTCGGCGTCACGAGCGTCGGCATGGCGCCAGAGGATCAAGTCCATCGTCGTTCGCTTGCCAGGGTCGGCACTCAAGCGCCAGCCATGTAGCGTGACGCCAGCGCGGCCTGCGCGCTGACACCTGTCTCGGCCACCCGCTCATAGCTGCCATCGCGGGCCTGAAGCCAGGCATCGCGCTGGTCGTGCAAATAGGGCACCAGGCATTCGTCTATCACGCGCTGGCGCAACGCAGCGTCCCGTACCGGCCAGGCGATCTCGATGCGGCGGAACATATTGCGGCCCATCCAGTCTGCCGACGACAGGTACAGCGCCTGGTCCGCCTCGCCTTCGCCCCAACGGAAATACATCACCCGGGTGTGCTCCAGAAAGCGCCCGACCACCGAGCGCACGCGGATGCGGTCGGTCAGGCCTACGATGGCCGGCGGCAACATGCAGGCCCCACGGACGATCAGGTCGATGTCGGCACCGGCCTGGCCTGCCAGCACCAGAGCCTCGATCATCGTGGGCTCGGTCAGGCCGTTGATTTTGACGACGATGCGCGCCGCCAGCCCTGCGCTTGCGGCCTCGGCCACCTGGCCGATATGGGCAACCAAGCGTCGGTGCAGCGCAAACGGCGCGGTCAGCAGGTGGCGAGGCGTTCGCACCTTGGTCAGGCTGGCCAGTTGATGGAACACCGCATCGGCGTCAGCCGTCAGCAATTCATCGGCAGTGAGCATGCCGACATCGGTATACAGCCGCGCAGTGCCCGGGTTGTAGTTGCCGGTCGACAGGTGGGCGTAGCGGCGCAACACCAACTTGCCGCGCTTAGTGGTCTCGCGCCGGGTCACCAGCAGCAACTTGGCGTGGGTCTTGAAGCCGACGATGCCATAGACCACCTGCGCACCCACCGCTTCCAGTCGCTCGGCCCAATCGATGTTGGCTTCCTCGTCGAAGCGCGCTTTCAACTCGACCACGACGCAAACATCCTTGCCACGCCGTGCCGCTTCGATCAACAAGGCCATCAGCACCGACTGGCTGCCCGTTCGGTAAACCGTTTGTTTGATCGCCAGCACGGCCGGGTCGTGCACCGCCTCGCGCAGGAATTCCACCACCACATCGAAACTCTGGAACGGGTGGTGCAGCAGCACGTCGCCTTGGCGCAGGCGTGCCAGGATCGAACTGCCGCGCGGCAGCTCAGCCTCTGGCCAGCTCGGCTTGCAGGGCAAGAAACGCAAGGCCGGCGCATCGACCTGGTCGATCAGCTGGTTCAAGCGGACCAGGTTCACCGGGCCATTGACCCGGTAGAGCGCGGCCTGCGGCAGGTCGAACTGGTCGAGCAGCAAGCGCCACAGCGGCTCGGGGCAGCTCGCCACCACCTCGAGCCGGATCGGCTGGCCGTAATGTCGGGTGGTCAGGCCGCTGCGCATGGCTTGGCGCAGATTGGTGACGTCGTCCTCGTCGACCTCGAGCTCGGAGTCGCGGGTCACGCGGAACTGCGAGAACGACTCCACCGGCCGGCCGCCGAACAAATCCTCGAGGTGGGCCCGTATCACGCTGGTCAGCAGCACGAAGGACTGCTGGCCTGTTTCGCACACCTGTGATGGCAGCTGGATCACGCGCGGCAGCGCACGCGGCACCTTGACGATCGCAATCGAATTCTCGCGCCCGAAGGCGTCTTTGCCGCCGAGCTTGACGATGAAGTTGAGCGACTTGTTGGCCACCTGCGGAAACGGGTGCGCCGGGTCCAAGCCCACTGGCAGCAGCAGCGGCTGGACCTGGGTCTCGAAGTAGCGTGATACCCAGTTGCGCTGTGCCTTGTTGCGCTCAGCATGGTTGATGATGCCTATGCCCTGGTGCTGCAGCGCGGGCATCACCTCGTCGTTGAAGAGCGCGTACTTCTCGTCGATCAGTCCATGGGCCTCGGCCGCCACCTGGCGCAACTCGTCGCGCTGCGGGTCACCGTCGCTGGTCGCACCACGCATCGCATCCAAGGCATTGGCAAATCGAACCTCGAAGAATTCGTCCATGTTCGACGACACGATGGTGATGTATCGCAAGCGCTCGAGCAGCGGCACATCGTCGCGCCGGGCCTGAGCCAGTACCCGGCGGTTGAAGGCGAGGATCGCGCGCTCGCGGTTCAGCAACTCCAGTTGAGGGCTTGGCTCAGAAATCGAATCGTTCATGCCGGGCAGTGTATGAAGGTTTCAAGTCAAGCCGATGACGTACACGGCCCATGGGCTGTTTGGCTCAATGTGCCTGTTCCCAATTCGGCCCGACCCCTATCTCGGCCAGCAGTGGCACGCTCCACTGCGCCACGCCAGCCATCAGGCGAGGCACCTCGGTGCGCACCCAGTCCAGTTCGTCCTCGGGCACCTCGAACACCAATTCGTCATGCACCTGCATCACGATCACCGTTCGCATGGCCTTGTCGTCCAGGGCTGCCTGCACAGCGATCATCGCCAGCTTGATCAGGTCGGCCGCCGTGCCCTGCATCGGCGCGTTGATCGCCTGGCGCTCGGCACCGGCTCGGCGCGGGCCGTTGCCGCCACGGATCTCAGGCAGCTCGATGCGCCGTCCGAACAAGGTCTCGACATAGCCCTTCTCGGCCGCACTGGCGCGGGTTTCGTCCATGTAGCGCTTGACACCGGCAAAGCGGGCGAAGTAGCGATCGATGTAATCGCGCGCGGCCTTCTGCTCGATGCCCAGCGACTGCGCCAGGCCGAAAGCGCCCATGCCGTAGATCAGCCCGAAATTGATGGTCTTGGCATAGCGCCGCTGTTCTGTGGTGACGGCCTCGACCGTGGTGTTGAAGACCTCGGCCGCAGTGGCCTTGTGCACGTCCAAGCCGGCCGCAAAGGCGTGCGTCAAGCCCGGGTCGGCGCTGATGTGGGCCATGATCCGCAGCTCGATCTGGGAGTAATCGGCCGAGACGATGCTGTGGCCAGGCGGGGCGATGAAGGCCTCGCGAACACGCCGGCCTTCGGCGGTTCGGATCGGGATGTTCTGCAGATTCGGCTCGTTGCTCGACAAGCGACCGGTCACGGCCACCGCCTGCGCATAGTTGGTGTGCACCCGGCCGGTGGCCGGGTTGACCATCAGCGGCAGCTTGTCGGTGTAAGTGCCCTTCAGCTTGGCCAGGCTGCGGTATTCCAGCAATCGCGCCGGCAGCGGGTAGTCGGCAGCCAGTTCTGCCAGCACCTCCTCGTCGGTGCTGGGCGCGCCGGAGGCGGTCTTCTTCTTGACCGGCAGCCCCAACTTG
>RGQD01000831.1 GCA_010030205.1 Betaproteobacteria bacterium
TTGCCTTCGGCTTGTTTCATCACGACCTCGAGCAGTGGTTTTTCCACCGCATCCATCACCATCGCGTGCACCGCGCGCGGCTCGGTGCCGTGCAAGTCCTTGAAGTACTGCTCCAGGCTGTCTCGGATGCAGTCTCCAACTTCTTTCTTGCTCATGCTTGCCGATCAAGGAGGTCTTCGTTGGCGGCTGTCGAGCCGATCGGGATGCCGTGGGGCAGCCATTGGTGCTGTTCTGCAAGCTGGTCAAAGTAGTCTGACACTGCCGAGACCTGGCTGGCGATGTCGTCGAGTTGGTTCATCGCAGCGCGGAAATTTTCGCCGCCGGGCAGCGATCGAACGGCCCAGCCGATGTGCTTGCGGGCGCTGCGAACACCGGTCTGTTCGCCGTACAAGCCGTAATGCTCATGCAGGTGCGCCACCAACCACCCCCCGACCTCGCGCGTGGTCGGCGGCTCTAGGGCCTGACCCGTGGCCAGGTAATGCGCGATCTCGCGAAATATCCAGGGTCGGCCCTGCGCTGCGCGGCCGATCATCAGCGCGTCGGCGCCGGTGCGCGCCAGCACTTCGGCGGCCTTGGCGGGTGAGTCGATGTCGCCGTTGGCCACCACCGGCACCCGCACTGCGGCCTTCACCGCGCTGACCGTGTCGTATTCGGCCAGGCCCTTGAAACCCTGCTCGCGGGTGCGGCCGTGCACCGTGAGCATCGCCACGCCGGCGCTCTCGGCCGCGCGTGCCAGCGCCACCGCATTGCGCTCGCTGTCGCACCAACCGGTGCGCATCTTCAGCGTGACCGGCACGCCGCGCGGTGCGCACACCGCGACCACCGCGCTGACGATGGCCAGCGCCAGAGGTTCGTCGCGCATCAAGGCCGAGCCTGCCCATTTGTTGCAGACTTTTTTGGCCGGGCAGCCCATGTTGATGTCGATGATCTGGGCGCCACGGTCGATGTTGTAGGCCGCCGCCTCGGCCAGCATCGCGGCGTCGGTGCCGGCGATCTGCACCGCAATCGGACCCGGCTCGCCGGCATGGTCGGTGCGGCGCGAGGTCTTCAGCGAGGCCCAAAGATCCTTGCGCGAGGTGACCATCTCGCTGACGGCATAGCCCGCCCCCA
>RGQD01000832.1 GCA_010030205.1 Betaproteobacteria bacterium
GCGGCAAAGGGGTCGGTACCCGCCGAACCGCCGCCGACCGTGGTGTAGATGGATTTGACATGCTCAACCTTCATCAAAAGCTGGCGTGCGGTCTCGGCAGCAAGCAGCGTGTCTACCAGCTTGCTGCCAGGAGCCAGCTCAAGGTAGACCTGGGTCTGGTTGTTGTCGTCGGGCGGGATGAAGCCGGTAGGCAGCAGCGGGATCAGCATCAACGAGCCGAGAAAAAACCCGCCCGCCGCCAGGGCCGTCCACCAGCGATGCTGCAAACACCAGCGGCTGGTACGCATGTACCAGCGCATCACCGTGCTGTCTTTCTCGGTGTAGTCAACGATGGGCTTGAGCAGATACGCCGACATCATCGGCGTGAGCATGCGCGCCACCACCAGCGACGCAAACACGGCCAGCGACGCCGTCCAGCCAAATTGCTTGAAAAACTTGCCGACGATGCCGCTCATGAAAGCCGTCGGCAAAAACACCGCCACCAGCGTGAAAGTGGTGGCAATCACGGCCAGGCCAATCTCATCGGCCGCCTCCATCGCGGCCTGGTAAGGCGTTTTGCCCATGCGCAGGTGGCGCACGATGTTTTCCACCTCGACAATCGCGTCGTCGACCAAAATGCCGATCACCAGACTCAGGGCCAGCAGCGTGACCACATTGATGGAAAAGCCCAGGTAGTTCATGCCGATGAAGGCTGGAATGACCGACAGCGGCAGCGCCACCGCCGTCACAAAGGTGGCGCGCCAGTCGCGCAAAAACAGCCACACCACCAGCACCGCGAGCAGCGCGCCCTCTGCCAGCAGGATCAGCGATGCCCAGTATTCTTCTTCCACCGGTGTGACAAAGTCAAAGGCTTCGCTCAAAACCATGTCGGGGTGGCTGACCTTGAGCTGCGCCAAGGCAGCCCGAACGCCGCGCCCCACATCCACCTCGCTGGCACCTTTAGAACGCGAGATTTCAAAGCCCACCACCGGCGCGCCATTGAGGCGCGCTGCAGAACGTGGCTCGGCGGTGGTGTCCTGCACATTGGCGACCTGCGACAGGCGGACCTTGCGCCCCTCCCCGACCAACAGCTCCAGCCCGGCCAGCTCGGCAGCCGACTTGACAGTCGCC
>RGQD01000833.1 GCA_010030205.1 Betaproteobacteria bacterium
GGCGACGCAGTTTTGACCGACTGTCGGCCATCGTCCGCCGCAGTACGGCGGTCGATGCCGACTGGCAAGCGCTGAGTTATATGATTTTTGACCTGCCCGGCGGCGTCGGACCGTTTGCCGATCGGGTGCAGCGCGCCGTGTCGCTGGTGGGCGCTGGCAGCCCGGCGTGGCTGCAGGTCATCGCCCAAGACCGGGTGGCCGACGTTGCCAGCTTGGACCAGAAACTGAAAACCCTGACGGGGCAGGGTGCCGAGGGCCTGATGCTGCACCGGGCCGATGCCGTATGGGCACCCGGTCGCAGCGACGCGCTGCGCAAGCTCAAAGCCATGCCAGACGATGAAGCCCGGGTGGTGGCGCATGTGCCGGGCAAGGGTCGGCTTGAAGGTAAGTTGGGTGCGCTGCAGGTGGAAATGCCCGGCGGTCAGCGCTTTGCCTTAGGCACTGGACTCAGCGATGCCGACCGGCTGGCGCCGCCGCCGGTCGGTAGCCTGGTCACCTACCGCTACCGGGGCCTGACCCCTTCTGGTCTGCCGCGCTTTGCCAGTTTTGTGCGTCAGCGGGCCGACGAGTAGGCTCTCAGTTCAGGCGAACACGCCCGCCGTGTCCTGCATCCGGTTGGACACCTCGCCCAAATGGTGCAGCGTGTCGCCGAAGGTGAGCTCCAGCTGGGTCAGTTGCACCGCCTGCTGGCCGATGAAGCGCATCGAATTGCCCAACTGGTACTTGGCCCGGGCCATGGCGGCGCGACGCTCTGGCGCCGGGGCGTTGAGCTTGAGCGAGGCGTAGTAGCTCATGGAGCGGGCCAGCTCCAGCTGCATTTTCATGTCGGCCGCGCGATGGCGCAGCGCCTGGAAGCTGCTGATGACCACGCCGAACTGCTTGCGCGTGTTCATGTACTCGGTGGTCAGGCTCAGGGTTTTGTCCATCACGCCGACCGCCTCGGCGCAGGTGGCGGCAATGCCGATGTCCACCGCGTGTTCCAGCGCGGCCAGCCCGTCGAGCGTGACCAGCTGGGCCGGTGCCTGTTGCAAGGTGACTTCGGCGGCGCGGCCGCCGTCCTGGGTGCCGTAGCCACGGCTGCTGGCGCCGGCTGCATCGGGGGACACCAG
>RGQD01000834.1 GCA_010030205.1 Betaproteobacteria bacterium
AAAGATTCCGACAGATATCCTTTGCAATCGGTTCTTTCAGGCGGAACAGAATCTTACATTTCTGTAAGCGGTGTTTTTTACAAAGTACATGAGTTCACATCCACAGGAACGCTAAGTGTTTCCCCATCCGCATCTCTTAATCCTGTCGAATATCTTGTTATTGCAGGTGGTGGAGGAGGCGGTGGAGGTTGCGGCGGTGGTGGTGGCGCAGGTGGATATTTAACAAGTTCTCTTTCTTTGACTGCTGGAACTTCTTACACGGTTACGGTTGGTGCTGGTGGCGCAAAAAGCACAGGTCTAGGTACCAACGGTACTATTGGCAGTAACTCTGTGTTCAGTTCCATAACCTCAACAGGTGGCGGATTTGGTGCAGACAACAACACAAATGGTGGTAATGGTGGTTCGGGTGGTGGCGGTGGTGCTTCTTCTGGCACCCTGCGTTCTGGTGGTACAAATACGAGCGGTCAAGGTTTTGCAGGCGGTTCTACACCAACAAATGCTTCTAATGCTGCTGGTGGTGGTGGTGGTTCATCCAGTGTGGGTAGTGCGCCTACAACTGGTGTTGGTGGTGCTGGTGGAACATCAACCGCTAGCGCAATTAACGGCACTAATACTTCTAGGGCAGGTGGTGGCGGTGGTGGCGCATTTGGTACATACGGCGCAGGGGGTGGTGGTGGTGCAACGGCAGGCGGGTCGAGTACCAATGCAACAGCCAACACAGGTTCGGGTGGTGGTGGCTCTGGAGACAACGCAGCCACTTCGGGTAGTGGCGGTTCAGGTGTAGTTATTATTAGATACCCAATCGGATAAAAGGAAAAGTCATGGCACATTTTGCAGAAATAGATTCAACCAACACAGTCCTGCGAGTAATCGTTGTTGCTGACGAACACGAAGCCAACGGCGCACAATGGTGCAACAACCTGCTTGGTGGAACCTGGGTTCAAACCAGTTACAACAACCGTATTCGCAAACAATACGCAGGAGTCGGCTACACATACGATGCTGTCAAAGACCAGTTCGTAGCACCACAACCGTTTGCATCATGGTCGTTGGATGCCAACAATGATTGGCAAGCACCAACACCAAAACCTGAAGGTGACTACATGTGG
>RGQD01000835.1 GCA_010030205.1 Betaproteobacteria bacterium
TCGACGTTGATGCGCTGGATGCGGCGGAACTCTTCCAAGCTCATGTCGAGCATCAGCGTGCCCTTGCCGCCGATCCCTGCGTTGGCATAGCAGGCGTCGACCCGTCCCAGGGCTGCCACAGAAGCCGCGAAAGTGCTGTCGATCTGGGCCTCGTCGCCGACGTCGCAGACGAAGGCATGGACGCGTGAAGCGTCGCCACATTCAGACGCCAGCGTTGCCTTGGCCTTGGCGGTCTTGTCTGGATTTGACCCCCAGACCGCCACCGAGGCACCGGAGGCTAGCAGCGCGCGCGCCATGCCGTAGCCAATGCCGCCATTGCCACCGGTGACGATGGCGCCGCGGCCGCTGAGATCAAAAGATTTGTACATGCAGGTCTCCTCGCAGGGGTGGTTATGACGACGATCGAATTTGGTGATGATGATAGGCCCGCACCTGCGGCGCAGCCTGAACACAAGCGACAGCGCTGCAGTCGTCTGGCGCAGCACAATCAGGTTCATGCCTCAACATCCCGACCGCCATGTGCCTCTGCAAGGGGCCACCAATTTCCGCGACCTCGGGGGTTACCCCGGCCATGGCTCGCGCCCACTGCGATGGCGCAAGCTGTTTCGCTCGGACCATCTGGCTGGACTGACCGAGGCCGACCATGCGGTGTTGGCGGGGCTGGGGCTGGCCAGGACGATCGACTTCCGCGGTGAGGCTGAGCGCGCCGCCACGCCCTACCGGCTGCCGGGTGTGGTCCAGCATGCGCTGGTCATCGAACCCGCCGTTGTCCAGCGCATGCAGGACTTGGCGGCCGCTGGGCGCCAACTCAGTGCCGCTGTCGTGGTCGAGTTGATGAAAGATCTTTACCGGGCGATGGTCACCGACCACGCGCACCGATTTGCCGAGATGTTCGACCTGCTGTTGCAATCCGACGCACCGGCCGTGCTGCACTGCACCGCTGGCAAGGACCGGACCGGCGTCGGCTCGGCGTTGATTCTGCTGGCGCTGGGGGTGCCGCGCGAACTGGTGCAGCAGGACTACTTGCTGACCAACCAGTTCTACCGGCGTCCGCCGGTGCCACCCAGTGACACCCCCGCCGAAGCGCTGGCGGTGCTGTGGCGGGT
>RGQD01000836.1 GCA_010030205.1 Betaproteobacteria bacterium
ATGATCCATTCGTCGTCGCGCATCTGACGACAGAACGCTGAATCGGTCGATTCGCGAACCTCTAGATGGGGCATGTTCCATCGCGCGGACTGGACGTAATCGTCATTTGACAGGTCTTTGATCCACAGCGCGCCAGCGGGACATTCCACCAGGTCAGCCAGCGCGCGGATCACCAGGCTACCCACCGCCTGCGGCGCACTGCGCGTCGACAGCATGTCGGTGACGCGCAGCCACTCCAGTCGGTAGTCATAGCGGTAGCGGAAAAAATGCTTGCCCAGAAATACTCTCAAGCGTGCACGCAAGGCGCCTGACAGCAGCAAGACCGTCAGCAGCAATCCTGCGATGAAAAGCAAGGCCACCTGTAAAGCGCCGCCCCAGCTGCCGCCGAAAAATCGGATGTAGTAGCCGGCGGTCGAGGCAAACAGCAGGTAGGCACCCACCAACAGCAGCGACGCTGAGTAGAAGATCGCCGTGCGCGACATCTGGATCCGCGCCAGCCAGCTGACATCGCGGCTCGACGCCAGCAACAGCAGCGGCAGCACCGCCGCATGCACCAAACCGCGCGCGCCCACGGCGTTCCCATCGAAGCCGCCAAACATCAAGGCCTGCGAGAACAAATACAGGTCGAAGCCGAACAGACAGGCCAGCCCAAGACACAAGGGCTTGGCGCCCCATCGCGAGACGTCAAGTTGGTTGCGAAAGACCTGCTCAGCCAACAGCAAGCCCAGCACCGCCCAGGCCAACTGGCCGGTCACCTGCAAATCCTGCAGCAGACCCGCCCGTTCAGGCCAAAAGCCCAAACCGAGGCTGGCGCCCAGGCTGGCCAGCGCCAGGCCCGTGCACAGCACCAGCAGCCCCCGTCCCGGCACCAGCCCGCCCGGCTGCGGTCGCAACAGCGCCAGCATGAACCCTGCCCACGCGATGTAGCGCAGTTGGTCGAGCAGCTGCGCAAACACCCCAGGCCAACGCTTGGACGAACCGCGACGGTGAGGAAATCCAACTCAAGAAGGTGGTCATGGACCTGGACACTGTTCAAACAGGCTGGCTGATGATTGGTGCTGGTGTACGCGACTGGCAGCCGGATGAGACTCTGGGCGCTAAGAG
>RGQD01000837.1 GCA_010030205.1 Betaproteobacteria bacterium
GGTCCGATCCTGCCTGTTCTTGCGGCGCAGCGCCATGCGGGCAAATGCGCAGGTCCTTGGCGCAGGTCCTTGGCGCAGGTCCTTGGCGCCAGCCCCTGCGCTCGGTGCCGCGCAGAAAAAGCTCGATAAACTGCGTATCTGCTTGCAGGAGGTTTTTGCGCCAGATCCTGGTGCATCCGCGCAAGCTGTTGGAACTCGGTGACATGACGACGGTGCGAGCGACGATTCGGGTGTTGGTGGCGGCGCTGATCGCGGTGGGCGGCAGCGTTCCGGCATGGTCTGGCGAGGTCGAGGAGGCGCATGCGGCGCTGATGCGCAACGACCACGCCGCCGCTTTGAAGAAATACAAGAGCGCCGCGACCAAAGGCAATGCCCAGGCCCAGCACGAGGTCGGCAACCTCTACGTCGAGGGCTTGGCCGTGACGCAAGACTACGTCGAAGCCGTGCGCTGGTACCGGATGGCGGCAGCCCAGGGTTTTGCGCCCGCCCAGTTGCAGCTGGCTTACATCCATGACCTGGGGCTGGGGGTCGCGCAAGACCAGGCCGAAGCCGCGAAGTGGTATCTGCCGGTGGCCACCCAGGGCGATCCGACGGCGCAGTTCAACCTCGGCTTGCTCCACGACATGGGCCAGGGCGTCGCGCAAGACCCGGCCGAGGCCGTCAAGTGGTACGGGTTGGCGGCAGCACAGGGCAACGCCAGAGCGCAGTTCAACCTGGCGCTGCTCCATGCCAAGGGCCGGGGCGTCGCGCAAGATGACGCAGCCGCCGTCCATTGGTACCAGCTGGCCGCTGCCCAGGGCGACGCCGTCGCACAGCTGAACCTGGGCGTGATGCACGGCAATGGCCAGGGTGTGGCGCAGGACTATGCCGAGGCCGTCAAGTGGTACCGGCTGGCCGCTGCGCAGGGCAACGATGTGGCGCAGGCCCACCTCGGCAGCCGCTATGGCAACGGCCAGGGTGTGGCGCGGGACTATGCGCGTGCCCACCTGTGGTTCAGTCTTGGCGCGGAGGCCGGCAATGCCGACGCGGCCCGACGCCTGAGCTTGGTGGCCAAGCTGATGAGCCCGGCGCAGATCGCCGATGCACGGCGGCTGGCGATCGAAT
>RGQD01000838.1 GCA_010030205.1 Betaproteobacteria bacterium
CTTGCAGCGGCGGCAATTCGGGCGGCCGCTGCTCGGACAGACGCTGCGCGATCTTGAGCCGGTCGACCGACTGCACCCAGTCAAACGCTGCAGCCACCGGCCGGGTCTTGTTGCTCTGCAGCGGACCGATCAGATGCCACTCGATCTGCGATCGCAGGTCTGCTGTGGCGGCGATTTTGTCCAGCGCCTCCTGCACATAGTTCTCGCCAAAAGCACGCTGGCCGGCGGCAAAAGCATCGCGGACCGCAGCGTCCGGATGGGTCTTGCTCACCGCCAGCAGCGTGACGCCCGACACAGGTCGGCCCGCCGCGATGCAGGCGGCCTCGATCCGGCTACGGACCCGCTCCAGCTTGCCGATAACAGTGTTCATAATGGAAAGAGCCTACCTCAAGCCCGATGGACATCGCCCAACTGCTCGCGTTCTCGGTCAAAAACAAAGCCTCTGACCTGCACCTGTCGGCGGGTCTGCCACCAATGATTCGGGTCAACGGCGATGTGCGCCGAATCAACGTCGACGCGCTGAACCACCAAGCGGTGCATGCGATGGTCTACGACATCATGAACGACGTCCAGCGCAAGGTCTACGAGGAGACGCTGGAGTGCGATTTCTCGTTCGAGATCCAAGGGCTGGCGCGCTTCCGCGTCAATGCCTTCAACCAGAACCGTGGCGCCGGGGCAGTGCTGCGAACCATCCCGAGCAAGATCCTGTCGCTCGAACAACTGGGTGCGCCCAAAATCTTCGGCGAACTGGCCTTGCGTCCGCGCGGCATGGTGCTGGTGACCGGTCCCACCGGGTCGGGCAAGAGCACGACGCTGGCCGCGATGGTCAACCACTTGAACGAAAGCGAATACGGCCATGTGCTGACGGTCGAGGATCCGATCGAGTTTGTGCACGAGAGCAAGAAGTGTCTGATCAACCAGCGCGAGGTCGGGCCGCACACGATGAGCTTTGCCAATGCACTGCGCTCAGCGCTGCGCGAAGACCCGGACGCCGTGCTGGTCGGCGAAATGCGTGACCTGGAGACGATCCGGTTGGCGCTGACCGCCGCTGAGACTGGCCACCTGGTCTTTGGCACCTTGCACACCAGCAGCGCGGCCAA
>RGQD01000839.1 GCA_010030205.1 Betaproteobacteria bacterium
GAACTGGCTCGAATCGCTGGGCGTTGCGCGCGGCGACCGGGTGCTGCTGATGCTGGGCAACGAGGTGCCGCTGTGGGAGCTGATGCTGGCCTGCATCAAGATCGGCGCGGTGATGATCCCGGCCACACAGTTGCTCAGCCGCGATGACCTGGTCGACCGCTTCGAACGCGGCCGGGTGCGGGTGGTCGTCACCACGGCCGTGCACGCGGCCAAGTTCGACGGCCTGGACGCGCATGCCCCTGGCCCGGTGCTGCGCATCGTCACCGACGCCAGCAGCTCGGTCAGCCCGGGCTGGACCGATTACCGCGACGCCGACGCCGCGTCCAGCGTCTACCAGCCGCGCTGCGCCACCCGCGCCGACGAGACGCTGTTGCTGTACTTCACCAGCGGCACCACGGCCAAGCCCAAGCTGGTCGAACACACCCATGTCAGCTATCCCGTCGGGCACTTGAGCACGATGTACTGGATCGGCCTGCAAGCCGGCGACCGGCACTGGAACATCTCGTCGCCGGGCTGGGGCAAGCACGCCTGGAGCTGCTTCTTCGCGCCCTGGATCGCCGGCGCCACGGTGTTCATCTTCAACTACCAGCGCTTCGACGCCCGGCGGGTGCTCGACGTGCTGGTGGCCAAGCAGGTCAGCACGCTGTGCGCGCCGCCGACGGTTTGGCGCATGCTGATCCAGGAGCGCTTGGGCGGCTGGGCGGTCGCACTGCGCGAACTGCTCAGTGCCGGGGAGCCGCTGAACCCAGAGGTGATCGAACAAGTGCAAGCGGCCTGGGGGCTGACGATTCGCGACGGTTTCGGCCAGACCGAGACCACCGCCCAAGTGGGCAACCCGCCGGGCCAGAAGATCCAGTTCGGCTCGATGGGCCGGCCGCTGCCGGGCTATCAGGTGGTGTTGCTCGACACCGACGACAAACCGGCCGACGAAGGCGAGATCTCGCTGGTGATGGACGACGCCACGCTGGGCCGGCCCACCGGCCTGATGGTGCGCTACGCCGACTCGCCAGAGAAAACTGCCGAGGTGATGCGAGACGGCCATTACCGCACCGGCGACGTGGCCCGGCGCGACGCCGACGGCTACATCACCTACGTCGG
>RGQD01000840.1 GCA_010030205.1 Betaproteobacteria bacterium
ACCGATCTCGAGCACCCGCTCGTGACGTTGGACATGCGACTCCTGCAGCAACCTGGCCTCGACCCGAGGCGCCAGCATGCACTGGCCGTCATGGCCACCGGGTGCCAGCGGCACCTCGGTATCGACAAAGGCCATGGCTTTGTAGCTTGGCGGCACGAAATCCTCTCGCCTCACCATCGCCAGCAAGGACAACACGCCGTGATCGAGGACGTCCCAGGGGCGGATCTGCTGCTCGATCATGTTGAAGCGGGCCTGTTCGATGTTCATCGTGCTTGTCCTGACGGTCTTGGAAAGGGGGCGGGCGCGGTCGGAGGAATCACGATGGATTCTATTTCGGCGCAGCCGCTGCGATTGGCTGCTCAGTGGGCGCAGTGCGCGTGAGTTTGCGTTGGGCCCATGACCCCAGGTCATCGAGCCAGCAATAGATCACCGGCACCACCACCAGCGTCAGCAGCGATGAGGTGATCACGCCTCCGATCACCGCTTGACCCATGGGGGCCCGTTGTTCCGACCCTTCGGTCAGCGCCAGCGCCAGCGGCAGCATGCCGAAGATCATCGCCAATGTCGTCATCAAGATCGGTCGCAGCCTCACCTTGGCGGCCAGCAACAGGGCTTCGTTACGCGGCAGGCCTGGGCTTTCCTGGCCTTGGTCATCGACGGTGGCGGTGCGGGCCCGGATCGCAAAGTCGACCAGCAGGATCGCGTTCTTGGTCACCAGCCCCATCAGCATGATCACGCCAATGACCGAGAACATGTTCAGCGTGCTGCGCCAGACCAGCAGCGCGCCGACCACGCCGATCAGTGTCAGCGGCAGCGAACTCATCAGCGCCAGGGGTTGCAGGAAACTGCGGAACTGCGAGGCCAAGATCATGTAGATGAAGACCACGCCCAGCGCCAACGCCGACACCGCGTAGCCGAAACTCTCCTGCATGTCCTTGGTCGATCCGCCAAACCGGTAGCTGTAGCCGGGTGGCAGCGGTGTCGCGGCGACCAGCTTGCGCACATCGGCCGAGACTTCGCCCACCGAGCGACCGTCAGTGTTGGCGCTGAGTTCGCTCTCGCGGTTGAGGTCGCGTCGGTTGACCTGGGC
>RGQD01000085.1 GCA_010030205.1 Betaproteobacteria bacterium
GAGGCCGGCAAATGCGTGAGTTTGCGCAGAAGCAGATAGGCGATGGCAGTGAAGTTGGTTGCAGTCCTGAACCCTCGTGCTGCGCGCTTGGCTTGCTGCATCAGCCCGTTCATGGCTGCCAAAAATCGGTCGTCTACGGGGTGAAGGGTGACCACCTACAGCACGGATGTGTCGCCTTTGGAGTGGACGACTTCGCTTCGAAGCTAGGGATTTCGTCTGTATTTCCTTGTCACTAGATTTCATGACTATCGACGTTTTTCGTCTCAGTAAGGAGTTCAGGATGGCTGCAAGTTCTTCAAAGCCACAGGCAATGTTCGGAGGCGCGCTGGGCTCCGTCCTTGCTGTTGTAATGCTTGCCTTGCCGGCGGCTCCGGCGACGGCGGATGAAAATCCGCCTGTTGCTTCCCTGTGCGGGTTGGGTGCCGGTAACACAGCGGTGACATGCTTGTTCACGGCGACCCCGGCGGGCCTTCCATTTTCTGCTCGTACGGAGTATCCAGACAACTTCGACGCCCCCGCCAACAATCCCGACCCGTTGAATACGGCGGAGCATGAGTTGTTCCACGCCATTGGGTTCACCGCCGCCTACAACCTGTTCGCTGCGAGGTTAATCGCCACTCCGGGTGCCGGCGCCAACGGTATCCCTGCCGGTTCGCGTTCCTATTCCACCAATGGCGCAGCGAACGGCATACTGCTGGTTCTGACGCCTCAGGCTCAAGGTACTCATGCCGACCCTGCGGCGAACGGCGCGGCTCCGTGGCCCGTGACCGGGTACAACCAGAACAATGACATCATGCAGCCGAGCCAGGTGGTGGGAAACCGGTTGAACGCGAGTGATGCCGCAGTTCTGAACAATGCCTTCGGTTGGGCTGCCACCGGTATTCAGATCAATGTCGTCAATGTTGGTGGCACACTCGACGCGGCAGACATGCAGATCATGAACAACGCCGTCGCAGCAGTGAACGCGTTCTGGCCGGCTGTTGGGAAAAGCCCGGTCTTCACCTGGAGCGTCGCCGAAGTGCCAGAGCCAGCAACTTGGACGTTCATGTTGGTCGGTATTGCCTCTTTGGGCGCGTCGATCCGGCGGCGTACGCAAAGAGCCACTCCGGGGTGAATCGGGCGGAGCCCCTGTCGATGCGACGGCGCGGAGCTTTCCTTGTTGCACTGTTGGGCCTTTTCACGGTCTACGTTGTCGCCGGGGATAGGTCTCGAGCAAGCTTGGCCTCTCTGCTGCAAGAGGTCAATGGGGCTGATCCAGCCGCGCGCTTGGATGCCACCCGGGAAATGTTCCGGCGAGGCCCGGCAATTGTTGGGCAACTAGAGTCTGCCGGCGCGAAGCTCATGAGCAATGTTTCACCTCATCGTGGTGACGTCGTCTACAGCTTGCTGCGCGACGATTTGAGCCTTGGCAATGCAGCACCCGCTACGTTTGGTCTGCATGTGGAAGCTGGTGTCTCCGTGAACGAGGTTGAACGGATGGGGCGAGTTCATGGGTTCCGCCTACTCCCGTTTGCTCAATGCTTTCCGGAACAGTCACCAAGCTGCTATGTCCAACTCCTGCCGGGCAAACGCCTCGTGGATGTACTCCACGATATCCTGACGACTGAGCCCCAGGTAAGGACTGTCAATCTCAATCACATTGAACACTGAATCGGGCCTTGGCTTGAGTGACAACCTGTAGGCACGGGACCCTCGACTTCTAGATCTGGGATCACGCGCCTTCAAACCTGTGGTGCCGCATCGCACGCCACAGCGCGAGGTCATAGCCGATCTTGAGCAGGCCGCAAGCAATCAGCGGCGTCGCAATCCACCCAGCCGCAAGAAGCGCACCGCTCAGACTCGGACTCAATGCAGAGGCCAAGCTGCGTGGAACTGAAGTGAAGCTGGCAGCCGCCGGCCGTTCGGCTGGCGTGACGACCGCCATCACGTACGCGGTGCGTGTGGGCACATCCATCTGCGACAGCGCGCTGCGCACCGACAGCAATACCAGCGCGACAGGCCAACTCGGCGTCAGCGCCGCCAACACCAGGCATACATTGGCTGGGATGTGGGTGAACACCATCGTGTTGAGCAGCCCGATCCGACGCGCCAGCGCCGGCGCGGCCAACTGCGACAAGGCGCCGAGCAGGCCGGTCCAGAAAAAGAACATTCCGGCCTGCGACAGCGAGACGCCGAATCGCTCAAGCAGCCACAGCGACATCAGCGAATTGACCAGCAAGCCACCGGCAAAGGCGTCGACGCTGAACAAGGCAGCCAGTCTCACGACGATCGGGCGCGACGGACCCAGGGCAGGTGCCTTACGCTCGACCGGCAATGCTGTAACAAGCGGTGCGGGCACCGCTTCGGGCAGGCGGCGATACAGTCCCAACAGCCCCAGGCCGAGGATGCCGTAGAGCACGAACATGGCGCGCAACACATCGAGCCGCTCCAGCCCGAACCAGCCTGCAGCCGCGTCCGGCAAGGCCGCAGCCAATGCGCCCAGCGCGGCGCAAAGCGCTCCCAGCAGGCTGTAGCGCGCAAACAAACTGGTTCGCGCATGCCCCTGTGCCGCGTCGGCCAGTCGGGCATGCTCGAGCGGCAAGAAGACGCTGACATCGCCTGCACTCGGATTGAGCGTGCCGACAAACGCGACGATCAAAAGCGGCCAGAACGATGACAAGCCCGCCAGGCCCAAGCCAGTGGCGGTCATCAGCCAGGCTGCGACACACAGCAGTCGCTTGGCAGCGACTTTATGCCCCCAGGCGCCAACTGCCAACGTGGCCAACGCCGAGCCCAGCAGCGTAGCGGTGCTGATCAGGCCGACCTGCAGCGTGCCCAGGCCGAGCGACAACAGGTACACCGGCAACAACACGGCCATGTAGCCATCGCCGATCGCCCGTAGCGCACGCGCCTGGAGCAAGGGCAGCGCGCTACGGTCCACCTCTTGCGGCAAGATCGACCAGCCAGGATTGATTTTCTTGAACAATGTGCCCCGCCGGTTGAGTACAGGTCAAAGGTTCGAGCACTCCAAGGTGCTACTTCGCACAGCCGCTGAAGTCTGTGATGCGTGCGTACAGCGTCGGCGGGACACCCTGCGTACAGCCAGCCAAAGTGGCCGCCTTGCGTGTACCTTCCGGCAGCTGTCCGCCGCTACACGTTAAGGTGGTCCATTGCGTGTAGCTAAAACTATCTTGACCGCAGGCGAAATTGCTGACCGAGTTTTCTCCTGGTAACCCCGCCAATCAAAGTGGTGCACCGGCCCCTTTTCGTAACTGCTAGGCACAGCCAAGTCTTCAACGGACATTCTTCTTCATTAACTGCCTCAGCGACCATAGACCTTGCCGAACCGGACCCAGGTCTTGCCGTCGAATTTGGCCAGTTGTTCGCGTTCGATCGGGTAGAAGTCATCGGCACTGGTCTTGATATTGACGCCAGGCAAAAGCATCGGTAGCGTCATGTCGAGGCTTGACGCCTGCTTCATCACGTTTTCTCGCGTCAGGTTGTCGCCACATTGCTTGAGCATTGCGACCACAGTCTGTGCCACCGAATAGCCGTAGACGTTGAACGCATCGGCCAGGTTGCCGCCAGGGTAGTACTTCTTCATCCAGTCTGCCCAGTCCTTCATCCCAGGGTCATTCACCCATTGAGGGTCAGTCGGGTCCTTGATGTATTGTGAGGTGAAGATCCCGATCCCATTTTCCATGCCAGCCGGTTGCATCACCGCGCTGACCGAAGACGAGACACTGTTGAGGTAGTGCTGGGGCTTCCAGCCGATCTCGGCGAGTTTCTTGATCGCTTGAGCCGCAAACTTCGGCGTGGTGATGTTGAAGAAGGTGTCGGCACCTGCGGCCTTGATCGACAGCAATTGGCTGTCGACTGTAGGGTCGGTCACCTCGTAGGTCAGCTTGGCCACGATCATGGACTTGGCCTTGTCACCCAAGCCGTCCTCGAAGCCCTTGAGGTAATCCTTACCGTAATCGTCGTTCTGATACAGGATGCCGATCTTGGCGTTGGGCTTGGTTTCGAGGATGTGCGCGGCGTAGATCATGGACTCGGCCTGGTAGGTCGGCTGCCAGCCCATGGTCCACGGGAAGTTCTTCGGATCACCCCACTTGGTGGCGCCGGTGGCCACGAACAACTGCGGCACCTTCTTTGCGTTCATGTACTTGTGAATCGCCGAATTCGGTGGCGTTCCCAGTGGGTTGAAGACGAACAGCACTTCATCTTCTTCGACCAGCTTGCGCGCCTGCTCGACTGTCTTCGACGGGTTGTAGGCATCGTCCAGCGTGATCAGTTTGATCTTGCGGCCGCCGATACCGCCCTCGGCATTCACTTTCTCGACATAGGCGCTGATCGACTTGCCGATCGTGCCGTAGGCCGAAGCCGGTCCCGAGTAGGGCGCGATGTGGCCTATCTTGATCTCTTTGTCGGTGGCGCCGCTGTCGTATTTCTTTTGTGCGAAGGCTGGGAACGTCAGTACTGCAACTGCCGTCCCGAAGGCAGCCCATCGGGCTGCGAGCTTGAGTTGAGTCAGCATCATGGTCGGCATGCTCCAAGCGGGGTTGAGAACCAGTTTCAACACAGGCAGTTTGCCCATGTTGCCGGTTTGTATACTGTTGCGATGCGGTGTTGGCTAGGGATCAACCCACCCAACATCAACCGGCTTGGTGCCAACCCACCCCCGATTCCAGGGGGGGGTCAGTGCAGGGGCAACACTCCGTCGGCGACCAAGGCGGTGAGCGTCAAAACCGAGGTCGGCGAGCACCGCTTGGCCGTGCCCGCCCGGGTCGACGGCAGCGCCCAGTGCTGGCATCGGCTGGCCATACTCTTGGCCCTGGCGATTGAAAACCAGGTGCCCGCGCAGTACACGATCGCTCACTGGGTGATCACCACCAGCACGCTGCAGTGGGCATGGGTAATCAGCGCCTTGGACACCGAGGACTTCCACCAGCGCGCGCCCCATCCGTCCAGGTGTCTGTGACCAACCACGATCAGATCTGCATCCATCGTCTTGGCATAGCGGGTGATTTCTTCCACCGTGTCACCCGTCAACAGAGCACCGCTGGCCTGGCTTCCTGTGCTTTGCAGGCGTTGCAAACCGTCTTCCAGTCTGGCTTGCATGATCTGCCTCTGGCGATCCATCATGTCGGTGTCAAACACGCCACCTTCCACGGCAACCAGTCCGATTCCGAGCGGCATCACTGCCACCAGCGCCAATTCAGCGTGCGACCACTGGGCCAAATCCTGGCAATCCAGCAATGCTCTTTGACCGCTGTCTGAACCGTCGTACGCCAAAACGATGCGCCTGTACATGATGGACCTGACCGAAAGTTTGCCGAGGATCAATTCGAGCTTAGGCCCGAAAGCCCGCGCTGGCAAGGAGCTTGTGCAAAAGCTCGTGCAGCGCTATGGCATCCGGGACAAGAGGCAAGCGTTCGGTCGCTTCAAGGTCGCTTTAGGGAGATCGTCTACCGTCCCTCGCCCAGCTTGATCAAATCGCGCGGCTGGGACATCAGCATTCGTGCTCGTGCTCGTGCTCGTGCTCAGTGGCCAAGCCACCATGCCAGGCATGGTTTCGCGCAGCGATGACCCTAAGGGCGCATTGGATTGCGAACATAGTCTTCGGCCCGAATCGGCTAAAGTCATTGCCATGCAAGTCTGGCTCAAGCTTCTGTTGGTTTGGTTCGTCGCCATCGCGCTTCCCGTTCAGGGCTTAGCCGGCGTCACGATGGCGCATTGTGGGTCGAGCCACGAACGCATGGGGGCCGCGATGGATGCGGCCCACGATGCGGCTGCGGTCCACCATCACGACGCCGACGCGGCGGATGTTTCGACGCAGGCGGACCACGACACGGCCACCCTGGCCAAGGCGCAGCCCGACCAGTTGTCCGATCTGGCCCAATACAAGTGCAGTTCTTGCGCCTCGTGCTGCGCCGGCTCCGCGCTGCTCCCCGCGATGCCCCGCTTGCCGCAGGTGAAGGCCGCCCCTGCGGTCTTTGCAGAAAAACTGGTCACTGTCGACGCCTTTGCGTCCGACGGACCCGACCGACCACCCCGCACCCACCTCGTGTAACCGGGGCCTTACTGGCGTGCCTGGCACGTCGTCGGCCACTGGACCCGGTCACTCCCAGCCGCGCCGGCCGGGAGTTCCTGACTCCGACACGAGGACATGATGGTCGCTTCAATCCTGCGCTGGCTGACGCCAGCCACGCTGTGTGCCTTGGCATTCGCCGCCACAGCCCAGACACCGACTTCCACCGCCCGCATAGCCGATCCACTCGACCCCAGCGTCGCCGTGCCGGCGGTGATCTACGAATCGGCCTTGAGCCGCTACCAGCGCGCCGCAGAGGACAAGGCCATCCCCTGGCGCGAGTCGAACGACACCGCAGCGCGCGTCGGCGGTTGGCGTGCCTACGCCCGCGAGGCGCAGAGGCCCGATCCGGCGCCGTCCGCTCCCGCGGCCGCGGCCGCCAAAACCGACCCCAAGGCCATGCCCATGCCCATGCCGCAAGGGCATGGCGGTCACAAGATGCCATGAAGACCTTCGCTTTCACCCCTACAGATTTGAATCCGCCGGTGGTCAGACCACGTCTGCGCCTCGTGGCCCTGCTCACGGCGATCGCCACGTTTGCCGGATGTGCCTCCTTCAGTCCGGACGGCGGCTTCTCCACCGTGGAGCGAGCCGCCAAGGAGCGGCTCGGCAAGGAAGTTCGCTGGGCCCGCACCCCCGCCGAACAGGACGGCATCGACCAGCGCGTGGGCGAGCTGCTGGCCAAGCCGCTGTCGGCCGACGACGCAGTCCAGATCTCCCTGTTGAACAACCGTGGGCTGCAGGCCAGCTTCCAGGAACTCGGCATCACCGAGGCCGAGGTGGTGCAGGCCGGCCGCGTGCCGAACCCGGGCTTCAGCTTCAGTCGACTCAGGCGCGGCGACGAGATCGAACTGGCGCGCGGCATCCACTTCAAGCTCGCGCGCATGATCGCGATGCCGATGATCGGCGCCATGGAAGCCGGGCGCTTCGAGGCACGCCAGCGGCTGGTCACGATGACCATGCTGTCAGTGGCTGCGGACACGCGCAAGGCCTGGGTCAGCGCGCTGGCTGCGGAGGAAACGGTGCGCTACATGCAGCGGGTGTTGCAGGCCGCCGAGGCGGGCGCCGAACTCGCACGCCGCATGGAGCAGGTCGGCAACTTCAACAAGCTCCGGCGTGCCCGCGAGCAGAGTTTCTACGCCGACGCCGCCTTGAACCTGGCCCGCGCCGAACAGGCGCAGCGCGCCACACGCGAGCGTCTGACGCGGCTGCTCGGCCTGTGGGGTGCGCAGACCCAGTTCAAGTTGCCGGATCGACTTCCGGACCTGCCGTCGGACTTGGTCGACCGACCGGACATCGAGCGTGTCGCGCTGGCGCAGCGACTGGACGTTCAGGGCGCCAAGCTCGCGGCAGAGCAGACGGCACGCAACCTGGGACTGACGAAGACGACACGCTTCATCAACGTGCTCGAGCTCGGCGTGGTGCGCAACAGCTCCAACGAGGCGCCCACGCAACGTGGCTGGGAAATCGGCGTCGAACTGCCGCTGTTCGACTGGGGTGGTGCACGCGTGCTTCGTGCGGAAGCTGTCTACATGCAGGCCGTGCACCGCGCGGCCGAGACCGCCATCCATGCGCGGTCGGAGCTTCGCGAGGCTTACGGCGCGTGGCGCTCCGCCTACGACATCGCGCGCCACCACCAGGACGAGATCGTGCCGCTGCGCAAGCAGATCGCCGAGGAGAACCTGCTGCGCTACAACGGCATGCTGATCGGCGTCTTCGAGCTGCTCGCCGACGCGCGTCTGCAGATCGCCAGCGTCAACGCCGCCATCGAGGCCAAGCGCGACTTCTGGCTTGCGCAGGCCGACCTCGACATGGCTCTCATCGGCAAACCCAGCCTGACGCCTTCCGCCGGCCCTGCTGCAGCCGCCGGCACCGGCGACGCCGCCGTGCACTGAACCCAGGAACAGATCAAATGGTTTCCCGACGCAATCTTCTCGGCGGCGCAGGCGCCGTCGCGGCAGCGGTCACGGCTGCATCGGTCAGCAAGGTGGCGATGGCCGCGCTGCCCGAGCCCGTCATCCAGACCAAGGCCGACACCCTGCCGCCGCTGGTGCCCAACACCGGCCGGCCCTACAACCCGGTCGTCACGCTCAATGGCTGGACGCTGCCCTGGCGCATGAACAACAGCGTCAAGGAGTTCCACCTCGTCGCCGAGCCGGTGGTGCGCGAGATGACGCCGGGTTTCAAGGCGCATCTGTGGGGTTACAACGGCCAATCGCCCGGGCCGACGATCGAGGTCGTCGAAGGCGACCGGGTGCGCATCTTCGTCACCAACAAGCTGCCCGAGGTGACCAGCGTGCACTGGCACGGCCAGCGCCTACCCAACGGCATGGACGGTGTCACCGGACTGACACAGAAGGGCATCGACCCGGGCAAGACCTTCGTCTACGAGTTCGTTGCACGCCGGCCCGGCACCTTCATGTACCACCCGCATGCCGACGAGATGGTGCAGATGGCGATGGGGATGATGGGCTTCTGGATCACGCATCCGAAGGGCAAGCATCCGCTGATCGACGAGGTCGACCGCGACTTCGTGTTCCTGCTCAACGCCTACGACATCGAGCCGGGCAGCGCGACGCCCAAGATCATGACGATGCTCGACTTCAACCTGTGGAGCTGGAACAGCCGCATCTTCCCTGGCATCGATCCGCTGGTAGTCCGCAGAGGCGACAAGGTGCGCCTGCGCATCGGTAACCTGACGATGACCAACCACCCGATCCACCTGCACGGCCACGAGTTCACGGTGACGGGCACCGACGGCGGGCCGACACCGAAAGCCTCCCGCTGGCCCGAGGTGACGACCGACATCGCGGTCGGCCAGATGCGCCAGCTCGAGTTCCTGGCCGACGAGGAGGGCGACTGGGCTTTCCACTGCCACAAGAGCCACCACACGATGAACGCGATGGGGCACAACGTGCCGACGATGATCGGCGTCGACCACCGCAGCGTGGCGCGGCAGATCACGCAGCTCGTGCCCGACTACATGGTGATGGGCGAGCGCGGCATGCACGACATGACCGAGATGGAGATGCCGCTGCCCGACAACACCGCCGCGATGATGACGGGAACCGGCCCGTTCGGCGCTGTCGGCATGGGCGGCATGTTCAGTGTCGTGAAGGTGCGCAAGGACCAAAAGCGCGGCGACTACAAGGACCCGGGTTGGTATGCGCACCCGCCCGGAACCGTCGCGACCGAGTGGACCGGCGCGATGGCCGAGCCGGCGCGAGACGACAAGGCTGCGGGTGTCGGCGCCATGAAGCCCTTGGGACGGCCGAAGACCGATGTGGAAGTCACCGTGCGCAAGCCGGCGGGTGGCCATGACGGCCACTGAGCGCCCCAAGGCCGGCCGAAGCCGGCCGCCCCCCGTGGGGATCAAGCCGCAAAGCCACATTTGCTTGAGAGTCTCAGCCCGCCCCTTCACATCCGTTCATCCATACAGCCATCGACAGGAAGACCATGAATCTGATCAATACAGCAGCGCTGCTCGTGGCCATGGCCGTCTCTGCCGGTGCCTGGGCGCACCGCGACGAAGCGCACAACAAGGCCGGCCCAGTTCGCAAGGAGCAGAAGGACTGGGGCATCGCCGGAGACGCCAAGTCTGTCAAGCGGACGATCTGGGTCGGCATGAGCGATGCGATGCGATTCACACCGGACGTGATCACCGTGCGCCGTGGCGAGACCGTGAAGTTCGTCTTCCGCAACGAGGGCAAGCAGTTGCACGAGTTCGTGCTCGGGACCGAAAAGGAACTCGAAGAGCACGCCGCGCTCATGCTGAAGTTCCCGAACATGGAGCACGACGAACCCTACATGGCCCATGTCCCGGCAGGCAAGACGTCCGAGATCATTTGGACCTTCAACCGGCCTGGTGACTTCGACTTCGCCTGCCTGATCGCGGGCCATTACCAGGCGGGCATGGTCGGCAAGATCACCGTTTCCGCCAAGTGAAGCTCGGCAGGCACGACACCGACCACCTCCAATCCAATCGCAGTTTCAAAAGTAGCCCCACCATGAAGACGATCACCATTGCAATCCTGTTTGTCGCTCTTGCAACGCCAGTCCTGGCACAGCACAAAGCCGAGGGCCATTCGGCAAATCACCCCACCGCAGCTGCGTCGGCTGCCGACATGACCGAGGGCGAGATCCGCAAGGTCGACAAGGACGCGAAGAAGCTCACCATCAAGCACGGCGAGATCAAGAGCCTCGACATGCCCCCGATGACCATGGTCTTCCAGGTGAAGGACGCCAGCGTGCTCGACAAGGTCAAGGCCGGCGACAAAGTCCGCTTCGTCGTCCAGAAGTTCGACGCGGGCTTCGTGGTGACCGACATCCAGGCCGCGAAGTGAACGGCAGGCCGATGCGCAGCGTACAACGGCAGCGCGCTGCAGCCAACGTGCCGGTCGGCGCCTTGCTGTGGATCGGCGCGGGTGTTGCGCGTGCCGAGGTCGTCGATCTGCAATGGCAGGATGGAGCCAAACTCCAGCGTGTCATTGATGACCAGGGCAACGTGCTGCTGTACTCCCACTCGCCTGCGCGTGAGCAAAAGGGTCGCGCCATCGACGCCGCGAAGGCCGCCGGATTCGAGGCGGTATTGATCAAGTTGCAAGCCGGGCTGGGCAAGCCACGCGGCACCAAGGACTTGGGCAAGATCATGCAGAGAATCAGCCGGGCCCAGCAGCGCTGGTCGCGCGCCGCCACAAAAATGTAGTGCCATACGCAGATATTTTTGATTCCAGGTTGTTGATTTAAAACGGCTTTGTAGTGTCTTGTGACAGAGATGGGTTGAGGCTTCGGCCGATCGGGCCGCAGTGAGTTATTCGAACGCATCGACGTGAAAATTTAGGCGACCTGGCTTTCCGGTCTCTGCTGGAACGGGGCAACGATCTGACAGCGGGCTTCGGCGGCGACGGGGCTTCGCGAGGCAAGCCCCTGGCAGCCATGCTTTCGCGGCCTTAACATGAGGGCAGTCGACGCCTTTGTTGACAGCCACGTGGTGGCCGAAGCCCAAGGCCGCAGGGTGCTGAGCCGGCCGCTCGACGCTCGCCTGCGATCGCAGGCAGTGCATTTTTTTTCGAACTGGGCACCTTATGCTGTCCGGCTTTTACAGAACAGTTTCAAGACGGAGATCGCCGATGAATTCGACCGCAACGCAACCCACCGACAGCGCCCGTGCCAACGCCGCACGCGACTACGAAGTCATCGTCATTGGCGGCGGCGTGGCTGGCATTTACCAAATCAAGCGTTTGGCTGATCTCGGCGTGAAAGCGACCTTGCTGGAGGCCCACAGCGACCTCGGCGGCACCTGGTACAACAATCGCTACCCGGGGGCGCGCTTCGATTCCGAGTCCTTCACCTACGGCTATTCGTTCTCGAAAGAAGTGCTGGACGAGTGGGACTGGACGGAGTGGTACTCGCCGCAGCCAGAGACGCTGCGCTATCTGAATTTCGTCACCAACAAGTTCGATCTGCGCAAGCACATGCAGTTCAACTGCCGGGTGACATCGATGCACTTTGATGAGCACACCGACACCTGGCGCCTGACGCTGGCCGACGGGCGCAGCCTTCGCACCCGCTTCGTGATCACTGCGCTGGGCATCTTGTCGATCCCGACCCGGCCGGCGTTTGCGGGCATGGAAACGTTCAAGGGCTTGTCATTTCATCCGTATGACTGGCCGCACGACCAGCCCGACCTCAGCGGCAAGCGGGTGGCGATCATCGGCACCGGCGCCACCGCCATCCAGATCATTCCCGAAGTGGCCAAGGTGGCCGGCCGCTTGACCGTGTTCCAACGCCGCCCCAACTGGGCGGCGCCGCTCAACAACGCGAAAATCGACAAGGCGGAAATGGCCAAAATCCGCGCCCGCTACGACGAAATTTTTGCCACCTGTGCCCGCACGCCCGGCGGCTTCGAGCACGAGCCCGACCGGCGCGTCTTCTCCGACGTCTCGCCCGAGGAACGGCGCGAACTCTGGGACCGGCTCTATGACGGGCCGGGCTTCGGCATCTGGCTGCAGAACTTCGTTGAAATCTTTACCGATGAAGCCGCCAACGCTGAATTTTCGGCCTACATCGCCGAGCGTATTCGCAGCCGCGTCAGCGACAAGGCACTGGCTGAGAAACTCATTCCGAAAGACCACGGCTTTGGCATCCAGCGCGTGCCGCTCGAAACCGGTTACTTCGAGACCTACAACCGCGACAACGTCGAGTTGGTGGATTCGCAGGCCACGCCGATCGAGGAAATCACGCCTGGGGGGCTGCGCACCACAGACCGCAGCTTCGAATTCGATGTCATTGTCTACGCCACCGGCTTCGATTCTTTCACCGGCGCTTTTGACAAGATCGATATTCAGGGCAGCAACGGGCTGAAGCTGCGCGACAAATGGGCCGATGGCCCGATCACTTTTCTAGGGCTGATGGCCAGCGGTATGCCAAATCTGGTCATGCTGGCCGGACCGCAAACGGCGGCCACCAATTTCCCGCGTGGCGCTGAATTGGCGGTCGACTGGGTGACGCCATTTCTGGAACATCTCTGGCAGCACGGCTATACCCGCTTCGATGCGCAGGCAGCACCAGAGCAGCACTGGCATCAGCACGTCAAGGACATGTATCAGGGCGTGCTGATGGGCAAGGCCAAGAGCTGGATCACCGGCTACAACGGCAATCTAGAGGGACATGAATACGGCAAGACGCGCTACAACATCTACGCAGGCGGGGGGCCGAAATATGCTCGCTCTATCCAGAAGTGCGTCGCCACGGGCTATGAGGGGGTCGATTTGTCCTAAGGCGGCAGGATCTCCAGTCTTTGCCAGAGCGCTGTCTTGCCTTGCTGGAAGCTGGTCAAGATTGCCGCCAGCTGCCGCAACGAGGCCTCCTCGGTGGACAGCACCGTGCCATCCTTGATGAGTTGGCCACCCAGGCTGACCAGCAGCTGCCAACCCGTGCGCGCGAATGCGTCTCGGGTCAAGCCCGGCGTCTCGACCAGCGGCAGCGCCGCCACCATGTCGACAAAGCTGACCTCGATCGCGCGGCCATCTCGCCCAAGCTCAGTTCGCTCTGAGAAAAACCCTGCATCAGCGCTTGGTAGAGTTCGGGCCGTCCGCTGGCTGGGCCACTCGGGTCGGTCTGTGTCTGAGCGCACAGGCCTGCGAGGCGCGCATGAATGACGCGGTGGCTCGAGGAGGTTTCTCGAGGTTTTGCCGCGCCGCGCAGACGGCCTTCAACCTGATCTACCGGGCGCGGCCGTGAGCTCGCCGGGCCGCCCCAAGAGCGAATGCCGCAGCGCGCAGCACGAAGGGACTCCAGTGAGCCGCCCTCAAACGAACCCGAGCGTGCGCTGCGAGACGTTCCAGTTCGACAGGTTCGGCAGCACGGTGAGCAGGTCGGTATCGCTGATGCCGAACCACTTGCCGAGTGTGGCGGCGTATTGATCCACCGATGTGCTTGGCAGCAGGCGGCCCTGGCCGACATCGTCGGGGCCATTGTTGGCGACCGCCGGCGCGCTGCCATAGAAGCGCCCGCCTTTGACGGCGCCGCCAAGCATGAAGTGCATGCTGCCCCAGCCGTGGTCGGAGCCATCGTCGGCGGTCAGCGTGCGGCCGAAATCAGATCCAGTGAAGGTCGTGACCCGGTCGGCCACGCCGAGCTCGACGGTGGCGTTGTAGAACGCGCTCATCGCACCGGCCACGCCGGTCAGCAACCCGGGGTGCACGGCGGCCAGGCCGTCATGCGTGTCAAAGCCACCCATCGAGACGAAGAAGACCTGGCGTTTCGCGCCGACCTCGTTCGAGGTGCTGATCATGCGTGCCACCAGCTTGAGCTGATCGGCCAGGCTGTTGCCCGTCGGGAACACGGTCTTGATCAAAGGGCCGCCGGCGAGTGCCGTGGTGAGCACGTCGCCAGCCGTCAGTGCGCGTGACGTGACGCGCGCGTATTCGGCCTCGAACAGGTGCGCGCTCGGCGTGGTGATGAGATTGCGCAAAGCCGTGGAGCAGGCGGCTGAGCCGAACAGCGGGCTCTTCACGCCGTTCAGCGCCACCGGGCCGGTCGACGAGACCTGGTACTGCACGGCGCTGTGGCCCGAGAGGTAGACCGCATTGCCCGACACGTTGACGCAGGTGAACGTGGCGTTGCCATTGCCGGCTTCGAACAGGTCGCCCATGCGCCCGCCCCAGCCAGAGGTCGCCCCTTCTGGCGACGACGATTGCCACTCCGATTGCTGGTCGTTGTGCGAGAACAGCTTGGGCGGCAACGGCACCGATTTCGCCGTGTACTGCGCTTTGGTCGTCGGCTGCACGAGGGTGCCCACATTGAGCATGACGCCCATGCGCCCGGCATTGAACATCGGCAGCAGCGCCGCGAGCTCGGGCGCCATCGCGTACTGGATGGCGGGCGGCAGCGCGCCAGCGGTGGTGGTGGGCGTGAGCAGCGTCGGCGCGAGCGCGCTGAGTGGATAGGCCAGCGTCGGGCGCATGGCTTGGTAGGCCGCATAGCGCGCGCTGTCGTACGGAATCAGCGTATTGCCGTAGTCGTTGCCGCCATACAGGAACACGCAGACCAGCGCCTTGTAGTCGGTGGCCGTGGCCGCCGCAGCCTCGCCCATCGCGGCGAGGTTGAGTGCCCATGGCGTGGCCACACCGGCGAGTGAGAGGGCCGAGGCGCGCTGCAAGAAGGCGCGGCGAGAAGCGTTCGAAGTCATGATGCAGCCCTCATTTCTGAACGATGAAACCGGGCGCGGCGAGCACCAGCACAAGCGCCGCGTTGACGCGGTTGCGTCGTGCGGTGTCGGTGCCGCTCGGCATGCTCTGCACGGCGGTGGCGAGCGCTGCGGTGGTTGCAGTGGCAAGTTGATTCGCGGCGAGCACGAGGTTGATCTCGTCGATCAAGGCGCTCGCGGTGTCGGCAATTGCGAGCAGGCTCGCGTAGTCGGGCGTGATGTCACCCACCGCGCCGGCGACCGCGCGCTGCATGAAGTTGATGTAGCCGACCACCGACGATTCGTTGGCGATCTGCAACTCGGGCCCGACCAGTGCGGCGTTGCCGAGCGGGCTGTTGGGCGGCACGTAGCCGGGGCGAAAGAAATTGAACACTGTGGGCGAGCGCAGCGGGCTCTGCGCCAGACCACGCCCCGCGTCGGAGGTGTTGCCCACATTCCAGGCGCCAGTCGGCGAGGTGGCGCTGAATGCGCGCGCCCAGGCCGCGAAACGCAGCATCGGTTCGCGCAGTTTGCCGAACGCCACGCCCGCCGCCGTGCTCGCGTTGCGCGCTTCATCGTCGAGCAGCAGGGCACGGACGACGGCGCGCAGATTGCCGCGCGCACCGCTGCCGTCGTTGTTGAAGACGCCGGCCACGCGGGCGACGTAGGCTGGGCTCGGGTTGCTCGTCACGAGGCGCTGGATCAGCTGACGACTGAAGAACGGTGCGACGTTGCCGTGCGTGGTGATCGCGTCGAGCGCGAGGCCGAGGCCGGCGATCGCGGTCGTGCCCGCAGGGATCGTGGTGCCGAGAAAGCTCTTCGCGCCAGTCTCGTAGCGACTCGCGACCTGCGCCATTGGGCGGCGAATGAAGTCGGGGGTGGCAGTAGCGGCCGCGCCGGTCAAGCCGGCGAGGTCGAAGTCCCACCCAGTGAACACGCGGGCGAGACCCGTGATGTCGTCGAGGCCGTAGGTCTCGGTGGTCTTGCCGTTTGTCAGCGTTGGCGTGCCATCGAGGTTGAGTTTGAGCAGGCCGATGGTGAAGAGCTGCATTAGTTCGCGAGCATAGTTCTCGTCGGGCAGAGCGCCGCTCGTCGCATTGGCCTTCGAGCTGGCACGAAAGGTCAGGTACTGGCCCATCGCCGGGCTTTGCGAGATCTGCTGCAGCAGCGTGCGATGGTTGCCGAAGGCATTCGCTTCGAGCAGATCGAGATAGGCCGCGGCGGCGAACTGGCGCCAGCCGCCGCCCACGAGACCGTCGATTGCGGTGACGAAGATCTCTGACAGTGCGAGCGTGACGCGTTGGCGCAGCGTGTCGGGCGCGCCCAGCACCTTGCTCCAAGCAACCGCGTCGAAACCAGCCTCGCTGTTCTTGTTCGATATATCTGTGAGGCCTTGGGCCACCAGCAAATCCCAGCGCGTGCCCGAGGCAGGCATGGCGAACTGCGCATCAAGCCAGCCGGCGTAGCCCAAGGCCTGCACATTTGCAATTTGCGCCCGGCTCGCGCCCATCGAGGCCTGCGCAAGAAAACGCGACGCCTCGGCTGCGTTGGGGGCAGCCGAG
>RGQD01000841.1 GCA_010030205.1 Betaproteobacteria bacterium
CGAGTCTGTGAACCAATTGCTGGGCGATTGGCTGGGCGATTGGCTCGAGGCCAACGCTTGAGCGATGGCGCTGGTGAGCAAGTGCTAACACCAGCGCCTGTGCATTGCCGCCGACTAAACTTCGACGACATGACCGGTCTACGCCGCCACCGCCAACGATCCGACCATCGATTTGCGCATCGACTTGTGTATCGACTTGCCCATCCATTGGCCCATCGATTGGCCAGTTGGCTGACGCTGCTCTCGTTGGTACTCGCGACCCTGGCGCCAGGGGTTGCGCGGGCTTGGTCTTTTGCGCAAGGCGATGCATCGCCCTGGGGCATGGTCTGTTCGACCAGCGCCAAGGCCAAGACGGACGCCCCTGTGGGCGGCGCGTCGGCTGCGGATGCGCAGGACAGTTGCTGCTTGTTGCGCTGTGATCTGCTGGCGCCGCCCTCATCAGTTGAGCTGGCGGTGCCCGGTCCGCTGTTTGGCACCAGCGTGCCGCTGTTGTTCCTGCACGCGCCAGAGCCCTTGTTTGCCTGGATCGCCGCGCAACCCAGGGGTCCGCCCACGGCGGTCTGAAGCGATCTGCTTTGGGGCCGGCGCATTGCCGGCTGAAGATCCCCTGCCCTGGCCGCTTTGGAGGCTTTAGCCGCTGTAGCCGCTAGGTGCCCGCTGCGCGATGTCGTGCTCAGGGCCAGCCTGGCCGCAAGCCGGGCTGCTGCAACAAGAAGACCATGACCAATCCATTTTTCCGGCGCGCCGCGCTGGCGCAGGCCTGCCTTTGGACCTGCGGCACGGTCGCCGCCACCGGTGACGATGCGCAATCCCCCTCTCAGGTCGTGTTCGTCTCGGCGCCGAGGGCCGTGCAGCCCGTGCGCTGGCCCGCCACGGTCGAGTCGGTCAGCGCACAGCAGATCGACGAGCGCATCAACGCAGTGACCACCGCTGGCGTGCTGCAGTACCTGCCCAGCGTCCATGTGCGCGAGCGCTATGTCGGCGACCGCAACGCCATCCTGGTGATGCGGGTCAACAGTTCGGTGGCCAGCGCCCAGACCACGGTCTATGGCGACGGGATGCTGTTGTCGAACTTTCTCAACAACAGCT
>RGQD01000842.1 GCA_010030205.1 Betaproteobacteria bacterium
AATGACATTGAATCGACGGCCAAAGCCTCGCGAAGTGCGACCACTGCCCCCACGGCGTCATGCCTGGCGCGCAGCAGGATGTCGGCTCTGAGCAGCTTGGCTTCGACTTGAAGCTGGGCGCTGGCATCGACCTCGTCGACCAGTTTGAGTGCGCCATCGGCATCGCCTCGACCGACCAACAGTCTGGCCCGGGCCAGCAATACCGAAGGCAACTTGGGTGACGCGGCCACCGCTTCGTCAACGGCTTGCGCCATCGCCTGATCTCGGCCGAGATTGGCGTAGGCGAAGGCGAGTGCAGACTTGATCTCGGCGTTGGCATCAGCGCCGTCCAGGCGCAGGTTCGCAAACTCGTCGACCACCGCTTGAAATTTGCTTTGAGCCAGCATCGCGCGTGCCAGCTCTGGCACCACCGCCGAAGCAGCGTGGCCCAACTCGCGGGCCTTCTTCAACTCGATCGTCGCCGCCGCCGCATCGCCGCCTCTCAGCAAGGCCTGGCCCAGCAGAAAGCGCAGGTCTGGATTGCCAGGGTGATCGGCCAGCCCCGACTTGAGCGGTAGCAAAGCCGACCGATAGTCGCCTTTGGCGATGGCTTGCTTGGCGGTGTCGGCCAACTCGGACGGCTTGGGGCTGCAAGCCGTCAACGACCAGCAGGCCGAGATCATCAGCACGGTCCATCGAGGGAACATCGGGCACATCCTTGTTGACCTACTTGAAAAAAAAGGCCGTCCCTGCCTGGTAACGCGAAGGGCGGAAGCCGCTGGGCATGCTGTGCGTCACAGCGTCGCGTCAAGCAGCGCTCAAGCACTCAGATGGGACCGGATCGCAAGCCTCTTCATCAAGTCATAGAGCGTCGGACGGCTCACGCCCAGCAATTCGGATGCCTTGACCAGATTGCCGTTGGTGCGGCCGAGTGCGGCGATCACCGCCCCCCGGTCTGCTCGGTCGCGCACCTGTCGAAGGTCGGTGGTGTCCGCGTCGGACGCGTCGCCGCCGACAGCCGGCAAACCCAGGTCGTCGCAGCCAACGCGCACACCGTCAGCCATGATCGACGCGCGCTTGACCTTGTTGAGCAACTCCCTGACGTTGCC
>RGQD01000843.1 GCA_010030205.1 Betaproteobacteria bacterium
AACGCGGTGCGCTACACGCCGGCGCTGGGCAGCATCGGGCTGCATTGGCGGGTCGATCCCCAAGGCCAGGGCGAGTTCTGCGTCAGCGACAGCGGGCCGGGCATTGAAGCCGAGCACTTGCCGCGTTTGACCGAGCGCTTTTACCGCGTCGACCGCAGCCGCTCGCGCGACAGCGGCGGAACCGGTCTGGGGCTGGCTATCGTCAAGCATGTGGCGCAGCGCCACGGAGCGCAGTTGCGCATCGCCAGTAAGCCGGGACAGGGATCGCGTTTTTGCATGGTCTTCCCGCTGGGCCGGGTGCGCGCGTCGGCCGCGTCCTAGCCGGTGGGGCCGCTAGGGCGTCGACTGGTGGTACAGCATCCACTCGTCGCCCTTGTCTGACGGGCGGCGGATGGTCGCTTGCAGCTGCCAGCGCGCCGGGTCGGGTCGGGCCGGGCGTTCGCCGTAGGTCTTGGCGTTGACCAGCAGCCATGGGCAGCGCCCGGTGTCGGAGGCGGCCTCCAGCATGAAGCTGCCGTCGACCTTGAAGGCCGCGATCTGGTCGCGGCTGGGATCGAGCAGCGCAATGCAGGGCGACGGGCCGACTACCGCGCGGATCTTTTGCATCACCACGGCGTAGCTTCGGACATGGTCGAGCAAGGGCATCCACAGGCTCATCAGCAGCAACCAGCATAGCGTCGCGCCGCCCGCGGGCAGAACCATACTTTTCCAGATTGCCGCCCGGTGGCGGCCTGCACGCCAGTGCACCAGCCAGGCCCAGGCCAGCGTCGCCCCCAGTGCGATCAGGAACACCGGCAGCGAAAAGACGGCATCGAAGCCGGGCGCCTGGCGCAGCGCATTGGCCGCTGGCTGGCGCGGGACGCCGGTTTGCAGCGCAAACCAGATGACCCAGATGATGGTCGCGCAGCCGCTGAAAAAAAGCAGCGTGAACCAGTCGATCAGCGCGCTGACGCTGCGCTGCAGCGTGGGCAGCGCGAAGGCGGCGAGCGTCGCCAGCGCCGGCAAGGCGATCAGCAGCGCCCGGTCGGCCGGCCGGGTGACCAGGGCGGCGCTGACCGCCACGCCTGCGAACCAGATCGGCAGCGCCA
>RGQD01000844.1 GCA_010030205.1 Betaproteobacteria bacterium
TCGTCGCCCCGCCCGCTGCTACCGGCAGTCTAAGGGTAAGCCCTACCCGAAGTCTCGCTTCTGCCGTGGTGTGCCCGACCCCAAGATCCGCATTTACGATGCGGGTATGAAGAGGGCCGATGTGGACACCTTCCCCTGCTGCGTCCACCTGGCCAGTTGGGAGAAGGAGAACGTGACCAGTGAGGCGCTGGAGGCTGCCCGTGTGGCGGCTAACAAGTACATGGTGAAGAACGCCGGAAAGGAGGCGTTCCACCTGCGCGTGCGCGTGCACCCCTTCCACGTGCTGCGCATCAACAAGATGCTTTCGTGCGCAGGCGCTGATCGCCTGCAGACCGGTATGCGTGGTGCTTTCGGCAAGCCCAACGGCGTCTGCGCTCGTGTGCAGATCGGCCAGGTGCTGATGAGCATCCGCTGCCGTGACAACCACGGTGCCGTGGCCGAGGAGGCCCTGCGCCGCGCCAAGTTCAAGTTCCCCGGCCGGCAGAAGATCATCCGGTCCAACAACTGGGGCTTCACCAACCTGTCCCGCAAGGACTTCAAGATCTTCCGCGAGGAGGGCCGCCTGATCAACGACGGCTCGCACGTCAAGGTCATCACCAACAAGGGCCCCCTGGCCGAGCGCGAGCCCGACCACATCTTCGACTACCCCGCCTTCAAGCACCACACACCCCTGCACAAGGACGAGTAAACAGCTGGCGCTAGCAGCGTCGGTTGCGGAGGGCGGCAGCAGCATCGGGCGGCGCGCCGCAGCGTGCGCGGCGTGAGCTGTGCAGGCGCGTGGCGTGGCGTCGTTGCGGGGCCGCTCCGCCTGCACCCGTTCTGTGCTCGTGTGCGTAGTGTGCGGCTAGGCAAGGAGGCTGTTGGTTGGCGTGAAGTGACAGGCCCGGCTGCGTGTCTTTTGCGGGGGCGGTCTGCTGCCGTTGCAGAGGCGCTTAGTGTCGGCCGTGGGCTGGCCCCAGGCCACGACTGAACTGTCGGGCGTGGTAGGGTCGCTGCTGTGTTCCGCGCATGTTCCCCTGGTGGTGCATGTTGGGGCTCATGGCGGCATACCCCACCGCGAGTCCAACGTTGGGTGGGGAAG
>RGQD01000845.1 GCA_010030205.1 Betaproteobacteria bacterium
TCCGAGGATACCTACGATGAGGAGGATGAGGAGGATGAGGACGAGGAGGATGAGGAGGACGAGGACTACGACGAGCATGCAGAGGATGAGGGTGGTCCCTACGGCTTCTCCATCTCTATCGGAAATGCCGGTCCTCCTGAGCCCGATAGTCGTCTTGTCCCCACCCGTCATAAGATGAAGAAGGAGTCAGAGTCTGTGCAAAAGTTTGTCAAGCTGGTCACTGCACCTACCGAGGTTGATACCATCGATGATCAGATTGACCAGTTCAAGGAGCTCTCTGCCGAGAAGCAGACCACCCTCCTTACTGCCCTGGAGAAGCGTTCCGAGTACGTGAAAAAGGAGCAGCCCCTCATGTTCCGTCTGCTGCAAATGAACCTGAAGCCCGAGATGATGGCTATGGTCATGAGCCGCTACAATGCAATGAACCAGATGGACCCTGCTTCAGGCGAATACTACAAGCTCCGTTCCTGGATGGAGAAGCTGGTGAGCATTCCCCTCGGCGTCTATAAGGACATGCCTGTCAAGCTAGATGGTGATTGTGCACCCTTCATGACGAAGGCAAGGGCCTTCCTCGAGGACGCCATCTACGGCCAGGAGGATGCGAAGCTCCAGATCATGCAATTCATCGCCAGTAAGATCGCAAATCCTACATCAAGTGGCCTTTCTCTCCTGCTTACGGGTCCTCCCGGTATTGGTAAGACGAGTCTGATTAAGAACGGCATCGCTAAGGCACTGGAGTGGCCCTTCCAGTTTATCAGCTTAGGTGGCGACAGCGACTCTAGCACGTATACGGGTCACCAGTTCGTCTATGAGGGAAGTCACTGTGGCAAGATCGCCAACTGCCTCGCCCAGGCAAAGTCGATGTCAATGATTCTGATGTTTGACGAGCTGGATAAGGTGAGTGCAACGCCAAAGGGTGAGGAGATCCAGAATCTCCTGGTGCATCTGACAGACCCGGTGCAGAACATGGAGTTCGAGGACAAGTACCTTACGGGAATCCCTCTTGATATGAGTCGTGCGATGCTGGTCTTCAGTGGCAACGACATCTCGAAGATCGACAGGATTCTCCTTGACCGTATGG
>RGQD01000846.1 GCA_010030205.1 Betaproteobacteria bacterium
CGGCGCGATGCAGCAGGCTGCGCAAGCGCTCCGGCACGGTGGCGCCGGTGTGACGGTTCGGTCGGTCAACAGGGGGGCGGGCGGCGGCATCGAGCGGCGCATGATAGTTGCATGGCCATCGCGACCGGTTTGGGCGGTGATGGAGCGGGTTTTTACAATACGCCTCTGTCTATCCTATCCTGGCGTCTGCCCGCGCCACCGCTGCCGTGCTGCATCCTCAAACATTTGACGTCATCGTCGTCGGCGGTGGCCATGCCGGCACCGAGGCCGCGCTGGCCGCCGCGCGCATGGGTTGCAGCACGCTGCTGCTGAGCCACAACATCGAGACGCTGGGGCAGATGAGCTGCAACCCTTCGATCGGTGGCATCGGCAAAGGCCATTTGGTCAAGGAGGTCGACGCGCTGGGTGGGGCGATGGCCGCGGCCACCGACGAGTCGGGCATACAGTTCCGCATCCTCAACAGCAGCAAGGGGCCGGCGGTGCGGGCCACGCGGGCCCAGGCCGACCGGATTCTGTACAAGGCGGCGATCCGCCATCGGCTGGAGAACCAGCCCAATCTTTGGCTCTTCCAGCAGGCGGTCGATGACTTGTTGGTCGAGCCTGACGGCGGCGTCGACCGGGTGGTGGGTGCGGTCACGCAGATGGGCATCGCGTTCCGCGCCCGCACCGTGGTGCTGACGGCCGGCACCTTCCTCGACGGCCGCGTTCATGTGGGCTTGCGCAACCATGCCGCTGGGCGCGCCGGTGATCCGCCGTCGGTGACCTTGTCTGCGCGGCTCAAGGAGCTCAAGCTGCCGCAAGGTCGCTTGAAGACCGGCACGCCGCCGCGCATCGACGGCAGGTCTATCGACTTCTCAAAGTTGACCGAGCAACCCGGCGACCTTGACCCGCTGCCGGTCTTCAGCTTCATGGGCCACGCTGGCCAGCACCCGCGCCAGGTGCCCTGCTGGATCACCCACACCAATGAGCGCACCCACGCGATCATCCGCTCGGGATTCGACCGCAGCCCGATGTTCACCGGCGTGATCGAGGGCGTGGGGCCGCGCTACTGCCCGAGCATCGAGGACAAGGTCAACCGATT
>RGQD01000847.1 GCA_010030205.1 Betaproteobacteria bacterium
AAGGACAGCTTGACGACGACGCGGAGCTTGGGGTCGGCGGCGACGAGTTGGTCAATGCCGGGCGCCATCTTGCGGCAGTATCCGCAACGGTAATCGATGAACTCGACCAAGCTCACGTCGCCCTCAGGGTTCCCGAGCACGGTAGCGCCGTCGGCTGAGACCAGCTCGGGCTGGGCGGCGGTCATCGCTTGGCGATCGCGCAGCGCCTGCTCGGCCTGTTCGCGGCGCTCCAGCGCTGCCAGCGCGTCGCGAACGAGCTCGGGTTTGGCCTTGAGCACCGCCTCAACGGCAGCCATCACTGCGGGGTCGGGCAAAGCGGTCTGGGCCGCGGCGGACGGGCTGAAGATGGGTGCAGCGAGCGCGATGGCCAGTGCCGCACATCGGACGATGCTGGGCGGGTAGCGCTTTGTAACGGTCATGGCGGTAGGTCCTGTGGAAAAAGGTCAGCGCCGATGGACTCACGCAGCCCGCCATCGGCGCAGCGATATCGATCAAGGCATCGGCGAGTGCTGGAAGCAGGGCGGCTTGGTGTAGGCAATCACGGTGGATGTCACGCCCGTTTCATCGATCATCGATGCAGCTAGCAGTGCCAGGTCGAGGTTGCTGTGCGCTGCATTCATAAACATCACCACATTGACCCACCTGCGGGCGATGTAGCGGTAGTTCGCCGAGCCCTTCGGGTACCTGGCCGCAACCTGCGCCGCCACATAGTCGCTGGTGATGCTGGCGAGGTCGTTTTCGGCCGCGTTCATTGCATCCTCAACGGCCTTCGTCAGAATGCCTTGCAAGGTGGCGAGGTCGTTCCCAAGGGCGACCCCCTTGGTGGCGGCCGCCGCTGCTGCCTTGGTGGCGGTGATCACCGGTCCTGCCGCGCCAGCGGTGCCGACGAACGCAATGAGCTGGAGCGGTCCGACCACCATGTCGGTGATGCCGCGCCCGCAGCTCTCGGCGGTCGCTGCGCAAGCTGCCGCGCCGCATTCCACAGTGCCTGAAGCGCAAGCGGGATTGCAGTTCGTGGCGTTGCAGCTGTAGCCCTCACGCGCCGGTAGGTAGCACAGGCCAGCTTGCAGCACGCGATTG
>RGQD01000848.1 GCA_010030205.1 Betaproteobacteria bacterium
AAGCGCGCGGCGAACAGGTCTACCGATTGGGCACATTGGCTGTCCCGGCCAGCGACGCCGATGCGTCGCAAGCCGGCGCGGTAGAGCTGTTCGTCGCGCGGGCGCAGTCGGTGAGCCCTTGGTTCACGCTGAGCACGGAGAACACTGCGGCGGTTGTCGAAGTCTGCCGCCGGCTGGACGGCATCCCCTTGGCCATCGAGCTGGCTGCTGCGCGCATGCCGCTGCTGGGTGCCGAGGGCTTGCGCGCGCGCCTGGGTGAGCCCTTCAAAGTGCTGACCGGCCGTGCGCGCAAGCCGCTGGGCCGGCACCAGACGTTGCGCGCGACGCTTGAATGGAGTCATGGCCTGCTGACGTCCGACGAGCAGGCCGTTTTCCGCAGGCTCTGTGTCTTTGCGGGCAATTTCACGCTAGAGGCCGCACAGCATGTCGTGCAGGATGCACGCATCGATGCCTGGGCGGCGCTCGACCTGTTGGGCGTGCTGGTCGACAAGTCGCTGGTGCTGGCCGAGGGCGACCCGGTGCCGCGCTACCGATTGCTCGAGACCTCGCGCGCTTATGCGCTGGAGCGGTTGGATGCGGCGGGCGAAAGCGACGCGGTGCGGCTGCGGCATGCGCAGGCGCTGTTGAGTCTGCTGACAAGTTTTGAGACCGTGGACTTGTCGCTGGATGCCTTGTACGCCGGGGCGATGGCCGGCGCTGTGGCAGAACTCGACAATCTTCGCCAGGCGCTGGCTTGGTCCGCAGGCGCTGCTGAAGGCGCGGAATTGGCCATCGCTCTGGCCGGCGAGTCTTTCGCGGTGTGGAGCGGCGCTCATTTGCAGTCCGAGGGCCTGGTGTGCCTGCTGGGCTTGCGGCCGCTGCTCCAGGGGGGTCTACCGCCGACCATTGTTGCGCGCTACTGGCTCAATCTCGCCGAGCTTGGCATGTTCTCGACCCGACGTGAATGCTATGACGCTGCCCATATCGCCGCTGACCTCTACCGGCAATTGGGTGACAACGGTCTACTGTTTGATGCGCTGATCCAGGGGGCGGCCCAGGGCATTCGCTTCGGGACCCTGGAGGCGATTGCGTTGTGTATCG
>RGQD01000849.1 GCA_010030205.1 Betaproteobacteria bacterium
AAAATTTTCGCCCTGGATTCAAACAGTGGCAACTTACCGGCCAATAACATATTAATTACAGATGGTAAGGGAGGCACATATTGGGCAGCCGGATTTACTGGCATGACTGGTATTGCTGGTTATACTGGGCCGACTGGCCATACTGGCACATTTGGTATAACTGGTCCAACGGGTACATTTGGATTTACTGGCCCGACATCGACAGTAACAGGGCCAACAGGGTGGACAGGATATACTGGCCAAACTGGACCTACAGGCCTACCCTCAACTGTAACAGGACCCACAGGTGCAACAGGTCCAATAGGTCATCAGGGATTCACTGGTCCAACATCAACTGTAACAGGACCAACTGGATGGACTGGATTTACTGGTCAAACTGGGCCCATGGGTCCAACGTCCACTGTAACTGGTCCTACGGGACCGACGGGATGGACTGGCTTTATAGGCCCAACAGGAGTAACAGGTCCAACAGGCCCAACATCGACAGTTACAGGAGTTACGGGACCTACGGGGTATACTGGATATACTGGTCCAACTGGCCAAACTGGTCAAACCGGTCTCACAGGACCTACAGGATCTACAGGATCTACTGGATCTACTGGATCTACTGGATCTACTGGTGTCACAGGCTCAACGGGACTAACAGGATCTACAGGTAATACTGGACCTACGGGAATGACTGGATCTACGGGGATGACTGGACCAACAGGAGTTACTGGACCCACAGGAACGACGGGTAGTACTGGTCCTACTGGATTTACAGGACAGACAGGATTTACCGGAATAACTGGAATGACAGGTCCTACCGGACCGACAGGAGTCACTGGTAATACTGGAGTTACGGGACAAACGGGAGCCACTGGACCAACAGGAATTCAGGGATTTAATGGTCCTCGTGGCTTTGGTGGGCCAACAGGTCCCACAGGGTTTACAGGTCCATCAGGTAATACTGGAATGACTGGACGTACGGGATCTATAGGATTTACTGGTCCCACAGGCTCTACAGGATGGACAGGGCCTACAGGATGGACAGGTGTGACAGGCCCCACAGGTCCAACAGGATATACTGGAAATGCAGGT
>RGQD01000850.1 GCA_010030205.1 Betaproteobacteria bacterium
ACGCCGCCCGCCTCTCAACAGGTGGCGCAGCCGCCGCCGCTGCGCGCCTCCTCCTAAACCCCTCCAGCTCCCGATGCTCCTGGCCCGCAGGGCCAGGCCGCAGCTAGGCGCGGCTGGGCATTTACAGGGAGTGGCCCACGGCCCAGACGCGGATCTGGCCGTCGGTGTAGCCGCTGTACAGGGTGGAGCCGTCGGCCGACCAGGCCAGCGACACGCAGTAGGGCACCTGGGCCTTCTTGCTGGTGATGTTGAACTCGGGGCGCAGGTCGTCCACGATGCTCTTGCTCTCCAGGTCCCAGATCTTGATGGAGGACTGGGTGGCGGCGCACAGCCAGTAGCGGTTGGGCGAGAAGCACAGGCAGTGGATGACGTCGCCGGCGTCCAGGCTGTACAGGCGCTTGCCCTCAGCCAGGTCCCACAGCATGGCAATGCCGTCCTTGCCGCCCGAGGCGCACAGCGAGCCGTCGGGGGAGACGGTCACGGTGTTGACGTAGCCGTGGTGGCCCACCAGGTTGTTCTTCAGCTTGCAGTTGGTCAGGTTCCAGACCTTGACCATCTTGTCCCAGCCGCCGGACACGATGATGGGGTTGGTGGTCATGGGCGAGAAGCGCACGCACGACACCCACTCGGTGTGGCCCTCGGGCTCGCCAATGGTGTACTTGCACTCGCCCAGGGTGTTCCACAGCTTGATGGTCTTGTCGCGCGAGCCCGACACGATCTGGCGGTTGTCCACCGAGAAAGCCACGGACAGCACATCCTTGGTGTGGCCCACGAAGCGGCGGGTGGTGGTGCCGGTGTTCAGGTCCCACAGACGCAGGGTGCCGTCCCACGAGCCAGTCAGGCAGAACTGGCCATCGGAGGAGATGACCACGTCCTGCACGAAGTGGCTGTGGCCGCGCAGAGCCTTACGGGCGTAGCCGTAGTTGGACTCCGAGCGCTCCAGCTCCCAGACCAGCACGCTCTTGTCGCGCGAAGCGGACAGGAGGGTGTTGGACGAGGGGTCCAGAGGGGTGGCGATGGCCGTCACCCAGTTGGTGTGGCCCTTCAGGGTGGCGCGCAGAGTCAGAGTCTCGGCCATTT
>RGQD01000086.1 GCA_010030205.1 Betaproteobacteria bacterium
GACCGGTTCAACCCGACCTCTTCCTCGGTTTCGCGCAGCGCTGTGGCCACGGCATCGGCATCCTCGGGCTCGGCCCGACCGCCAGGGAAACTGACCTGACCGGCATGGCTGCGCAGGTGCGTCGTGCGCTGAGTCAGCAAGACCCGCAAACCGTCCTCGCGCATCACCAGCGGTACCAGCACCGACGCGGCAGTCGGCGGGCGATGGCCGAAACGGCTGGCGTCGCCTTGGATCTCGGGGGTCCAGTCCGCAGGCGCGGCGAACCGCTGACGCAAGGCATCTGGCTGCAGACGCTCGGCGGGGACCGAATGCAGGTGGTCGTCCACGCCGATCACCGGAACGGCTTGGGGGTCGATGATGCGAGGCTGGGTGAGGGTCATCAGACAGGATTCTGAGGCCTTGAATTGAACAAGCCGCCCGGAGGCGGCTCATGGAAGGCTGGTAGCGTTCGAATCAGGCTTCTGCAACGAGCGGCGAAAGCCCAAACGCAGCAACAGCCCAAACGCAGCACCAGCCCAACTTCTGCGGCGCCGCCGCGTTCGTTGCTCGCCGTGCTGCGCACGCCGAAGCGCGTACCTCGCTTGGCTGAGCTTCGCTCAGCCCAACTTTTGCGTCACTGCGACTGGCGCCTGCGGCGCCAAGCTGAGCAAAGCTCAGCCGAGTTTCTCTTTAATGCGCGCTGATTTGCCTGAGCGTTCGCGCAGGTAGTACAGCTTGGCGCGACGGACATCGCCGCGGCGCTTGACTTCGATCGACGCGATCAGCGGGCTGTAGAGCTGAAACGTGCGCTCAACGCCTTCGCCATTGGAGATCTTGCGGACGATGAAGCTGCTGTTGAGGCTGCGGTTGCGCTTGGCAATCACAACGCCTTCGTAGGCTTGCAGCCGCTTGCGCGTGCCTTCGACAACGTTGACACTGACGATCACGGTGTCACCAGGTGCGAAGACGGGAATCGTCTTGTTCAGGCGAGCAATCTCTTCTTGCTCAAGGGTGCGGATCAAATCCACTACGGTTCTCCAAACTCGATCTTGCCGGCGCTCAAGATTGGCCCGGTAGAGGATCGAAAAGCCTTTGATTATAGCCCGGCTTGCCCGGCGGCTGCGTTGGTCAAGCCACGCAGCGTCTTCTCGTCGGCTGGCGAGAGCCTGCCGGCGGCGCGTGCGGCGTCAATCAGCTCGGGCCGGCGCTGGGCCGTCAGCAGCAGCGACTGGTCGCGTCGCCAGCGTTCGATCTGGCCATGGTGGCCGCTGAGCAGCACCGGTGGCACTGCTTGAACCCCCGCGTCGCTTGTGAGCAGTTCTGGCCGGCTGTAGTGCGGACAATCGAGCAGACCATCGGCCGAGAAACTGTCCTGCTGGTGCGACGCTGCGGTCAGCACGCCAGGCTGCAAGCGCGCGACCGCGTCGAGCAGCGCCAGCGCGGGCAACTCGCCACCCGACAGCACAAAGTCGCCCAGGCTGAGTTCGAGCGTGACATGGGCGTCGATGAAACGCTGGTCAATGCCCTCGTAGCGACCACAGAGCAGCACCGCGCCAGGACCGGCAGCGATCTCCGCCACCCTGGCCTGGGTCAGCGGCGCACCGGTGGGCGTGAAGTGCAGCACAGGCACCGCGGCTTGTCGCTCGCTGCGCACCGCGGCCAGGGCGCGCTGCAAGGGCTGGGCCAGCATCACCATGCCAGGACCACCGCCATAAGGCCGGTCGTCGACGCGGCGGTAGGGGTCGTCGGCATAGTCGCGCAACGACCACAGGCGGACGTCGACCTGACCAGTCTCGAACGCGCGGCGCGTGATGCCTTGCGTCAGGTGCGGGCCGAACAACTCGGGAAACAGCGTGATGACGTCAAAACGCATCGAACGCGGCGTCAGCGTGGCCGGCGGGTTGAGGTCAGAAATCAAGGCCCCAATCGACCGTGATCCGGCGCTCGGCCAGACTGACATCGTCGATGAAAGCGGCCACAAACGGGATCAAGCGCTCGCTGGCTTCCAGCGAAGCGCCCTCGACCGCGTCGGGACGCCGCAGTCGCAACACGCTGTGGGCGCCGGTGTCGATCAGGTCGATCACCGTGCCCAGCGCCTCGCCCTGGCGGTTGACCACGGCCAAGCCGATCAGATCGATCCAGTAAAACTCGCCGTCACCGGCGCTGGGGAAATTCGATCGCGAAATGAAGATCCGCGCGCCCTGCATCGCCTCGGCGGCATTGCGGTCGGGCAGTTGCTGCGCTGTGGCGACCACGCTGTCGCCGTGCACCTTGCTGTGCGTGACGCGCAAAGAAGGCGGAAAAGACAACACGCCCAGCTTCGCGCCCAGCCCTTCTGGCGGCCGAATGAACCAGCGCTTGGCCGACAGCAGCGCTTCCGGGTCTTTGGAGAAGGGCTGGACGCGGATCCCGCCCTTGATGCCCCAGGCTCCGAGCACACGGCCAACCTCGATCGCGTCGTCGGGGAAGGCCAGCTCGTCAGGGTCGCCGGGCGGCGTCATGGCAGCGCGCAGCGCAGGCCTTCAAGACCGCTCAGGCGGCGACTGGCGCAGCCGCTGCAACCTGGGCCTTGGCGGCATCGCCGACCAAGCGCTTGACGGTGGGCGACAACTGCGCGCCCACGCCGGCCCAGTAGCTGACGCGGTCGAGTGCGACGCGCAGCGGCTGCTCGCCACCGGCGGCCATCGGGTTGTAGAACCCGAGGCGCTCGAGGTAGCGGCCATCGCGACGTTCGCGCGAGTCAGCGACCACGATGTTGTAGAACGGGCGCTTCTTGGCGCCGCCACGAGCGAGTCGAATGACGACCATGTTGATTTTCCAAATAAATTCGTGGGCGACAGACCTGCCCCGGAGACACTCGGGGCCGATCCATCAGGTTCACTGCGGACAGCACAGGCTCTCAAAAAAGCCTTGCAATGCCGCAGCGCTGTATCTTGATGTCCAAATGTCCAAACGCCCGGATACCTGGATGCCCGGATCCCCGGATGTCCGGTAATCCGCTAATCCGCTAGTCCGGTAGTCTGGCATTCCGGGTAATCCGGATGCTCCGAATCTCTGAACATCAAGGTCTCGACGCCGAAGATACGCCGGTGTTGCCACCGGCCGTCGCCGAAAACCAAACATTATAAACTGCGACGCCGCAAGCCGAGTGACCCGGCTTGACCGACACTGCACAGACGATGAACACTCCTGCCTTGCTGATCCGCCCAAGCACCTTGGACGACTTGCCCGCGATCACCGCGATCTATGCCCACGCCGTGCTGCACGGCACCGGCACCTTCGAGATCGAAGCCCCCGACGAGGCCGAGATGGCGCGCCGCCGCGACGATGTGCTGTCCAAGGGCTTGCCCTGGCTGGTGGCCGAGGTCGACGAGCAAGTGCTGGGCTATGCCTATGCCAACCATTTCAGGCCGCGACGCGCCTACCGCTTTTGCCTGGAAAACTCGATCTATCTGGCTGCCCAAGCCCGCGGCCAAGGCCTGGGTCGGCTGCTGCTGACCGAACTGGTCGGTCGCTGTGAGGCCGCAGGCGCCAGACAGATGCTCGCGGTGATCGGCGATGCGGACAACGCCGGCTCGATCGGCGTCCATGCGGCGCTGGGCTTCGAGCACTGCGGTGTGCTCAAGGCCGCGGGCTGGAAGTTCGACCGCTGGCTCGATGTGGTGTTGATGCAGCGCTCGCTGGGACACGGCCACGCAAGGCCAGCACCGGCGTCTGATGGATTGCCGGCATGACACACAAATCCAAGACCCTGGCGACCTGGCTGGCATTGCTGCTGGGCAGCCTGGGCGCCCATCGTTTCTATCTTCACGGCAAGCGCGACCTGCTGGCCTGGCTGCACCCTTTGCCCACACTGCTGGGTGCGGCCGGCGCACTGCGGATGCACAACCTGGGGCAGGACGACCAGGTTGCCTGGCTGTTGATCCCGCTGCTCGGGCTGATGCTCTCGGCGGGCATGCTGACGGCGATCGTCACAGGGCTGGGCTCTGACGAGAAATGGTCAGCCCGCTTCAACCCTGGCGAAGCAGTCCAGCACAGCGGTTGGGGGGCGGTGATAGGCGTCGTGCTCGCGTTGCTGCTGGGCGGCACGGTGCTGATGGGCACGCTGGCGTTTGGCGGACAGATGTTCTTCGAGTACCAAGCCCACCAAGGCGAGCGCTGAGGCCTACAAGACTTGCTGATGTCACTGCCGCAGCCGCTGCCTCCGGCCGATGTGTTGTTGGTCGAATCGACATACGGCAACCGCCGCCATCCGTTGGAGGCCAGCCAAGCCGCACCGGGCTAGCTCGCGCGCATCGTCCGTGAGACCATCCACTGCGGCGACCAATTGCTGTGCCCGTCGTTTGCGGTAGGGCGCGCGCAAGCGCTGGTGCTGGTGCTGGTGCTGCAGCGACTGAAACAGGCCGGTGAGATAACGGCTTCGCTGCCGATCTTTGTCGACAGCCCAATCGCCAACCTGGTCACCGAGCTCTACCGCCAGCACCGCAAGCTGCTGCGCGTGCCGCAACGCGAGGACAGATGCGCGGCAAGCCGCAACCGACCTTCGCGGTACACGGCGAGCCCGACGCCGCCGACACTTTGCGGCTGCGGATCAAGGACGAACTGGGCTGGGCAGCGCGGGTGCCGCAGCACGGCGAAACAGTGACGCTGTGAGCGCAAAGCTGGACGCGACAAGCCATCTTGCGTGGCCCAGACGCAACAAAGCCCGGCAAGTGCCGGGCTTCAGGCAAAGCCGATCCGTGACCGGCGAGCGTCAAACTCAGGCTGCGGCGGCCTTGGCCTTCTTGGCCTTCTTCGCCTTCTTGGCCTTCTTGGCCTTCTTGGTCGGCTCGGCAGCCGACTGCGACTGCTGAGCTGACTGCCCAGCAGGTGCAGCAGGTGCCGCCGGTGAGGCAGCCTGCGCCAATGCACCCAGACTGAAGGTGGCGGCAATCAATGCAGCGATGAGTTTGTTCATGGTGTTCTTCCTGGAAGTGCAAGAAGCGAATTGCTTCAGCCGAAAAATTTTAACGCGAAGGCTCGGCGCCCGGTTGACAAGCCCGCCCGCAGCCTTTGCCTGAGTCAAACAAACTCACCCGCCCGCAGCCATTTGGTGGCCACCCATTTTTCGCCAGCCAGCACCGGTGCACCGCCGTGCAGCGACCGGGTGGCAGCCTGCGGCCGGTCATAGCTGAAGAAGACGGCGTTGCCTTTGATCGGCCCCACCTCCAAGCCGACATCCGGGAAAGTGGTCCCACCCCCTTGATCCGGGGTGTTGAGGTAGATCACCAAGGTGCCCACGCGCTGCCCACCCCGCGCCAGCACTGCGGCCATGCCAGGCTGGGCCGGGTCGAAGTAGTCGTGGTGAGGTTTGTACTCGGCGCCAGGGCGGTAGTGCAGCACCTGCAGGCCTTCGCCGTTGACCACCGGCCAGTTCAGCAGCGCGGCGATACGGGCTTCAATGCGCTTGCACAGCGGCGACTCACCACGGCCAAAGAACATGCCCTGGCTGGTACGCGCGGCGTTGATCTCGTTGCCGCCGGTCTCGTGGACCACCGTCTCCGATCGCGACATCCGCGGCGCGGCAGCCGCGACCAGCGCATCGCACTCGTCGTCGGACAAGAACCCACCCAGCACCACCACCCGCGGGTGCTGCAGTGTGAACAAGATGCTGACCTGTCGGTCGCCGGCCCAGACATGGTTGGGCGACCCCGCCAACGCCGGCTCGGGCAGCGCGGCAGCAGAGGGTGCGACAACCGACGGGGCGATGCCTCGCTGGACGACGGACTGCTGCAGCGTGCTGTGCAGCGCAGCGACCGCCACCTCATCGGCCCAGCCGCTGGCGCGCATCGAGGCCAGGATGTCTTCAAGCCGGCAACCGGACTGGTCCTGCTCGACGATCCATTGCCTGAGTTCAGCGGTGACGGCTTGCGCGCTCATCGCCGCATTTTGGCAGCGGCCGGGAACCTTGTCCGGCGCGAGTCAACCCCTACCGGCCATTACCCGCCGCCCAATCGTCAAGCGACTCATTCGACGGCGCGGCGGCGGAAAACCAGCCGACCCGGCGTGGACGCACCGGCGTCAAATGCGTAGCCCTCAGCGTCGAAGCGTTCGAGTTTCCTGACCGTGTCGACCTTGTGCTGCACCGCCCAGCGTGCCATCAGGCCACGCGCGCGCTTGGCGAAGAAACTGATCACCTTGTATTGCCCGCGCGCCCACTCCTCGAACACGCAGTCGACCACTGTCGCGGCCAGGGCTTTGCGGCCGGCAGCCTTGAAATACTCCTGCGACGCGAGGTTGACGACCACCGGCACCGCGTCATCCGCCAGCCGTGTGTCCAGGTACTGCGCCAGCGTGTCGCCCCAGAAAGCGTAGAGATCACGGCCACGGCCGTTGGCCAGCTTGGTGCCCATCTCCAGCCGGTAGGGCTGCAGCCGGTCGAGCGGGCGAAGCACACCGTACAAGCCCGACAGGATCACCAGGTGGTCTTGCGCCCAATCGAGTTGAGCCGGCTTGAGCGTGCCTGCGTCCAGCCCGCGGTAGACATCGCCGTCGAATGCCAGCGCCGCAGGCCGGCTGTTGTCGGGCGTGGCCTGTGTCGACCAGGCGGCGTATCGGCCGACATTGAGCGCCGCCAGTTCGTCGGACAAGTCCATCAGCTGCGCCACCTGGGGCGGCGCGAGCTGCGCCAACTGCACGATCAGCTCGGCCGCGCGGTTCACGAGCAGCGGCTCGGTGGCGCGCGCCGCGACGCCTCTGGCAAGCGGGGTCTTGTAGTCCAGGGTCTTGGCAGGTGACAGCAGGTAGAGCATGCGCCGCAGTGTAAGCAGGCGGGACGGTCGTCGCGGGCGGCGACCCCAAGCACTCAGTGGAAGTCCCGGCTCTTGCTGACCAGGCCTTGCAGCAAGGCCGAATGATCGACCAGCCGGTGCGCGATCAGATGCCGCACCTCACCTTCGCGCTGCCAGACGCCGTAAACCGTCAGCAGCGTGGCCGCGAGCAGCGGCTGGTGCTGGGCTGCAGCCACCGCAGGCCAGACGATGACGTTGACCGCGCCGGTGTCGTCCTCGAGAGTGACGAAGACCACGCCCTTGGCGGTCTCGGGCCGCTGGCGGTGGGTGACCAGCCCCGACGCACGCGCCAGCTGGCCGTGACGGCACAGCGCCAGCACGGCCGCAGCTTGGACCTTGAACGCGCTGAGCTGGTCGCGCAGCAGCGCCAGCGGATGGGCGCCCAGCGACAGCCCGGTGCTGCGGTAATCGGCCAGCACGGCCAAGCCAGCCGCAGGCGCGTCCAGCGTGGCGGGCAGCTCCTGGGTGCGGGTGGCCCTGAGCATCGCGGTGGCTTGGGTGTCGATGCCGCGCACGGCCCAGGCTGCTTGGTGGCGGTGGCCGACCAGTGGCGCCAACGCATCGCCCTGGGCCAGCAGTTGCAGCGCGCGGCCATCGAGCCCGGCACGGCGCGCCAGGTCTTCGACGCTGGCAAACGCTGGGCCACCGCCCGGCGGTGCCTGGCCCCGCGCTTGGTTGCGGGCGGCCACCAGGCGCAGCGCGTCGGCTTGCGCAAATCCGATCAGGCGGTTCAAGCCCAGGCGCACCGGGCGAAGTCCAGGCGGCGCCGTCCCAGGCACGGTCCCAGGCACGGTCTCCAACACTGTCTCCCATTCGCTGCGCAGCACGTCCACCGGCAGCACCTGCACGCCGTGCTCGCGCGCATCGCGCACCAGCTGAGCCGGGGCGTAAAAGCCCATCGGTTGGCTGTTGAGCAGCGCTGCCAGAAACGCGTCCGGGTGGTGGTGCTTGAGCCAGGCGCTGACATAGACCAGCAGCGCAAAGCTCGCGGCATGGCTCTCCGGGAAACCGTACTCGCCAAAGCCCTCGATCTGCTTGAAGATGCGCTCGGCATATTCGGGCTGGTAGCCCTTGGCCACCATGCGACCGACCAGCCGCTCGTGGAAAGGCCCGATGCCGCCCTTGCGTTTCCAGGCTGCCATCGCCCGGCGCAAGCTGTCGGCCTCGCCGGGGCTGAAGTCGGCCGCCAGGATCGCCAGCTGCATCACCTGCTCCTGGAAGATCGGCACCCCCAGCGTTCGCTCGAGCGCCTGGCGCACCTCGTCGCTGGGATAGTCGACCCGCTCCTGGCCCGAGCGCCGGCGCAGGTACGGGTGCACCATGCCGCCCTGGATCGGCCCAGGCCGCACGATCGCGACCTCGATCACCAGGTCGTAGAAGGTGCGCGGCTGCAGCCGCGGCAACATGCTCATCTGGGCTCGGCTCTCGACCTGGAAAGTGCCCACGCTGTCGCCGCGGCACAGCATTTCGTAGACCGGTGCGTCCTCGGCCGGCACGCTCTGCATGTCGAAACCCGGCAAGCCCAGCTTGTCGCCCACCATCGTCAGCGCGCGGCGGATCGCGCTGAGCATGCCCAGCGCCAGGATGTCGACCTTGATCAGCCCCAGCGTGTCGAGGTCGTCTTTGTCCCACTGGATCACGGTGCGCCCGTCCATCGCGGCGTTCTCCACCGGCACCAGGCGCGAGATATCGTCGCGGGCGATCACGAAGCCGCCCGGGTGCTGGCTGAGGTGGCGCGGGAAGCCGATCAGCTGCTGCGTCAGCGCCATCCACTGGCGGCAGACCAGCGAGTCCGGATCGAGGCCTTGCGCCTGCAAGCGCTCGGGTGCGATGGTCCGGCCGCGCCTGGCGCCGGCACGCCCGAGCACCGCCGCTGGCGCGCCAGGCGGTGACGCCGGGGTGTCGACCCACCACTGCTGACCGCGCGAGACCGCGGCGATGCGGTCCAGGTCCAGCCCGAGCGCGCGGCCGACATCGCGCAACGCACTGCGCGGCCGGTAGCTGATCACCACACCGGTCAGCGCCGCGCGGTGGCGGCCGTACTTGCGATAGATGTACTGGATCACCTCCTCGCGGCGCTGGTGCTCGAAGTCGATGTCGATGTCGGGCGGCTCGTTGCGCTCGGCGCTGATGAAGCGCTCGAACAACAGATTGGCGCGCGCCGGGTCGACCTCGGTCACGCCCAGGCAAAAGCACACCGCCGAATTGGCCGCGCTGCCACGGCCCTGGCACAAGATGCCGCGCTCGTGGCGCGCCCACTGCACGATATCGGCCACCGTCAGGAAATAAGGCTCGAAGCCGAGCTGCGCGATCAGCGCGAGCTCATGCTCAATCGTCTTGCGCACCGACGGCAGCTCACCCGCCGGAAAACGTCGCTTCACGCCCGCCTCGGTCAATGCGCGTAACCAGCTGGTCGGGCTGTGGCCGGCCTTCGGCGAGCGAGAACGCGCAGCCCGCTGCGATCGACAGCGTCGCGGCCAGCCACTCGCTCGGATACAGCGCGGCCAGGCGAGCACGCGAACGCAGATGGGCCTCGGCATTGGGCTCGAGCGCCAGCCCGCAGTCGGCCACCGGCAGGTTCAAGCGTGTGGCCGTCAGCAAGTCCTGCAGCGGCTTGCGCGAGCGCGAGTGCATCAGCACATCGCCGCAAGCCACCAGCGGCAGGCCGATGAGCTCGGCGACCCGCGGCAGCCGCTCGAGCCGCAGCGCGTCGTGCGGCCGGTGCAGCAGTTCGACAGCGATGGCGCAGCGCTCAGCCCCGAACCAGGTCTTGAGCCACATCGCGTGGGCGAACATGGTCTCGAAGGACTGCAGGGCCTCGGGCAACAGGATCGCAAAACAGCCCGGCAGGCCGGCCAGGTAAGGCGCGTTGGGCACCCGCCCCTCCAGGTCGGACGGCTGCGCCAGGTACTGACCCTTGGGCGCGCGGCGCCGGGCCACGCTGATCCACTGCGCCAGGTTGCCGTAGCCGCGGCGGTTCTGCGCCAGCAACACCAAGCGTGGGCCGACCTGCCCAGTGAGCACCGACGAGGCCTGAGATGCGCTGCTGCCGGGTGAAGCCTGGGCCGCGGTCTGCAACTGCATCTGCGCGCCAACGATCAGGTGCAGGCCCAAACGCTGGGCCTCGCCATGGGCGCGTACCACGCCCGACAGCGAAGCCTCGTCGGTGATCGCCAGCGCCGCATAACCGCGCAACTGCGCCGCAGCGACCAACTCCTCCGGGTGAGAGGCCCCGGTCAGGAAGCTGAAGTTGCTGCGGCAGTGCAGCTCGGCATAGGCCGGGAGCTGCCCGGCGGCGCGGGTGGCAGTCGACATCTCAGGCCTCATGTCAGCACGGCAACGACAGCAGGACTGTCAGTGCAGCGCAATATCTCTCAAGCAAATGTGGCTTTGCGGCTTGATCCCTACGGGGGGCGGCCGGCTTCGGCCGGCCTTGGGGCGCTCAATGATTACTGTGTTTTTATACAGTTTATGCGATCAATCACCGCTGCGCAAGCGCTGGCGCACAAGATGTTCTGATCGGACCTGCTAGGCTGCAAGCCTGCGGTGCGGACCCCACAACTCAAACGTCCAGGCTGCAAACAACATGCCCGGCTTCACCACGCCACAAGTCGCTCAAAATTCCATGCACCTGCTGTTCGTTTATGGCTCGCTCAAAGAGGGCTTCCCGAATTTCCATGTGAACAAGGGTCGGCGTGTGCCTGGCAGGTACAGAACGGTTCAGCCTTACCCGCTGTTCTTGGCGAATGGCCAACTGCCTTGCCTGCTGGCTGCGCCAGGTTCAGGCCACCAGGTGCTCGGTCAGCTCTTTGAAGTGTCCGCGACTGAATTGGCAGCCATGGACAGCCTGGAAAAAGTGGGTGAGCCCGGTGGCTACAGGCGCATCACCATCGAGGTCGAGCCAGTCGAGATGAGCCCTGCGCGCAGTCATGACGCATTCGCATACGTTCAGCACGAGTCGCGACTTGCAGGGTCGGCCACACATGTCGGCCCGATTGCCGAGTACACGCATGAACACGCCAAATCACTGCACTGGTAGCGTGCGGCACCACCCGCGGCATCACCCGCAGCATCACCCGCGTCCGCACCGAGCGCGCTGGCCCTGCTTGCTTTGACGCGGCGGTCAGTCGAAACATCAGCCCTCCATGAACCTTCTCGACATCGATAATCTTTCAGCAACCGAAGTTCGCGCGATATGGGCGATGGCGAATGCAAAGCCCAGGCCTCTGTCTGGCACGGTTGGATGGTCGTTTGAAGGCAATGGCATTCGAACGCGGACGACCTTCATCGAAGCCTTCCGCGAACTCGGACTCGCCTATACCGAGTTGCCCAATCTCTTGAAGACAAACGAGCGGCCGTCTGACTTGGCAGCTTATCTTGATCCGTTTTACGCGATGTACGTTGTGCGCGAGTCAAATCATGAGCGGCTGCGGGAGTTCGCTGCAGCATCGTCACGGCCCGTTATCAACGCCATGTCGAGCAAGGCCCATCCCTGCGAAGTTCTGTCAGACGCCTACTACATCGACGCCAAGATTCGGCCGATTGAGAACGCAAGAGTCGGGCTCTGGGGTCCACCCACCAACGTTTTTCAGTCGTGGCATGCGCTGGCGTCGGTCTTGGGCATCAGAATTGCGCATTTTTGCGGCACTGAGTTCCATTCAGAGCGTCGCCATGTCGTTTTCAATCGCAGCCCAAGCGATGCTGTCGATATTCTGATCACTGACAGTTGGCCCAGCGAATTCAATGACCCGGCTTGGTCGCTGACGCGGGAACATCTGGAACGCCTTGGAAATCCCAAACTCCTGCCCACGCCACCGTTTTCCATCGGCAAGGAATTGGGCTTCGACCCCATCAGCTACGAAGGCTTCGTGGGCTACCAACAGAAGCGCGTGCTGCTGTGCGTCCAGCGGGCCATTCTGATGCGAGCCGCGGGCTAAGCTTTCTTTCAAGCGCTTGTCCATCATTCGTGCGCTCACCATAGACGTCAGGCTTTGAAAATCATGTTGCGCACCCTCATGGCTTATTCAACGGTCGATGGGCAAACACTGAAGATCTGCGGCCGAATTCAGCAGGTGCTTGAAGCTGCAGGATGCACCATGACGCTGTTCGAGATCGGCGACGGCAAGACCTGCGATCTGGCGCCGTTCGACACCATCGTCATCGGCGCAAGCATCCGCTACGGCAAGCACCGCCCCGATGTCTATCGATTCATCGAATCCAAGCGCGCAGCACTCGACGGCAAGCCCAGCGCATTCTTCTCGGTCAACGTTGTCGCTAGGAAGGTCGGCAAGGACAGGCCAGAGTCCAACCCGTACCTGCAGACCTTCAGGCGCAAGACGACCTGGGCGCCGAGAGAAGTCGGCGTCTTCGCGGGCAAGATTGACTATCTGCGGTACCGGTTCATCGACCGGCAGGTCATCAGGCTCATCATGTGGTTGACAAACGGCCCCACGGATCCAAAAGGCTGTACAGACTTCACGGACTGGCACGCCGTCGAGGGCTTTGCACAGCGGATATCCACTCTGAGCTGAGACTGAAGCGCGCGCTTGTCGGCGCCGACGACACTCCATTGTGCTAAAACTTGCTCAAGTCGGATTTTCCAACCGGCCAACCGGCCAACCGGCCAACCGGCCAACCGGCCAATCGATCGGCACTCGGCTCACACCAAAAAAACCCAGCCCAGGAGCAACAGCAGATGAATATCCAGACCATCGCCGACCTTCGCCAACTCTACGCCGCGCCCCAAGGGCGTGCCGTGCAGAAGGAGATTCAACACCTAGACGTCCATTGCCGCAGTTTCATTGCGCTGTCGCCGTTCCTGATGCTCGCCACCACGGATGACCAACACCAGCTCGACGCCTCGCCCCGAGGCGGTGAGCCGGGTTTCGTGAAAGTCATCGACGCGCAGACTTTGCTGATACCCGATGCGCCTGGCAACAACCGCCTGGATTCGCTAGAAAACATCATCAACACCGGCAAGGTCGGGGTCTTGTTTCTGATCCCAGGGTTTGACGAAACGCTGCGAATCAACGGCAGCGCCAGCTTGTCGCAATCGCCCGCCGACATCGCCAGCTGCAGCACGGAAAAACGCGCGCCAAAACTCGTGATTCGCGTTTCGGTACAAGCCGCGTATCTGCACTGCGCCAAAGCCTTGATGCGGTCAAAGCTGTGGGATCAGACCGCACTGGTTGCCAGGTCAAGGCTGCCGACGATCGGCAAGATGATCGCCGACCAGACCGGCCTGCAGATCGCGCCTGAGACTCAGGAAGAAATGGCCAAACGCTATGCACCTGACCTTTGAAAGACTGGCGCCTGCCGCCGCTTGCGCAGGGGTTGAACAGCTGCAAGCCTCCGGCTCAGGCCGATGAGGCCTGGCGCTTCGCATCGGCCGAGTCTTTCAGCCGTTTCAATTCTTCCCAGCTCTTGTAAGCCGTCAGCCCGTCTTCATTGAAAAAGACCACCGGCCCTTCGCAAACGAACAGGTACTCGGTGTCTTCCAGCGCGGTGGTCTCGCCGTGCAGCACACCATTGGGTTCGTAGTCGTAGTCGCCGGCTTCCAGAACGCCGCCTCGAATCTGCAGCTTGCCCTTGAGCACATAGGTGTGGGCATCCGACAAATGCTTGTGCGGTGGCGCGACGTAGCCTTTGTTCCATCGGTACAAAGCCACCCAGCGGCCGGTTTCAGCACCTGTCCAAAGCACCTTGGTCCAGGCCATGCCGGGCGAAGTTTCGATCCAGGGCTCGTTGGCGCGAACGATGATGTCGGCCAGCTGGTCGTTGATCGGGTTGATGTTCTGAAGTGCCATGATCGATTGACGCCTTTGGGAGAGGAAAGACTGGAGGCTTTGGGGCGGGCTTGAACCCCGAGTTCGCACCCTACAAATCAATGCAGCGCCGTTCGCGTGCCGAGCGTTCGATCGCGTCGATCAATCGATGGATGCCCAGCGCCGTGTCGAAATCAGGGTCTATGCCCGCCCGGCTGTGAAAGACTTTCGCAAATCGCGCGTAGGCATGGGCGACATTTTGCGGCGGCCCTGCAGGCGTGTTCGCGGGCGCGGCCCTGTAGCTCTCCGGCACCGGCAACTCGGCCAGGTTGTTCTTGCCTTGTGCGCCAAACAGCTTGTTCGGACCGATATTGACCGAGCTCGACGTCACCGCGAGGCTGCCCTTGCGGCCATAGATTTCCAGCCGATAGCCCGGTGCTGCGGTGGGTGCGGTGGCGATCTGGACATTGACCTCAACGCCGCTGGCGAGCTTGCCGATCGCGCTCACCGCGTCTGGCGCGTCCACCGTCATGGTTTCACCGGTATCGGTGTTGTGCCATTGCGTGATGCGCGTGGCGATTCGCGCCGACACCTCGGCCATGTCGCCGAGGATGAACAGCATCGCGTCCATGCTGTGACCGCCGGGGATCGTCAGCGGATTGGCGCCGTTTTTCGCCAGTCCTTGCCAGATGCGGCCATTGCCGCGCTCGAGTTGCGAAGCCGGTGTGATCCGCAGATCGGCAAAGAGCACGTCGCCGACATAGCCTTGCGCGACCAGGTCCTTCGCATAGCGAATCGTCGGGTCGCTGCGCGATTGCAGGCCGCACATGGTGGCCAAGCCCATCCGCTTCGCGAGGTCCGCCATTTCTTGCGCCTCTTTCAGGCCGTTGCCCAGCGGCCACTCGCAGTACACCGCCTTGCCTGCGCCCAGCGCCTTCATCACGATCTGGTGATGCAGCGGCACGCGCACCACCACCGACACCAGATCAAGCTCGCTGCTCGCCACCATGGCGTCGATGTTGTCGAATGCGAGCTCAGCGCCAAAGGCTGCGGCGGAGGCCTTCGCGGTGGCCTGATGCGCCGTGCACACTGCCTTGATTTGATACCCGGGCACGGCCTTCAATGCCGGCACATGCGCGCCGGAACCCCAGCCGCTGCCGAACTCGGTCACCGTCGCCCCAACCAATCCTACGCGTATCAAATCGGCCATGTAGCCTCTCCTTCTCAATGGGTCACATTCGCAAGAACCTGCCCGGCCGACAACGCGCTCAACCCTGCACGCCGACTGCGCTAGGACAGGGCTGCAGGACAGCGTTGCACTCTACTTTACTGCCGTCAGCCCCTGCACGCCGTGCCGCTCGATCGAGCGCGCCACAAAGCCGGAGGCAATCATTTCTTCAACGAAGGCTTTCAGATACTCGGCCGCCGCGCGCCGCGCGCGAGGCGTGCCAAGGCCGTGGTTCACGGTCATGAACTTGCCTTCGAGCATTCGCGCCTCTGGCATCTTGCCCATGGCCTTGAGCAAGTCCGGTTTCAGCCCTGCCAACGCATCCGCGCGCCGCTCCTTGAACAGATCGCTAGACGCTGAGCCCGCCTTCGTTCGAATCAGCGTGGCGTTGCGAAGTGTTTGCGTCAGGTAAAGCTCATACCCCGCTTTTTCCGGCGCGGCAATTCGGATGCCAGACGCATCGACCTGTTCGACCGACCTGAGCACCGAATCCTTGTGCACCACGTAAGTCGCCTCGATCTCGGTGATCGCAGGGGAAAACGCAATCGTCTGGGCCCGTGCCTGCGCGATCGCGAGGATGGCGACATCCCATGTGTCCTGGTCCACCGCATCCGCCACATCGCCCGGTGTGGCGTGGACGACGAAGACGACAGGCACGCCGAGACGAGACGCCAACTCGCGCATCAAGTCCACGCTCACGCCGCGCAACTCGTCAGTCGCAGCGTCCTTCGTCGTGAACAGCGAATTGCCCAGGTTCATGCCGGCGCGAAGCTTGCCGGTAGGCGCCAACGCTGACCTTGCTGCATCGGGCACATGCGCAGATGTTGCGCAGCCCGCCACCAGTACCGTCGCCAGCGCAGTCGTCAATGATCTGAGCATCGCCATTTCCCTCTGGAGTTGAAGATCTGCGAAATTCCGTCGAATGGATTCGATCAAGCCAAGGCCAAGCACTTTAGCGTCGTGCAGGACCGTCGAAAAAGAATCATGGCAGTGGTGGAGCAAGCGGCGCCATTCCTGATTGCCCAAGTTTGCGCCGATGGTATCGCCGATCCTGGCCGTCCAAATTTCACGGCATGAAACCCTCTGCTGGCGTCAAGCAGCTGCACCGCTGGGCATGGTGCTCACATCAGCTCTATCGGTGCAGACGCAAGGTCTGCGGGCGGCGCGTTCCGCAGGCAGATCGACGCTGTCTTCGCCGATGGCGCGCTGCGCTGGCCTGTCAGCCCGCCCGATTCAGACCCGACCCCTCCAAGCTCAACCCATAAGCGGCTGGCGTCGGCAACTCACCGCCCCGCTCGACCCGCACCGCGCAGTACTTGAACTCCGGGATCTTGGCGGTCGGGTCTAGCGCTGCGTGGGTCAACAGATTGGCCGCCGCCTCGGCATAGGCAAAGGGGATGAACACCGCGCCGGTCGGTGTGCCGTCGTCGCGCCTTGCGCTCAGCGT
>RGQD01000851.1 GCA_010030205.1 Betaproteobacteria bacterium
TGCAGTCGACCTATGCGTTTGCCGCTGACCTGGCCGACGGCGCCAAGTACCCGTTCCACTACCAGTGTTCGTACAACACCGACCACCAGGGCGAAGCGGCGGTGCGTTACCTCGCCGACACGCTCAAGCTGAAGAAAATCGGCATCCTGCAGGAGAACACCGCCTTCGGCGAGCAAGCCACCAACGCCTGCCGCGCTTCGCTCAAGCGCCGTGGCTTGACGGCGCTGGCGGTCGAGGTCTACCCGATCAACGCACCCGACCTGAACTCCTACATCAGCAACCTGCGCAAGGCTGGCGTTGAGGGCGTGCTGGCCTGGGTCGCCAACACGCCGAACGCCGCAATGGCTTTCAATGCGATGCACAGCCAGAAGTGGTACCCCAAAGTGGCGGGCCACAACGGCTTGTTCCTCGAGGGCTTGCTCGACCTGGTGCCCGCCGAGGCGCTGGTCGGCGCCAGCGGCACGCACTACAAGGCCTTGACCTGGACCGACAAGGAGTCGCCCGGCCCGCGCCAAGTGGCTTTCGCGAAGAAGCTCGCCGCCTACCCCGAGGCCAAGGGGCTGGAGGTGGCGGTGACGATGAGCCCGTACTACGACTTCCTGCACCTGCTCAAGGTGGTGATCGAAGGTGAGAAGTCCTTCGACCCCGACAAGATCAAGCGCGCGATGGACAACGTCAAGGGCTACCCCGGTCTGCTCGGGCCGATCACCTTCACCCCCACCAACCACACCGGCATTGGTGCCGACGAGATCGCGCTGGCGACCTTGAGTTCGGTGCGCGACCCCAAGGCGATGGGCGTCTTCCGAGAGCGGACCAAGTGACGGCAGCGCGGGCTGCAGATTCGGCCCGGCCGGACCTGCAACGCCTGCTCGATGCGCAGCTTGAGATTCTGGACGCCGCACGGCCCGACGCCGTGGCGCGACAGCGCGGCCGAGGCCGATTGACGGTTCGCGAGGCGCTAGACACGCTGATCGACAGTGGCAGCTGGGTCGAATACGGCGGCTTGGCCAAACCAGCGATGGCCGGCATGGATGGCGCTGCAGACGGCTTGGTGATGGGCACAGCGCGGGTCGGCGGGCG
>RGQD01000852.1 GCA_010030205.1 Betaproteobacteria bacterium
TTGTAGGCAATCTCGGCCGATGCCAGGATCGGGATGTCGGCCAGAAGGAATCCGGCAAGCGCGCTCAGCCCCAGCGCGATGTAGATGGGCGAGCCGATCGCGAGCAGTGCGACCATCAGCACGATCGGCAGATAGTCGCTCATACGATGGCCTCAACCCGCGCCGCCGGTCGGCGCAGGCGCGATAGCGTGGCAACCAGCGCAAGAGCGAACCCGACCAAGATTGACGCACGGGCGATCCACTGTGGAAACTGCAAGATCGTGGCCGACACTTCGCCCAATGCGAGTCGCTGGTAGGTGATGAGGCCGCCGCACCAGATCATCACCAGGGCGAACGACACCGTCAGCAGCAGCGTGGCGAATTCGCACCAGCGCTGTGCACGCGGCCCCAGCATCTCGAGCACGATGGTCGCCCGGATGTGGGTGTTTTCGCGCTCACCCAGACCGACACCGATCAGCAGCGCCCAGACCACCAGATAGGTCACCACTTCGTCGGAAAAGCTGATGGGCAGCGACAGCGTGTAACGCGACACCACTGCCAAGGTTCCTAGCGTAGTGGCGGCCAGGCCGACCGCGCCCAGCGTGAGGACGCCGATATCGCTAATGCTGCGCTTGGACATGAGTTTCCTTTTTTGCAACGGTTCGCGGGGCAACGTCCAGACGCACGGCAATGCCTTGCAGTTCAGGGCTTGGTGCAGGGTACTTCTGCATGACCAGCGCATCATGTCCGGGCACGATGTGGTCTTCGGTTGGGGCCATGTCACGCAGCCGCGAGAAGCCTGCCACCATGTCCCCGACGTTGTAGACCAGCGGCAGCGGGCGGGTGTGCTCGAAGCCTTCGTAGAAGTGCGCAACATCCGATGCGACGACCACCCAGCCGCGCCGCGTGAAGACGCGCACAAATTGCAGGCCCATGGTGTGGCCGCCGACGTGATGCACCGTCATCCCGTCGGTGATGCGGGCATCGCCGTCGTGGAAGACCACCCGGCCGTCGTACACCTGGCGCACCAGCCCGGTCACCTCGTCCACCTCATAAGGGGCGCTGAACACCTTGTGCGCCATGTGCCGTCCTGTTGCGAAC
>RGQD01000853.1 GCA_010030205.1 Betaproteobacteria bacterium
CTTGCCACCGGCCGGCACTACCGCCACCGCCACCAGCAACTCTTCGCGGGCTTCGGCCTTTTTGGTGGGAATGCCGAACAGCTTGTTGCCCTTGCCGCGCGGCATCTCGGGCAGTTCACTGACCGGGAACACCAGCAGTCGACCTTCGGTGTTGACCGCAGCCACCAGCGCATCGGCGGCCGGCACCGGCACCATCGGCAACACCTGCGCGCCGTCGGTCAGGTTGAAGATGGCCTTGCCGGCGCGATTGCGCGAATGCAGCTGCGATAAGCGCACGGTAAAGCCATAGCCGGCATCGCTGGCCAGCAACCACAGGTCCTCAGGATCGCCCACCGCAACGCCCGCAAAGCGTGCGCCATCGGGCGGATCGAGTCGACCCGACAGGGGCTCACCTTGGCCGCGCGCCGACGGCAGCGTATGCGCCGGCAAGCTGTAACTGCGACCGGTGCTGTCGAGGAACACCACCTGCTGTGTACTGCGGCCGCGTACTGCGGCAAGGCAGGCATCGCCCGTCTTGTAGCTCAGCGATGCTGCATCGATCTCGTGGCCCTTGGCGGCGCGCACAAAGCCGCCCGTAGAGAGCACCACAGTGACCGGTTCATTGACCACAAGGTCGGCTTCTTCGATGGCTTGCGCCGCTTCGCGCTCCACCAGCTTAGAGCGCCGGTCATCGCCAAATTCCTTGGCATCGGCAGTCAATTCGCCGCGCACCAAGGCACGCAACTTCTCTTCGCTGCCCAACACGCTCTGCAAGCCATCGCGCTCGGCAGCCAGCTCGGCCTGCTCTTCGCGGATCTTCATTTCCTCAAGCTTGGCCAGATGGCGCAGCTTGGTGTCGAGGATCATCTCGGCCTGATCATCGGTCAGACCAAAGCGCGCAATGAGCACCGGCTTGGGCTCGTCTTCGGTGCGGATGATGCGGATCACTTCATCCAGATTCAAAAAGACGATCAACAAACCATCGAGCAGATGCAGTCGGCGCAGCACCTTGTCGAGGCGGTACTGCAAGCGACGGCGCACCGTCAACAGGCGGAACTGCAACCACTGCGACAACAAGCCCTTGAGGCCCATCACCTGCGG
>RGQD01000854.1 GCA_010030205.1 Betaproteobacteria bacterium
CACCTGCGGCGATACCGGTGAGGCTCACGGTCTGCGCACCCGCGTCCTCCAAAATCGCGGTCGGATTCGTGATCACCGCGAGGGTCGGCGCGTCGTTCACCGCCGTGACCGTAATCGTACCCGTGCCCGTGTTACTCGAGTAGGCCGTGGCGCCGCCGTTCGTCGTCACCGCCGCCGTCGATCCGGCCGTCCCGCTCGTCTGGTCCCACGCCTGATACGTCAGCGTCGCCGTGCCGTTGAAATTCGCCGTGGGCACGAAGCGCACTTTGTAATTCGCATCGTCGCCCTTGAGCAGCCGCGCCGCACTCGTGCTCACTCCCGTCAGCGTCGTCCACGTCGAGCCCGCGTTCGTCGAATAGTACCACGTGCCGTTCGTCGTCACGACCGCCGTCACGGCGATGCCCTTCACGGCGCCGCTGTCGGCGTCCGTAAAATTAGTCACCAAAGCCGACACCAGCGTGCCGGGATTGCTGCCGTCCGCGACGTCTTCCGCGATCGTCGTCAGCGTGCTCGCCGCCGCCACCGGCGCGTCATTCACCGCCGTGACGGTGATCGCGGCCGTGGACGTGACGGGCGTGGTGCCGTCCGACACGGTGACGGTGAGCGTGTCCGCGCCGGTGGTGTTCGCGGTGCCCTGGTAGGTCAACGCCAACAGGGCCGCGTTGAGTTGCGTCGGCGTGCCGCTGAGAGTCACGCTAGCGCTCCCGAGCGCCCCGGTCGCTACCGTGGCCCCGTCGGTCAGGGTTGTCGTGAGCGTGCCCCTGCTGACGCTCAGCGCCACCGTCAGCGTCGCGCTATCCGCGTCGCTCACCGCCACCCCGCCCGACAGGCTAATCTTCCGGATCCCGCTGTACCCATCTTCAGTCACGTAGAGGTTGCCCGCCGCGTCCACCGCCACAGAATTTGGATTGGAGAACTGCGCCGCTGCAGCGGTACCGTTCAAGAAACCACTGGTGCCGCTGCCCGCCAGCGTCGTCACCACGCCCGCCGGGCTGATCTTCCGATACCGTTGATTGCCCTGGTCGGCCACGTAAACGTAACCCGCCGCATCCACCGCCACGCCAAACGGAGAGCTGAACT
>RGQD01000855.1 GCA_010030205.1 Betaproteobacteria bacterium
CCGCCCCCACCACCACCACCTGCTAGTGATACAAATTGAACAAAGTTACAGCCTCGTGGTTTACGCCAAGTATACCAATTAGCACCATTGGTCACAGAATTGGGAGAAAATATTTGAAAATCACCCCTTGTATTATTTGCTAAATGACTGAAATCTGACATTGTTTTTAATCCATTTACCAGCTAATGGATACAACTAATCCATCTCCGCCTCTACCACCTTTACCACCCGCTCCAACACCATACCCGGCGCCGCCACCACCACCACCACACCCATACGCACCATTTCCACCATTACCTCCTACACCTCCTACTCCGGTAGATCCAACAACTCCTGCACCGCTGCTATAATTTGCACCACCACCACCACCAGAGCCACCACAAAAATAAAATAATCCCGGAACTGGTTGATATCCGCTGCTACCAGGATTTCCATTTAGCATATTGCCGGTTCCTCCATAGTAGCCGGTTGTGCCGCCAAGACCACCAGCAACACCCGGAAACAGTGTATTTAGACTAGGTATACTCCCCCCATTTGGAATAGACGGCGTGTTGCTGCCGTAGCCAACTGCACCACCTCCTGCGCCACCTTGTATCATGACAGCCGAGACAAGGTTGGAGGTGTCTTTGCCGGGGGGCGTCCCGCCAATTCCACCACTGCCTCCAAAAGTATAGTTGCCATAATTATTTTGATTACTAATTCCCCCAAATGCTGAACCAAGTGCTAGGCCTGCTAAAGGAGCATAATCAAGAGTATAAGTTATCTGAGAATATCCACCACTACCGCCCGCAAAGGTGGTGAGATTGCTACCGCCAATTCCACCGCCAAGACCACCTTTTAAATAAACAAAAAGATTATTCCGAGCTGGAATGTCAGTATCATTTAATGCTAATGATATCCAAGTTTCAGACCCAGCGCCGCCGCCAGTGGTATAATAAGGAAATCCGGCGTTTTGCGCCCCATCGCCGTTTGGAAGTCCACCAGTTCCTACCTTTACATATAATATATCCGGTATTGCCCATAAGGGCAAAGTAATTATAGTAAAATTGCCACTGCCGCCGCCTCCTCCTCCTCCGCTC